>CAZFJR010000050.1:0-19908 GCA_964519235.1 uncultured Salinivenus sp. | reverse complement strand
GGGCAGGGGGTGGGGGGCGGAGGGGATCCGAGCCTGGACGTTTCGGACCTCTTCGCCACCCTGGCCCGCGGGAAGTGGATCATTGTGGCGACCGCTCTTCTCGTGGCCGGGGCTGTGGCGGGCTACACGTACATGCAGCCCGCGGTTTACGAAGCCACGAGCATCGTCCGGATCGATCCGGAGCGTCCTACGTCGCTGAATCTGTCGCCCACCCGCCGGGATGAGCCGACGCGCACGGCACAGGGCGAACTGGGCACCCTCCGCAACTCCCTCGAACTGGCACGTCGCGTCACTGCGGCTCTTCGGACCACCGAGACGTCCGACGGCGAGGGGCGTACGTTTCCCATTCTCTCTGCGGGGCCGGAGGAGGAAAGCCGAGGAAGGGCCGCACGCCGCATCCTAGACGCGACGACGTTTGAGCGTGGCCAGGAGGACCCGAGCCTGATTCGCATCGTCGTTGAGAGCCGCGTGCCGGAGGAGGCCTCCACGCTGGCAACCCTTTACGCCGAAACGTACCGAACATTCGGGCGCGAGCGGGCGCGCTCCGGCCTGGAGGCCGCACGTCAGTTTTTGGAGCGCCAGGCCGAGAAGCAGCGCGCGAAGATCCGAAAATTTGAGCGACAGCTGGAGTCGTTTGCGCGTCGCAACCGGCTTCCTGCACAGGGAGAAGAGGGAGAGCGCCTTGCGCAGGAGTACCAGCGTCTCAAAACCCGTCGCGATGAACTTGCCTTCGAGCTGGAGCGGGAGCAGACCCGGCTTGGGCTTCTGCGCCAGCAGTTGAAGCAGTTCCGCCCGCAGCTGCGGGAGAACGTGCTGGAGGAGCAAGAGGCGTCGGGGCTGCGGAGCGAGATCCGGGCCCTTGGGGAGCAGATCACTCAGATGCGGGTAGAGGCGGCCCAGTACTACGCGGCCAATCCGGCGCTGGAGGGCGATACCACACGCATTCGCGCGGAGTTTCCCGAGCTTGCCCGTCTCACCCAACGCATTGAGGCGCTTCGGGAGCGGCAGCGCACACGGGTTCGGCAGCTTATCGACGAGACGACCGGCCGGCGCCCCGCGGAGGCTCCGGGCGTGTCTCTGGATCGTGTCTCTGCGCTGCGCGGCCGGATTGTCGATCAAGAAATTACGGTCGAGCAGCTACAGGCGCAGGTTGCGGCCCTCGACTCTCAGATCACCGCGTACGAGCCACGGCTCGACGCCATTCCCCGGCAGCGCATCCGCCGGCAGCAGATTGAGCGGCGGTTGCAGCAGGCGGAGTCGTTTTACCAAACGATTATGAGCGAACTGCAGGCCGCGAGCGTCGCGGAAGAGGCGGAGCTCGGCTACGTGGAGGTGGTAAAGCGGGCGTTTGTGCCCCGTGTGCCGGTCCGCCCCAGCACTACACAGAACCTGGTGCTAGGCCTCTTGCTGGGGATTGGATTTGGGGTGGGACTCGCGTTTTTATACGAGGCGGCCAGCACCCAGCTCCGCCACCCCCGCGACATCGAGAAGCAGGGCCACACGCTTCTTGGCGTGGTGCCCGACATGGAGGCAGAAGTGGAGCGTGCGTTCGGAGGGCGCGACCGCGTGGAGGTGGAGGGGCATACGGTCAGTACGCGCCTCATGCCGCTGCTCAACCCGTGGTCGTCTATCACGGAGCACTACCGGCTTCTCTGGAACAGCGTGGTGCAGCGTATCGGGACCGGAGAGCAGGGGGGCGGGGGGGTTCTCGTGACGAGCGCGCAGGCCGGCGAAGGCAAAACCACGACCGCCGCCAACCTGGCGCTTGCCGGTGCACTCAGCGGGCAACGCGTGCTTCTGATCGACGCAGATCTGCGGTCTCCCACGCTCCATACGGTGCTTGGGCTGCCCCGTACGCCGGGCCTGGCGGAGATCTTCGAGGCGCTGGAGGGCATGGTGGGCGCCGGGCGCCAAGCCCAGCAGAGCTCCGAGGGAGGCGTGGCAGTGGGGCCGCACCGGCCGGGCGAGTCGTCCATCCATCGCGCCCCCCTCGACGGGTTGCACGTGATCCCGGCAGGACAGCCCCAAGAGGCACCCGCGAAGGCCCTGGACCCGCAGCACCTGCGCCGCTTCGTGGAGGTGGTTCAGGAGCGTTTCGACCTCGTAATCCTTGACACGCCGGCCACCCAGGCCGCGAGCGACGCGGTGGTGATGGGAGGGCAGACCGGCGCGCAGGTGCTTTTCGTGTCCACGTCCGCGTCGCGCCGAGAGGCATTCGGGGCCGCTGTCCGCTCTTTCCAGTCGGTGGGCACGCCCGTGGCCGGCGTGGTCTTCAACCAGTTCGATACGCAGGCGGCGCAGTCTGCGCGCGTGCCGCCCCTTTCGGAAGCGGGTCACTGAAGACTGTGCGTCGCCCGTTCTTATTGCGGGTTCTCACTGTGGGCGCGGGTACGTGAGTGTTGTATCGGCCGACACGTGGAGCGCGTAGGCGGCGCCCGGCCTCAAGGTATCGAGAGGACTGCGGGGCTGGGAGGGAGCGTACGTGCGTCCGGCTTCGTTTCGGGCAACGTTCAGCACATCTTGAATAGGGGCGAGGGCCGTGGCCGCCTCCATCGGGGTGCGAGGGTAGAACGGGATCAGGTTCCAGCCCTTTTCCAAAGGGATCGGGGTTTTGCTGGCGTAGAGGGGGCGCCCCGAGAGAGTGAGTACCGCATCGGTCGTGACGTGCACCTTGTATCCCTCCGAGAGAGACCATGTCGCGATCTGGTCGATGCCCTGGCCGGGCATGTACACACGCCCGTCTTCGTCTTTCACCATTGAGAGGCCGTCCACGCCGGCCACAATCTGCTCGATCGAGGAGTCGGGCGGAGCAACGTAGGCGGAGACGAAGTTCCAGCCCGTCTCCAGAGAAATCGACTGGCGGACCGTCGGGGCCGCGAGGGCGTCCCACCGCGGGCGGTCGTCGAAGGGGGGCACACCGGTGTGGGGCCAGAGCGGCTGCCCCCACAGCGTGCCGATGGAGTCGATGAGCGTGGCGGGGAGAAGGTTCTGCTCGGCGGCCGCAATGAGGTACTGGTAGGTCTGTTGCCCTTGCGCCCGGTTGGAGGTAAACCCTGTGGGCTCAGGGACGGCGTCTTCGGGCTCGTACCACTCATTTTCGGGGCCCCGGGGAAACGCGCTGGGGGCGAACTGGCGCATCTCGTGCCACCACGCCCGCATACCGGCCGTGTGGAGTGCCCGGTTTAGGCGAGCGGTGGGCAAGTCTATCCGCTCGAAGGCGTTGACGCGGCCGGCGTTCGCGTTCCAGCCCCGGGCCGGGTCGGCCAAGTCCCCGTTCGCCCACCGTTGCCAGGCCTTAATCTCGGTCAGGAACCGGCGATAGTCTGCGGGCGGGGCAAAGTGCGCCGCGATGTCCCCGATGTGGCTGCGTTGGTACCCAAGGTCCACGGGGGTCTGGTGACTGCTTGCGGGCTGCGTGCCGGGGTTGAGCACCATCTGCACCTGGTACCAGAGGTGCGAAAACGCCTTTTCCTGCGCCTCATTCGCGTAGATCCAGGGGGGCGACTGCTGGCCTGTTGGGGCGCTGATGTGACCCGCGAGGTCGAAGGGGATCCGTTGTCGCCCGACCCAGCCCCGCGGCTCGCTCCACGTTGGATACGCCTCGTCGGCCCGGTCTTCGAGATGGTGGCCGTGGAAGGTCTCCCAGTACTTTACGGCGAGCCACTTGTACGCCCCGGCGCGGGACAGGGCCCATTTGTTGGCGGTGAATCCGGGCGGCCTTTCGTGCTTGAGGACCCCCTCTTGCCGGAGCTCGGCCTTCATGCGTCGGGTGGCCGTCTCGATGTCGCCCAGATCGCCCGACGCCAGTGCTTCAGGGAGCTCCTCTTCGTACCACCGCTGCCCTTCGCCATTCATGAACTGATGGGGGACAGCGTCCATCGGGTGCACCTTCGGGAGCCAGCTGTTCCAGTCGGGAAACTGGATGTCGAGGGGCATAGTGCGCAGGTTAAGCGTCGAGTCGGTCGACACGTGCCGCCAGGCGAGCTCCTTCCGGTCGGTCTTGGTGTCCCAATACCAGCCGACGCCCTGCGACGGGGTTCCGTGTTTGGGAAAGAGGTGGGCGAGCATGTCGCGCTGGGTGCCGGGCTCCTCGCGGGGGTGGTCGAGTATCCAGTCGAGCCCCGCCCCCGCGGCCCAATACTGCTGATCGGCCTCGTCGGGGCCCTGCGTGCCGTCCGGTCCAAAGCCGCTTGGGCCGGGCTGGTACGGTGGATTCCACGGTCGGCCGGGCGGTTCGTACGATGTCCCCTCCTCCGTTCGCAAGTCGTGAGCGCGGATGTAGGCGGCAATCTGCTTGCCCTCCGTGGTCGAGAGACCGTGTGCCCGGCTGCGCGCGATAATGACACGGTTCGAGTACCCGAAGTACTTCAGGTCGCGTCCCGCCTTCGCGTGGCACGACCCGCAGGATGCCCGGAGGGCAGTGCCGTCGATGTCCCGCAGAAGGCCCGTCTCGCCCCAGAGCTGCTCGCCCGCCCGAATGGCCTCTGTGCCCCGAAAACCGATCGGCGGATGCCAATCGTCCACCTCGTCTCGCACCAGTTGGGAAGCAGTGTGGGCGCCGTGCTGGAACGGATCGAACCGCTGCACGGTCGGGTCCGAGGGGCGCATGAAGCCCACCCCAAGCACCCGGTAGCCAGAGCGCACCCCTTTTGTCCCGTTGTACCTAAAGGCGAGTGTGTTGGCCCCCGCCCGGACCCTCTCCACCGGCACGGTAAACCGGAGGGTGTGGTACACGCCGGCCACGCATCCGTAGGCGCTCTCCGGCCAGGCGCAGTCGACCGTCTGGTCGCGGACGGGAATCCACGCTCCGTCGTTGAGACGGATCGCCGCGGCTCCTTCGGGGTCGAAGCCGCCTTTCGCCACGCCGCGGTCCCATCCGGTGCGGGCGTTGAAAGGCTGGTGCGCCTGCACGTACAGGCTGTCCACTGACGATGCGTCGTTGACCATCAGGGAGATCGACTCGACGTGCTCGGACCGACCGTCCGCCGGATATACGCGGAGGGGGAGTGTCACTGTGTCGTCGGTCGGAGGGGACGCCACAACGGCGGTTCCGAAGAGGAGCCCAGCGAGCACGATACCGACGCTCGCACTCAAAGCCGGCCGTCGGACCCCATCAGTTGAGTTTGGGGTCGTTCGGAGGGCCTGCCCCGTGTCCGCAACGGCCCATGCGATGAACAGTGTGAATAGAAAAGTCGCCATTCGAGCGCAGCGCGCTATTGCGAAATCGCTTGCCGAATCTGCTCGTCGACAGCTCCCAGCATCGCCTCCATCGAAAAACGGGTTCGGGCCCGGTCGTACGCGGCCTCGACCATCTCCACCCGGGCCTGCGCATCGTTGAGCACAGTGCGGAGGGTCTGGGCGAGGGCGGTCGGATCGTCGGGCGGGACGAGGCATCCGGTCGTGCCGTCCTCAATGATCTCGGCGGGGCCGCCGGCCCGGGTGGCCACCACCGGCGTACGGGCCAACATGCCTTCGACGAGGACCCGCCCGAACGGTTCGGGTGCAGTGGAGGTGTGGACGAGCACGTCGGTGGCGGCCATGAGCCGGGGCACATCGTGGCGGAAGCCGAGAACGTGTACGCGGTCCTCGATGCTAAGATCGTCGCAGAGCGTTCGCAGTTCTCGCTTGTATGCCTCATCCTCCTGGAACAGTGCTTCGCCCACGAGGAGCAGCTGAGCGTCGGGAAGTTCCGGAAGTGCCCGGAGCAAGACGTGTTGTCCTTTCCAGCGCGCGAGACGACCAAAGACGCCGAAGACGGGTCTTTCAGAATCGAGCCCCAGTTCTTGACGGACCGCCTGGGCTTCGTCCTCAGAGACGGCCTCGAAGGAGGTCGGGTCGATTCCGTTATGGACGAGTCCCGTTTTATGGCGCCGCCCGCCGCTCTCCACAAACGCCTCGCGCGTCGCCTCGGAGTTCACGATCACCCGATCGGCAAACCAGTTCGCCCAGCGGGGCGCCACCCACCGGTTGAATGCGCTAAAGTGGTCGGCCGTGAGCATGTCGTGGAGGTTCCAAACGAGGGGGGGCCGCGCCCACCAGCTGGCCAGCCCCGCCACGATGAGCGCCTTCTGCGAGTTGGCGAAGAGGAGGTCGTAGTCGCGGGCCGTTCGGGCGAGCTGTCGGGCCAGCGACAGAATTTCGGGGAGGGCGGAGAGGGACCGCCGGGCCGAGCTTCCCTTCTGGACGCCGAGCAGGGCGTCTGAGGCCGGAAGCACCTCAGCGGAAATGTCGTCGTCGCGCAGCGTCTCCAGAAACGGGCCGTCCTCGAACAGGCAGACCGTGGAGGTCGACCGGTAGGCCCGGGCAACGTCGAGCAGGTACAGCTCGGCCCCGCCCAGCGCGCCTGTGTGGTCGACAAATAAAATACGAGGATCCATGGCTACACCACCTCCGCGTACACGTCCCGGGTTTGTCGAGCAATGATGGGCCAGTCGTAGTGCGCCCGTACGTAGCGCTGGCAGGCCGCCGCGTCGGGAAGCGACATGTCCCCCGCCAGGGCCGCTGCGATTCGGGGGGCGAGCCGAGAGGGCGCTCCGCCGGGCAACAGCAGGCGGTCCGAAAGGCCCGACACAAGTTCCGGGAGGCCGCCCACGGGTGTTACGAGGGCCGGCGTGCCCGCCGCAAGGGACTCAATGACGACGAGCCCGAACCCTTCGTGTGCAACGGAGGGCACGACCGACAGATCGGCCGCCCGGTAGGCGAGCGGAAGCAAATCGTCGGGGACGAAGCCGAGCAGGGTGGCGTGGGTGGAGAGCCCCCGTTCCCGAATCTGACGGGCCAGTTCGTCTCGCAGGGGGCCCGTGCCGGCGAGGTATAGCTGCACCTCGGGAATCTGGTCGCGCACGCGACCGATGGCGTCTACGAGGCGCGACACGCCTGTGCGGCGGACGAGGCGGCGCACGGCGAGCACGATGGGCCGGTTCGTGGGCCAGGAGAGGCGCTGCCGGGCTGCCCGGCGCGACAGGCCAGTGTTGAACCGGTCTGCGTCCACGCCGCCGGGGACGACGCGAATATGGCCTGCGTCTACGTCGTAGCGCTCAACGAGAACGTCTCGGAAGGCAGAGGAGAGAACAATAAACCGCTGTGCCCGCCGGTATACGCTCCGCTCAAGGAGGGCCTTTCCCCAAACGCTCCAGGCAGGCTCCCCTTCCGCCCGCGACTCGAGCGCCCACGGCCCGTGGAAGTGGGCAATCAGAGGGCGGTCGTCGAATAGGCCGACGAGGGGGGCGGCGTATAGCGCGAAGTGGGAAGCAATCAAGTCAACGGTTCGTGTGCGAAGCATCTCTTTCGCGGAGGAGCGCAGCTTCCAAAGGCGCCGCGGCAACGAGGCGGCGGGCGACGCAAAGGCCCGAATCGATGACGGGGCGTCGCGGAGAGGGGCAGATCCAGTGACCAGTCCCGACACCTCAACGCCTGCCCGAGGAAGATGCTGCACGAGCCCATGGTACATGCGCCCGACGCCGCTGCCGGGCGCGTCCGGATGCCACTCCATTCCTACTTCGAGGGCCGAAGGGCCCTGGCAATCGGGACAGGATGTGGACCTCTTCTCGCTTGGTGCAGGCACATCTACGCGCTTAAAAGGGTCGAAATAAACGACTCAAACTTTGGCCGAACCACCTCGTAGTCGAAAAACCTACGCGCCCTTTTTGGAGCGCGACGGCGGCGGTCGGCAATTTCCGCCCACGTCAACTCGTCGAGCCAGTCCGCACACCCTCGGTGAAAGGGATCGCTCGCAGGATGGTGGGCGGGAAGGGGCCACCCTGCAGGACGAGCGTAGTCGAAGAAACCGGGAACCTGGCTCATGGCCACCGGCAGCCCCGCCGCGAGATACTCTGGCAGTTTGGTCGTCAGCCGGTAAGAGCCGAGCCCGTCCAGCGTCTGCGCGACAAAGCCGACATCCATTGCATTGAGTGCGTCCGACACTTCCTCTTCGGGAAGACGGCCCGTAAACACGACCCGATCGCGCCAGGCCTCGGGGACGCGCTCCTGCAGAATCGGGCGACCGTCGCCGTCTCCGACGATAAGCACGGACACGTCGTCGCGGTCCAAGTGCCGAAGCATCTCGACAAGTTCTAGGCCGTAGCAGTACTTCTGGCGGTGTACCCATCGCAAGCTGCCCGCCACTCCACAAACGATGTGGCCGGGCGAAAGGCCGTAGCGTTCTTTCATCGACCGGCGCTCCTCGGGCGGGCACGGCGCGAACAGTGACGTATCCACGGCCCCCTCGACGGTAGCCGCACGGGCAGCCCCCATCTTCAAGGCCCTTCCTGTCAGGTAGGGGGTCCACCCGATGAACCCGGCACTATGCCGGTAGAGGTGCCGTTCGTACTGCTCGAGGACAACCCCGGTCAGGGGGCCTTCAACCGTTCGAAAGAACCCCCCGACGGGATCCCCGGAGGAGACCACGTATCTCTGATTGCAGAATCGAGCAGCCAGGACGAGAGGGATGCCCGCCGCAACTCCCGTTCCCTCCTGGTACACCAGATCCCAGGTGCGCGTGGCGAGAAGGTCCCAGATTGCTCGGGCGTTGGCCAGCCGCGACTTCGATTTGTCAAGGTCAAAAAACACCCGTTCGGCATCCAGCCCCGCGGTCAGCCGTCGGGCGCGCTTCCCATGAAGGTCGCCTTCTCCTCCTGTGTTGATGCAAAGCAATGACTCCATCTTACTGCCTTGTTGCGGCGAAAAGGGAAGTGCGCCCAGTGGTGAGGACGGGAAGATCGCGGGGTCAATCAATCGCAAACGACTCGCGTGAGTAAACGTCGAGCGCCACGTCCTGCACGACCTCGAAGATGCGCCGGCGCTCGTCGGGGGGGATGGCATCGCGGCGCATTTCGAAAAGGCGTGCGCTGTTTCGCCGCACGTCCTGCACGCGTCCCGCCCGCGGCCGGGTCGGGTTAGCAGTACCGGTGAGGGCGCGAATCTTTTCGGCGTACGCGCTGGACCACGGCAGGTTAAGCGCGTTGTAGAGCCGCCGGGTCGTCTGGACGGGCTGCTCGCAGAAGTCCTCGTGCGTGACGACCTGCCAGTCTGGGTACTGCTGGGCCTGCTGCAGAAGCACCTTGTACGTGGCCCGCCAGTGGGCCATGGCCTCGAGCAGGCGGTTGGGCCACTCCCGCGCCAGAAATGCCTTCTCGTCTGCGAAGTAGTCCTCGATGAGGTCGGGCTGCACCGCAAACTCGCGCATCTCGGGCCACCACCCCACCCGCTTGAGGCTCGCCGCCAGCGACACGGGATGCCGGACGAGGATGACGGGGATCGTGTCAAATTCCCGGTACAGAAACTCGGCGGCCATCCGTCCCATCGGGTCCTTGAGGACGGCGGCGCGGTGAAACGGATTCAGCTTGGCAAGGCGCAGGTAGAACGGCCCCCGGCTTCCCACCAGCGCCTTGAGCGCGCGTCGAGGCCAGGAGTCCGCGTCGTGGTGCGCCGTTCGCATGCCGATGTCGTACGCGTAGAGCCGGGCCACGCGCCGGCGGAAGGCCTGAGCAGCGTCGGACGCATCGCCCGGCCGTACGTATCGCGGCAGCAGGGCTTGGCGGTCGTCGCGTGTGTACCCGCCGTTGAATGGCTCGTGGATGTAGTCGACCGAGCAGGGAAGGGTGAGCACTGTTCCCAAGATGGTGGTGCCACTCCGGATCACGCCGGTCACGAAGGCCCAGTTCTCGATGCGGTCGGTACGAATTGGCACGGCGTTCGAGGGCAAAAGCGTGCAGTGAGGCGGTCTAGGAGGAGCGGGAGGGCTCGGCCACGTCGTGCATGAGGCTCAGGTAGCGCTCGGCCATCGTGGCCCAGGACAGCGTCTGCGCCTGCGCGCGAGCCTGCTGGCCCATGGCACGTCGGCGGGCAGGACTGTCGGCGAGGCGACGAAGGGCCCCGGCGAGACGCTCCGTGTCGTCCGGGTCGTCGAGGACCACTCCGCAGTCGCCGCACACGAGTTCGGCCCCCCCGGTTGTGCGGGCGGTCACGACGGGAAGCCCGGAGGCCATCGCCTCGAGCAGCACGAGCGCGCAGGCCTCGTAGCGCGACGGAAACACAAGAAGGTCCGCGGCGCGCATCAGGGTCGGCACATCGTCCCGAAAGCCCAGAAAATGCACGCGGTTGTCTACGCCCAGGGACTTGGCGAGCGCGGGAAAGGGGCTTCCGTCCTCGCGCCCCGCCACGGCAAGGTGCAGGGATGGGACCTTGGCCAGCGCCCGCAGCACCGTGTCCAGGTTTTTGCGCGGCGTGCGAAGATCGCCGGCAAATACGGCGAGCGGCGCCCCGGTCGGGAGCCTGAGGGCCCGTCGGTCCTCCGGCCCCGGGTGAAATTCGTTGGGGTCCACCCCGTTGGGGATCACCCGAATGGAGCTGGGCGGAAGGCCCTGCGCGGCGAGGTCGCGCCCAACCCGCTCCGACACGGCCACCACCACGCCGGCCCGAGGCAAGATGCGCCTCTCCAAGCGCGCGTTGAGAAGCGCGTAGAGCCACTGGTACGCTCCGTACAGCCCGCCCCGTCCCCCGTCGCGGGGAGCCGCCCGCAGCCACGCGCCATGCACAAAGTGAACGACGTTGAGGTCCACCGGAAACCACGTGATGCACCCATTCCCCACCGTCAGGTCGAATGCGTCGCCGTGGGCCTGGAGCCACCGCGTGCTGTGCCACGCAAACCGGAGGTTTCCGAGAAGGGCCACGGGCCACTGGGCATCGGGCATGAACGCCCACGACACCCGCGGGTGAACGTGGAGGTCGGGCGAGACTGCGTGGGCAAGGCAGGTGACGCGGTGCCCAGCCGCCACGGCCCGCCGCACGATCTCGTAGTTCACGCGGCCCTGGCCCTCGCCCTTTACGATCCGGTTCGTAACAAGGCAAATGTTCATGGCGTGTGGAGGGACGAGGGGCGAGAGGGCTCTGCGGGAGGGGATGCGGCGGACGCTTGCATCCGGTCCAGTGCCCCAACGCAGAACCATACGAGGGGCGTCATTACGTACTGCCCGGGCTGCAGCCAGCCAAAGACGGAAAACAGAAGCAGTCCGATCACGATGAGTCCCACGGTGCGCCGCGTCCGCTGCCAGTACTGGAGGGCCAGAAGGGTGGCGTAGGCCAGCACGATGAGGTACACGACGCCGCCCGGCACCCCCAGCGCCAAAAACATGTCCGTAAAGTCCTTTTCACTGGAGAACCCGCCCGGCCCGAACCGGCTGGCGGCCAGGGTAACGGACCCGAGCCCGTACCCCAGGGGCTGCTCCATCGTTCGCACCCCGGCGATGCGGATCAGGTTCAGGTGAGCAGACGCCGGGCCGCCCTGCTCGCCCTCGGGCACGAGCTCGGCCTGCCGGCGGAGGTTGAACTGCGCGCGCCCTTCTCCCTCCACCTGCGCCACTTGCGAGAGGCCGTACGCCAGGCCGGCGGCCCCGAGCAGGAGGCCCAGGGCCAGGCGGGGCAGCCACACGCGCACGGTCCGCCCCAGGAGGGCCCACAGGATGGCCCCCGTAACCAGCAGGAACAGCACCGGCCCGCGGGTGCCCGTCAGAAACAGCGCCCCGAAGAGCAGCACGATGAGCAGGCCCGCCCCCACCGAGGCCCGCCCGCGGAGAAGCGGGGCCAGGAGGGCCAGAATCGCCGCTCCTAGGTACTCCGCGTACTCGGTTAGGTTGGCAAAGATGGAAAGCGGCCGCAGATACTCCTCGCTGGGGCCCAGCGCCGTGTATCCCGCCACGCGGTACCAGGTCAACTGGTAGGGCGGATAGCCGAAGGCCACCTGATACAGCCCGAACAGGGCGGCCAAGCAGGCCAGCGGCACCACGAGCCGGAAAAAGAGGCGTCGCAGCAGCGCCTCGCTCCCAAACGACTTGCCCACCCAGTACCACAGCAGCGGCACCAGCAGGAACATGGCCCCGGCGGCCCCCACCAGAAGCCCGCCCTGCAGAGGGTTAAAGATTTGGAGCGCCATGATGCCCATCAGCAGCACCATCCACCGCGAAAGAGGAGTGTCGAGTCCCGTGCGTTCCGAGGTCATGGCCACGCCCCACAGCACGATGGCCACCGCGGGGCCCACGACGAGGAGCGGATCGGCCCCCGACCAGTCGGCGAACGGCAGAATCCACCGCCGCAGGTCTCCCAGAACCGTGAGGTAGCCGAAGGTGGCAAGCAGAGCCGCGTGCACGCTGATGCACGCCAGCCCCACCAGCACCGACAGGAAGACGCCTGCGAAGGCCAGGCGCACCTCGCCCACAATGGCGAGGCCTGCGAGCGCGAGGCTTCCCCCTACGCTGCCGGCGGCCCCCCACAGTCGACGAGCCGAGGCGGGCCGTTGAGCAGCGGTCCGTGGAATGAGGCGTCCGAGAAGCGCCTTCATGGCGTTGCGGGCGAGGAGGGCTGCGGGTGCGGTGCGGGCCCGAGCGCTCGGAGCGTGGCGGCGAGGCGCTCGGCGAAGGTGGTGGCGGAAAAGGCCCGGGCGCGTGCTCGGGCGGCCTGGCCCATGCGGCGGGCCGCGCTGGGGTTGGCGAGCAGGGTCACGATCTGGCGCGCAAGCGCCTGCGGGGCCTCGAAGGGAGCCGTCAGCCCGGTCGTCCCCTCGACGACGATTTCCTGGGGGCCGCCGCGTGCCCCCGCCACCACCGGCTTCCCCAGGGCCATCGCCTCCACCACAACCATCCCAAATGGCTCGGCATTGGAGGCGTGAACCACCACATCCATCGCTTGCATCCACATCGGTACATTTGACTGAAACCCGACCATGAGGGCCCGGTCTGTGAGCCCGCGCTCGGCGATTCGGCGCTTCACACGTGCGGCGTAGCCGGGCTCCAAGGCATGACGCCCGCCCACAACCACCCCGTGGGTGTCGGGGTGGGCTTCAAGAACGTGGGGAAGCGCGTCGACGAACGTGTGCGTGCCTTTCCAGTGCTGAAGGCGCCCTACGATGCCGACGAGGGGGCCTTCGGTGGGAAGGCCGAGTCGGCGGCGCACCTCGTCGGGAGGCGGGAGCGCGTCGGGGTCGAACCGGTCAAGGTCCACGCACGGGTGCACGACTCGCGTGTCGCGAGAGGGCCATAGGGCTGCCTGCAGGCGGGCCACGTGGTGGCTGCAGGCCAGCACGGCCCGCGCCGGCAGCAGCGTGAGCAGCCGGTCCATCCAGCCCAGCGAGGGAGCACCGTGCTGGTACCACACGGCCGGGCGCCCGGTCCATGCCGCGGCCACGGCGCCGTAGACGTGGGCCTTCGGCATCCAACTGAGGAGCAGGTCGGCCCCGGTTTCCTGAACGAGGCCGGCAATCTGCCGCACGGCCCTCGCGTACCGGCGCAGTTCGCGGAGTCGCCCGGCGTCTACAACGTGCGTCTCAACGCCGTGCTGCTCAAGGGTGTCGCGCAGGGGGCCGTCTTCCAGAAACACCACCACCCAGCGGAGACCGGTCGTTGGGCGTTGCCGGAGGAGCCGTTCCAGGAGCCGCTCGGCGCCGCCCCGTGTTGTGGCCAAGGGCATCAGAACAAGCACCGTCATTCGGGGGGCGCCCCCCGCAGAACGGCCAAGAGCCGCTCGGCGATTTGATCGAACGCAAAGCGCTGTTCGTACAGCCGGCGTCCGGCCATTCCCATTTCCGCGCGCCGCGCCGCGTTCTGGCAGAGCCGCCGGGCACGCCGGGCAAACGCCGCCGCGTCCTCGGCCGGCGCGAGCGACAGTGCGTCTTCGTTCGCCCTGTGGAGCACCGGATCGGTGAGGGGCCCTACCGTCGACACGGTGGGCCGTCCGTGCTGGAGGCCCGTCATGAGGGAGCCGCGTCGCGTGGAGGCCCCGTCGACAAACGGCGCGAGGTACACGTCTATTGCCCGGAAGTGGCGCGAGACGGCAGGGCCCGGAAGGGGGCCGGCATCGTGGGTGGGGAGGCCGCTCATCGCTCGCCGAAACCCGGAGCCGTGGGGCCCAATGTAGAGCAGCACCGCCTCGTTGGCCGCGTCGGCGACCGCCCGGGCCGCGGCCCGAATGTGTGCAAGGAGCCGCGACTCGTGAAGCGACCCGAACACGCCCAGAACGAGCGCGTCCGCGGACAGGCCAAGCTGCTCGCGCACGGCCGCCCGGTCGGCATCCCCCCGTGGGATGTTGGACCCAACTGGCAGGTGGCCAACGGGGGTGTTGGGGAACCACGACCGGTACTGCCGAGCCCACGGTGCAATGGAAAACAGGACGTGATCGGCCAGGCGACCCAGGGCCCAGAACTGTGCGCGCTGCCACGTAGTCATCACGGCGTTGCGCCAACTGGTGGCCGGCAGAAAGTCCTCGTGGAAGAGCACGGCGAGGCGGGTGCCGGGGCAGTGACGCCGAATGCGGAAGAGTGCAACAGGCACGAACGGGTTCAGCCCCCAGCGCCCGTAGCTAAACTGGTTGAACTGCAGCAGGAGCCAGTCGGGCGGGCGGGCACGAACGGCCGCAGGCAGAGCCAGCACGCCGCGCCGGGGCGGATAGGAGAAGGCCGTCTCCACCGCCGCCCCCGGAATCGCGTCCGCCTCGGACTGAGCCGTGAGCACGCGCACCGACGCCCGTCCCGACAGCGCCTCCGCGAGCCGGGCCGTGTGGTCCCCGATGCCGTCGAGGGTCGGGGGCAGAACCGGAAAGACAAGGTCGATCCGCATGCGGTCTGAATCGCTATTCGGCGCTCGTGTGCAGCTCGTAGCCGTGCATAGACAGCTCCTCCCCAGCGATCTCCTCGGCGGCGCGGATCTCCCGGTCGCTTCTACGGGCGTATTTGCCAATGGAGCGGGTGTGGGCCTGTCGAAGGCGGTACCACGAAGCAGTGTTCGGAGCGGCCCCGAAATGTTCGAGAACAGCCGACCCGTACTCGAACGGGGCGCGCACGAACTCCTCGTAGTGGAGCCGCATCACCTGTCCGTTGTCCTGGGACGTAGGCCGAGAGAAGCACTCGTGGCAGCGCCGCACCATTTCCTTCCACATCCAGACGGCCCGAACGTACGGCGAGCTCTCGATGAAGGCCTGCTCGCGGCCCTCGCCTACCCACCAGGGGACGTAGCGATGGTCGTACTCCCGCCCCATGCGGACCTCTGCGCTCCTGAGGTGCGTGAGCTTTTCGTCGGTCAGTACATCGTAATTTTCCACGAGCGAGCGGGCACAGTCCCGACCGTCCCGCACGAGGTATACGATTTGAGCGTCGGGCAGGGCGTCGAGCACAAAGTCCGGGGCGAAGGCCAAAAAGGGTTCCTTATAAATCATGCGCTCTGGGAGGTCGCGCCGGCCGCGCAGCGCCTTCACGAGATCGCCGAGCCCCGAGGGCGCGCGCACCCACTTCTGCAGCGCCGCGGCCCGCGAGTGGTACCGGCCGGAGTGGAGGTACGCGTCGAGCGCCCGCTCGAAGCCGACGGCGAGCGCGTCGTAGACCTCGGCGTCGAGGGCCTGGGTGGCCACGTGCGGAATGGTAACCGGCATGAGCGTACCGTCCAGGCATTCGAGATCCGGAATCGCATTCAGCACGCTCATCAGGTACGTTGTCCCCGACCGTGGGCAGCCGAGCACAATGCCGTAGCGAACGCTCATGAAGTGGAGACGGTCGTAGAGGAATTAGTAGGAGAACGGACCCGCTCGTAAAACGCGTCGAGGTCCGCGAGAAAGTCTTCCATCGCGAACGTAGACCGGGCGCGGTCGTGGCCCCGGCGTCCCATCGCTTCGGCCTGCTCGGCCTCGCGCGTGAGGTGCCCGATGGCCCCGGCTAGCGCTTCCGTGTCGCGGGGGGGCACGCGCAGCGAGAACGCGTCGGCGGCGTATTCGGGTATGCCGCCCACCTCGCTCGCGATGACGGGGCGGCCGAGGGCGGCGGCCTCCAGCGTGACGAGGCCGGCTGGCTCGTGCCACACGGAGGGGACGACGACTCCCCGGGACTGTTCGATGAGGGCGTAGACCTCGTCTTCGTCGAGCCAGCCGTGAAACGTTACCTGCTCTCGGAGCCCCAGGTCCGACACGAGACGCTCCATCTGGGTCAGGTACTGCTCGTCTCCCGTCCCGGCAACGTCGAGGTGAACGTCGGCGTCCACCTCGGCGACCGACCGCAGCAACCAGTCCAGCCCCTTCTGGGGCTCGATGCGTCCGGCAAAGACGAAGTGGGGCGGTTGTTGCCGAGAGAGAGGAGCGAACGCCCCCGGAATGTTGGGGGCCGGGGAGTGGAGCACGTAGAGGTTTTCTTCAGTACACCCGGATCGGATCATCCGGTCCTTGAGAAACTGGCTCACCGTGATGGTTGGGAGCTCGGCGGCCTGCTCCTGCTCCTGTCGGATGCTTTGGAAGTTGGCCAGGGTATTGTGGGGACGGCGACTGCCGCAGTGATCTACGAGGTGCCCCCAAAGGCACCCCGCGACGCTGTAGTCGCGGTTACAGGGCTGGCCGGATCGCTTGAGGTATCGGGAGCCCGAGGGGCACGACGCGTGGTTGGTGTGTACCGTACGGAGGGTCGGCACTCGATCCTCGGGGAGCGCCTCAACGGGCGCGTGCAGGTGCAGCACGTCGAGGTCTCGGGTCCGGGCGACAGAAAACAGTTCCGTATCGTTTTCTACCTCTAGCACGGCCGACTGCTCGTCGCCCTCGTTGGAGTGGCACAGAAAACACACCTCGTGCCCCGCGTGCTCTTGGGCCTGTCCCACGCGGCGCATGTACGAGGCAATCCCGCCCTGGGCTCCGAGCCGAGAATCGTAGTGGCCGATGCGCATCGTTCGCGTGGCATGATCGTGGAGAGCCTCTACCGTTCCCCCGAAGCAAAAAGAACGGGGTGCGAAGGATTCTATGCGTTTGTCGTCCCGGGTGTCCGCGCCTCTGTCTCGGGGGATGTCCGCTCCTCGTCGTACGTGGGGGGCAGGAGGGAAGAAGTCGCGGCGCGGGGATGTCGCCGAAGGTGCGTCAGTCGGTCCACGATCGGGGCGACGCGGCCGGTGGGCACCACGTATCCGTTGTTGGGCTCCCGGACGTACTCCTTCATGCCCGTGTCCTCCGTCACGATGACGGGCACCCCGCACGCGAGCGCCTCCACCGGCGCGTAGCCGAATCCGTCTTCGTAGGTCGGGTGCACGAACACGTCGGCCGCGTGGAGAGCGGGAAGCGGGTCGCCGGGGGCCACGCGGATCCGGTCGTCGGTGAGCCAGTCTTCCATGTACGTCCGCATGCGCCGGGTCGACCAGCCGCCCACCAGGGTCAGCTGTTTGTCGGTTGTCCGTAGCCGGGAGAAGGCTTCAAGTAGGAGCGGAATCCCTTTTGTCCCCTCGACGCGCCCCACGTAGACAATCCGGAACGTTCCGTCGTCGGGACGGCGATCCGGCGGTTGAAAGCGCGGGGCGACCCGGAGATACGTGCGCTCCAGCTTGTCCTCCGGAATGCCTGCGTCGAGGAACGACTGACGGGTGTAGTCGGAGTGCACGTAGATCGTGTCGGCAACATCGTATTCCCGAAGCGTCTTGCGGCGCTGCGCGCCGTTGAGCCAGCTGTCGCCCATTCCGTGCCGCTTGCGAGCCCACTCGTGCAGCCGCCTCACGTTGCGCACGTGGCTGTTGGCGGCCACCAGTTCGAGCCCCTCGGCCCCAAGCTCCCTGGCCTGCCGGAAGCTCCGGAGCGAGGTGCCCACGAATCCCATGAATCGATCCAGCGGCGGCGCCAACCGGCGGGCCACTTGCCGGTCGAAAAACTCGTTGTAGAGGAAGCTCCGCCAGCCGGGACTGAAGCGGACCGGTGTGTACTGCACCACCCAGTCGTGCCAGCGCCGCTTCTCAAGGCGTCGTCCCTTGTCGTCGCCTGTCTTGAGGCCGGGGGCGTAGTACCGGTCGAGCAGCCCGCAGTCCCGCGACTCCTCGACCAGCTGTGCAAAGTGCTGGCCGATGCCCCCCTTGCCGTATGGAGCGTTGCAGGCAATGACGCGCATAAATAGGTCAGCTGTCAGGCAGGGCGCACCTCTAGGATTTAGAGCATGCGCTCCAAAATACAGCTCCTCAAGGACTTTTCCCGCGGTAGTTCTGGATGAGAACTGGTTGGGGCCCGCCGTAGCGGCGCAGCGGTGGATTAACGAAGCAGTGTCCGCAGTCGGGAGCGCGTGCGTGCGAAGATTGGGTGCTTGACCGTGTAGTGGCGAATGTGCCGATGCCGCCAGCACTGCCAGGCCCAGTAGGCTCGCTTCGTCAGGATGTTCGCCTGTGCGGCGAGCGAGGGCCGTCGCCCCGCCGGGGCGTACCCGAAGTCCTGCATCACGTCCGCGCAGATGTGCTCCACGGTCGCCACCTGATCTGCGGTGAGTTGCTCCTTCCACGCGTCGACGCGATCGCCCGTGATAGGACGGGTGGCGGTCGCATTGTGACGCTGACGGGCGTCGTCCCGCATGTACTGCCCTGCGTCTTCATGGAAGCGGAGCATCTGCGGTTCGAACGCCTCGTCGAGAACGTCGCACACCGCCCGCATCGTCGATTCAGGATTGCGTACTAGCGCTTCGTACTGCACCGTCGCCCGCTGGACCGAGGGGACGTGCCGCTTCAGCAGGGCCCGCCCGTCGATGTCGTGCTTGCGGCGGCTCAGGGCGTTGAAGACGACATCGTTGGGGAAAAACGACACCCGTTGCATGGAGGCCACACCCGCCCGCGGATCCCGGACCACGTAGAGAAACTGGGCCTCCGGAAACATGTCGAGAAGAATGTCGGCGTAGAAGAGATTGCCCGGCGTCTTTTCGCCCCATCGCTCCTTCCCGTGGTGGCGCGCCCACGTCTCCAGCGCACACCGATACGGACGCCGAAAGTCGTGGGGCCCCGCGAGGATCTCTTCCCTGAGCCGGTCCCGGTCGAGTGCGTCGAGCGGGGCGCACTGCTCCTGCAGGAAGTTATCGACGAAGGCCTTGTACGTGCCGGACGAAAGGCCGGGCTGGGCCCACGCCTCGATCGGCACCCCGGCCAGGAACGAATCGAGGTACACCAGCTCGTCGGGGATGGCGATGCGGGAGTGGGCGTTGAGGAGGAGCCGCAGCAGGGTCGTCCCCGACCGGTTGGCGCCGACGATAAAGAGGGGAGAAGACACGGTAGGCTCGGCAGCCTGTCTATAAAGCTACTTCTCGGAATCGGACGGGTCGGGCCCTTCGTGTCCATTTTCTAACTCCATTGCGGTGTAGCCCTCAAGAATGAGGGTTTTCAGCCCATGGGTTTTCAGTCCCTGCCGTCGGCACGCCTCTTCCTTTGAAAATCGGTGGTGCGAATAGGTCTCTTGCTGCATCGGGCGGTGCACCACCCCCACCTCCTCCGTCGTCGCGACGCGAAGCTCGTTCATTGCGGCCCGGTAGAAAAACTCCCAGTGCTCGCAGATTTTTAGGTCGTCGTTCCACCCGCCCAGGCGGTCCCGGATCGCCTCGGTGTCGGCCACGAAGAAGTTGAGCGTATAGTCGCAGCGAGTGAGTGGGGACGAGTACGATGTGGGGACGAGAGCCACGGTCCCACCGTCAACCTCAATGTCCCCGGAAAAGCGAACGGTTTTCTCAGGGTTGCCTCGAATGGTCCGTTCGTACAGTTCGCGCCCCTCCTCTTGGAGGGCGCGGAAAAGAGTTCGGAGGGCTCCTTTTTTGGCGAGCGTTGCAAGTCGGGAGACGTCCATCGTTCGCGGCTCATAGACGACGCCGCCCAAAAGGTCGAGGTCCCGTTGTCCAAGCTGCTCGCGCATCCATCCCAGGTCGGTGCGCTCATCGTAGACGAAGTCGTCGTCGTTGAGGACAAAGTAGTCCGTCTCGACGCGTTTCAAGAGCTCATTGCGGCCTTTCGAGAGGCCCGAATCAAACGGGAGCGTGATGTACTCGTCGACCAGATCAGCATACCGGTCCATGATGGGACCTCGGTAGGGCACCTCGCTATCGTCCGCAACGAGGACAGGGCAGTCCGTATATCCCTGGGTCGCGATCGAGTCGAGCAGCCGTTCGAGCGC
>CAZFJR010000049.1:6427-20029 GCA_964519235.1 uncultured Salinivenus sp. | reverse complement strand
GGGCCACGGGTCGTCGCAGCCGGACGGAGTTGAGAACGATTCTGGAACAGTGCTCTGAACAGCCCGACTGTGCGCCCCCGCACGGACACGTGTGCGGGATCGCACGCATCTGTGCTCCGAAACGTCCCCAATCGCCAGGGAGCCCTCTTCTGGATCCTGGTCCAGGACTTGCATCGCTCCAAAACGGCATGTTCAATCCTCCCATCCCCTTCCTCCGCCAACCCACGATGTCTCACTTTTCTCCTCGCCCGTCTAGCGCAGTGCGGGTCCCCAAACGCCCCCTCCTCGCCTGCGCCCTGCTTACGGCTGCGCTGTTCGTGTTTCCTGCCCTCCCCGCCGCTGCCCAGAGCGAGAATACGGCCCGGCCCGACACGACCTGGACGGTCTTCGAACCGGGGACGATTTCGCGTCCGGACATCCGCGAAACCTCCCCCTCCATCACGGCCGACGGGCAGACGATGGTGTTCGCCCGCACCGAGAACTGGACGGACAAGGTGCCCTACATCGCTACCCGACGCGGCGACGGCTGGAACGTGCAGAAGGCCCCGTTCGCGGATACGCTCTACAACCTTGCGATTTCGCCGAATGGACAGTCCATCTTCTACAAGAAGGACGAAATGCAGGACGGCGAAGAGGTGAGCCGCGCCTACCGCGTGCGGCGAACGAGCGACGGATGGGGCGCCGCGCAGAACCTGCCGACCCTCTTCAACACCAACGCGGGCTACTTCTGCCCGATGGCCGACGGGACGCTCTACTTCTTCGGCCGCATCGGGACGAAGAAAGGCATCTACCGGACCGAGCCGGACGGGACCGGCGGCTACGGCGCGCCGCAGTGGGTAAGCGACGTGGTGAGCCCCGAGGGCACCACCTCGTTCGACGTGCTCGTGCACCCGAACGAGGACCGCCTGCTCATCACCCGCGCCGGTCTGTCGGACGAGGAGGCAGCCGAGATGGGGCCGCGAGGCTTCTTCTACTACGAGCGCACGGACGACGGGTGGCAAGAAATGCAGCGGCTCGATCTGCCCTACGGCTGGGGCGCGACGGTGCTGCCGGACGGACGCCTGCTGTTCGTCGACGCCGGCGACCTGCAGACCGTGCCGCTTTCCGCCCTCGGAATCGACTGGTCCGGCGCGTCCTGATGGGACGGAGCCACATTAACCCCTCTCATTCCACGGGGCTGTTCACTTTCATGCTCTTTTGCCTGTCTCTGATGTCCCGACGCATCCCTGTTCTTCTTCTCGTGTGCCTGTCCATCCTATGCACGACCCCTACTTTCGGCCAGCGCATCGCCGAGCGGTGGACCCTGACGCCCGAGCGTCCCGCGACCGAGCTTCGGTTCGGGCGAAGCGTGGCGGTGTCGGGCGATCTGGTGGTCGTGGGCGCTCCGGGCGACACCACGAACGGGGCAAAATCCGGCGCGGTGTACGTGTTTGAGTACTCGGGCAACGAATGGTCCCGCACCAAACTCGTGCCGCCCGACGGGGAGCCTAGCGGGCGATTTGGCTGGAAGGTCGCCGTGGACGACGGGCGCATCGCGGTGAGTGCCCCATGGGTCTCCAATTCTGTAACGGAGCGCTCTGGAAAGGTCTATCTATACGAGCGGACGAACGGGACGTGGCGGCACGAATTGCTGCGAGTGAGCGACCCGGGGGTCGAGGGGCAGATCGGGCGCGGCCTGGCGATGGAAAAGGAACGGATCGTGGCCGGCGCGCCGTACGATCGCACGGTTCACGGGGACGGAGCCGGGTCCCTTGTCGTGTTCGAGGAGGCCTCGGAAGGATGGACGTCGGAGACGCTCGTGCCCGAACAGGGCAGTGCCGACGCCTGGTTTGGACTGGTCGTTGCCGCCGACGGGGACCGCATTGCCGGCGGCGGCTACCACACCCGGCAGGCGAGCGGGGTGGAGGCCGGTGCGGCGTCGGTCTTTGAGCGCACCCGCACCGGACTCTGGACGGAACGGCCCCTTGCCCCTCTCGTCCAGCCGGCGCGCAAGGACCACTTCGGGCGGTCCGTTGCCGTTCTGGGGCCGCGTGTGTTCGTCGGGGCCGAAGAGGACGACAACGCCAACGGGACGAACGCCGGCGGCGTGTTTGCACTGCGCACCGACCGGCTTAACGACTCATCCCAGCTCATCCTTCCCTCCACTGGCGCTCCCAACTCGTACTTCGGCTACGTCATTGGCACCACCGACCGGGTTCTCGCTGCCTATCAGGGCAGGGAGGTACATTTTTTCTCAGCATTCGGCGACAACCAACCTCGTGAGCGAACACTTACCGAGCTGACCGGCGCACCGCTGCCGGGGGGCGCCTCCGCAATGGCCGGCGATGGGCGCCGGTTGGTCATGGGCGCGGCCTTCGCGGATGACCCGGTGTCGAATGCAGGCGCGGTCGTGGTTGTCGAGTTCGCCCGCTGACCGTTCGTTGAGCACGTCCTGGGTCCCTCTTCCTTCCTCGGCACTCCCGCCTGTTTTCTATGCTGCGTTCCTACCTCCGCCTCGCGATTCACCCCATCCACGACGCTGACGACCGGCGACCAGGAGAGCGGCAATGATCGAGATCAGAGCAACGAGGGGCTCAGGCCGGTTCATGGCGCGAGTTGACTCACCGACCGGATTGCCTCCGGGCTCGCGTCAACCGGCCGACCCGAACGAAAAGTCCCCCCGCTGCTCAGCATAATGCATTATCGCCCCAAACAGGACGGACGTGACCCCGGCCCCGAAGAGGGTTCCGGCCGACCACTCCGCAGGGAGTGCCCCCATTCCCTGCGGGGGCAGCATCCCCAGCAGCACCTGGGCAAGCAGGTTCAACGGGAAGATCGTCGCGGTGAGAAGACCAACGCGTTCAAGCGCCGATCCGGAGACGAGCCGAGAGCGGATCCAGGAGCGAAGGTTGAAAAGCGAATTCATCGTCTTGAAGGCGAGTCGATATGATCGATTGAGGCGAGGGCACGCGCAGGCGGGAGGCCTGCACGCTTGGCGTAGTGCAACGACGTCGATCCCAGTGGGAGCGGGATCGGCGTCGGTAGCGGGTCTCGGATTCTCCGGCAGCGTGTCGGCGTGGCTCACGGGCAAAACGCGCAGCAGGCCTACCGGTCAGGGGCCTCTGGGCTGGGGGTCTCTGAAGCGGCGTTCTCCTGAGAACCGTGTCCTGGATTGTCGTTCTGGGCCATGGCCTCTCGGATGGCCCGGGCTGTTTTTTTCCCACTTCCACCCCCCCGGTTGACGCTGAGAATCTGCCCCTCGGGCCCTACCAGAATGGCTGCCGGAAGCCCCCGGATGTCAAAGCGGCCCCGCAGCCGCTTCTGCAAGTCGCTTCCCTTTGGCACAAAGGCATGATTCCACGGCATCTTCCACTTTTTGGACCGGAATCGCGCCACCGCCTCCCGGGTGTCCCGCAGCGCAACGCTGAGGATGGTGAAGTCCTCCCCTCCGTGCTCTCGGTAGGCTTCATGGAGATGGGGCATCGCTCGGATGCAGGGCCCGCACCATGTGCCCCAGAAGTCGATGAGAACGGTTCTGCCTCTAAAATCACGTCCCGCAACCGTTTCCGTCGAGTCCGACAGCCTCGGGATCCAAAACTCCGGAAGCGTCTTTCCGGCCTGGATCTGACTGTTGGGGGGGAAGAGGCGCTTGGCCTGCCTGGCGTACGGGGAATCTGCGTGTTTGCGGGTGAGGCGCTGGTAAAACCGCGTCTGCGCCTCGTGGCGTCCGGCGGAGGAGGCGATCTGGAGCCCCCCGAAGAGAAACTCGGCGCGCACCCTTGAGTCCGGGTGCCTCGTTCCTGCAGCCCGGAGAAACGCCAGCATCGAGTCGGCCCGTGGGCCGCGGGAATACGCAAGGCGGGCCGCCTGAAAGAATGTCTTGGCCATCCGGCCACGGCCCGCCGAGTCGCGAAGCCGGCCCCAGCGGCGTGAGGTCGGCCTCAGATCGGCCCGAAGAAGCCGCCGCGCCTTTGCCGAATCGCCCGGCGCCAGGGCAATTCCGGCCACCCGTATCGTGTCTTGGGACTGGGCTGCGGCCGAGGGCAGACCCGCCCCCAGAAGCGCCACACCGGCCGCCAGAAGCACGGACGCCAGGGTTGCGGGAGAAGACATCAGGGAAGCATACGATGCAACGAAACGGGACGTGAACGCGAGGGTTCTGGTGCCCCTCGTGCTCGAGTCTACGCCGAGATCCACCATGATCGTGCGGGTCCGTGGGTCGAAGATGCCGAGGCGGCACATGCCTCTCGGCCACGAGTCGCCACTCGAGACAGGTGCCATTCTAGAACGTCGTGCTCTGCAGGGGCCTCAGATCGGCTGGCGGCCCTATGGGTCCGGGCCCTGATACAAACCGGAGGGTCAGTGCGACGAGCCGTAAAGACAGCGCGTTGAGGTGACGGCCTTGCCGAGTGGGACTGGTTCACTTGCCCCCCAGCGCACAGGGTGCCCGGAGGGCCCCCTCCCCATGACGTAGTCTATGCACCCTATCTGCCTATGCACCCTATCTGCCCACGCCCCTCCCCGGAGTGCCGAGCGCGCGACTACTCGGCCAGGGGCAGCCGTACTGTAAACCGGCTCCCTTCCCCTTTTTCGGTCTCAGCCCCCACGCTCCCGTCCATCTTCTCAACGGCCCTCTTGGTAACGGCGAGCCCCACCCCACTTCCTTCGTACTCACGCCCCAGTCCCTCGGACTCCTGCCGGAACGGTTCGAACAGCCGGTCTACCATCGACGGCTCCATGCCAATGCCCGTGTCCTCTACCTCCAGGACCGCCCGGTTTTCCTCCTGGTAGCTCCGCACCCAGACGGTTCCGCCTTCTCCGGTGTACTTGATCGCGTTGGAGAGGAGATTGCGAAGCACGATCTGGACCCCGCCTTCATCGGCGACAGCCCGGACATCCTCGGCCGAAGCGTCCCCGTTCTGCGCACATTCGCACTGCACTTCGAGGTCAATCTGTTTCTCCTCCGCCTCCGGCCGGAGCTCCTCGGCAGCCCGGCATGCTTCTTTTCTCAGCCCGACCGGCTCGGAGGCGAGTCGCATCTGCTCGGCCTCCAGTTGCGAAAGATTGAGTACGCCGTCGAGCGTCTCCAAGAGGCGCGTCCCTCCCTTCTCGATCAGCCTAGCGTACTTCGGGAATGCGCAGTCCTCCGGGAGTTCCAGCCCCGCGGCCTCCGTGCCGAGCGCCTCCGCAAATCCGATGATGGTGGTCAGCGGCGTGCGGATCTCATGGCTCATGTTGGCCAGGAACACCGACTGCATGCGGCGTGCCTCTTCCGCCTCCTGCTCGGCCTTCTCGGCCTCCTCCTTCGCCGCCTTCAGGGCCTGCTCTCGCCGTTTCTGATCGGTGATGTCCTGCATGGTCCCACGGACACGGACAACCTCGCCCCGCTCCACCTGGGCCTCCCCGCGGGTGCGCACCCACCGCTCTTCGCCGCCGTCGGTGTACAGGCGCACCTGGAGGTCGTAGGGCTCTCCCTCCTCAACCGCCCGGGCGAACGCGGCCCGGATCGTCGGACGGTCCTCGGGGTGGTACGATTCGACGGCCTCGTCCACCGACGGCCCCTGCCCTTCTGCCGCTTTCCGGCCGTGGATCCGGTACACTTGGTCGGTCCACGTGAGCTCCCCCGCCGCCACGTCGTACTCCCAGGCCCCAACACTGGCGATCTGTTGAGCCCGCTGAAAAAGGTCGTTCTGCCGCTCCAACTGACGCTTGCGCCGCTTCCGCTCGGTGATGTCGGCGATGGCGCCGTCGTAGTAGGCGGTCGCTCCGTCGGGCCCTTCCACGTGCTGCGTGCTGAGCAGGCCGTAAAACACCGAGCCGTCTTTTCGCTGGAACCGCACCTCCGCTCCGTCGAGGCCGCCCTGCCTGGCCTCCTGGCGGTACAGCGCCTCCCGCTCGGCAGCGTCGTCGTAAAGCTCCGCGGGATCGGCCGCCCGCAGCGCGTCGAGGCTTTCGTACCCAAACATGTCGACGAAGGCCGAATTGGCGTACACAATTCCCGCCTCCGGGGTGGACCGGTAAATCCCCTCGGAAACGTTTTCGGTGATCGAGCGAAGCTGCTTCTCCTGCCGCTTGAGGGCCTCCTCCTGCTCTTTCCAATCAGTAATCTCTTCGAAGTAGAAGGCCAGCCCCCCGTCCTCGTTCGGATACACCTGCACGTCGAACCACTCCCCAAGCCCCGAATAGTATTCTCGGAGACGGGCGGGCTCTCGAGACTGCATCGCCCCCCGGTAAACCTCCTCAAACCGGGTGCCCTCCGCCTCCTCAAACACCTGCCAAAAGCTTTTGCCGAGCACCTCTTCCTCTGTGGTGTCGCAGAGCCGCTCGGCCTGGTCGTTGAGCAGCGTGAACCGCCACTCCGAATCGACTTCAATAATGCCGTCGGTGACCCGGCAGATGACCTGCTGTCGGCGGCGCTGTTCTTCTTTGCGGCGCGTGATTTCTAGAAGCAGCCCTCGAAACAACACTCCGCCCTCTCCACCCTCCCCTCCTTCTTCCTCTGGCTCCGCGGACCCGAGAAGCCAGATCTGCTCCCCGTCGGCTCGTTTCAGTGGAAACTCGTGCCGCCACCGCGACCGGCTGCGGGCGGCCTCTTCCACCGCCCCCACAAACCCCTCTCGGTGCCCCTCAGGAATGCGCCTCAAAAACCGCTCGTAGAACCGGTCCAGCCCGGGAGATAGGCCGAGAAAAGATTCGGCCTCTTCGCTGATGAACTCGACAGAGCGCGCGCCGTTGGGCCCCACCCGAAACTCAAACGTCGCGCCGGGCATGCTGGTCGACACGGCTTGCAGGCGGGCTTTTTGCTCGCGCCGCCGCAACTCATGCTCGGTCACGTCTTGCAGAATCACCAGGCGACCCGCACCTCCCCGAAACGGACTTTCGACCGGCCGAACGTATCGGGCCTGCCCGCCGTCGGCCGCCACCTTCAAAACACTTGTCGCCTCGCCGCTTTTTTCTTCTGCGGAAGGGTTCCCTACAGAGGAGTTCTCCGTGAGAGGATTTTCCACGGACGATTGCTCTGCAGACGGCTGCCCGTTCGACGCAGGGCTGCCCAGCGCCTCCGAAAGACGCGGCAGTGTCTCATCCAGAAAGCTCCCGGCCGCCATCTCTTCTCGAAGCGCAGGAAAAAGCCGCGCGCCGGCCTGGTTGTAGTTTTGAATCCGCCCGTTCCCCGACAGAACCAGGGTCGGCTGTTCCTCCTGGCCGGCCCGACTGGACCCTTCTAGCTGGACGTCTCCCAGAGCCAGCGCCCCGAGGGCAAACGCTGCCACCCCCACTGGCTCGTGGTTTACGTCCAGCAGGTACGGCCCGAGGTACCCAATCGCGTTGGCCCCGAGCGGCAGAGCGGTTAGCGCAAAGAGTCCCACCAGTTTCTTGACGCCTACCTGCAGCCGCCGTAGCGGCTCGGCCAGCATGAAGAAGCCAAGCGCTGCCAGGACGTACGACAGGGCCGCAGTGCTCCAGTACACGGCGTGGTGGTTTACCGCGAGATGTCGAAACGGCACCGTGCCCACGTCGGCGGTAAAGTAAAGGCCGTGCCACGAGTTGGTCAACTTTGTCGCGGTTACCCCCGCAAACACGACGAGAGCGGCCCACTGGGCAGATCTGCGCCGGTGCAGCGCCCGACCACTGTAGGCCGAGCAGAGCCAGAGCCAGGCCCAGACGGTGCCGAAGCCGACAATGAGGCCTGCTTCGTAGAAAGCGGCTTTCAGGCCGAGCCCAGGAGCCAGCAGCATCCCGACGTGGCAGAGGGACCAGAGACCGCTGGCCACCAGCAGACTCGTCAGTCCGCGGCGCACACCAGGCAGCGACACCCGGCGGGCCTGCCGGACCCCGGCCAGGCAACCGACGGCTGAAGCCGCGAAAATGGACAGATACAGTACGTACGCCGGGCTGCCGAAGGGCAGAGTATTTGTCATATTTAAAACCAGTTTCGTCTACAACATCTACCAGAGTGTTTTCGATCACGGGATCTGCCAACTGAAATCCATGGCGGCACCGGGCCGATACGGTCTAGGATTTCTAAAGCACGGCCAACCGATCAACAGCGTTTGAACAACGCGCAGCCTACCCAATGATGTACTGCCAGCTCAGCGGCGTGCTGTCGGCAGGCGGCTGGTGCTCAGTGAGGAGTACTGCCCACCAAGGGATGCTGCTCAGCAAGCGGTGTGGTCGGTCGATGAATAATGATTATCGACAGGTATCCGGTGGCCTATAAATTGCCTCTGGACGATCGTCTTCGGGACCCGTTCTTTCTCAACGCAAATCTCTTCCTCGGCAGGCCGTTCTCTTGGCAGGCTGCTTCCTCGGCAGGGCCTTCAGGCGGTGGAGGTCTCTGCGTGAGCACGCCTCGCTCGAGACCATTCTTGCTCCGATGGCCGCTCTCACAGATCCTACGGGCAGCTTCCTTCTAAACGGTTGACTCGCTGCGTACAATTTTTGGGCATTTCTTTGTCTCTTTATTAGAACACAAAGAATTCCGAGCCGCGTGTTCCCCAATATCTTCACGACATATTTTTATATCCCCTCTGCCGGCGACACGTCCGCAGGTCGCAGTCCCACGTACGTCGCAGACCCACCGGAGCTCCGTGCCCGCCCCGAACCGCTCGGCGGTTTCCGTCAGAGGGGACGAGGGGCTTCTCCTCCGCGTCGGATGCATCGGCGCGAGTTCCTGGAGAAATGCCTGTGGAGAGGCGGCATTCGTGGAGAGGCGGTACTTGAGGCGAGAAATGTCTCAGGAAGAAGGCACAGGGGGGAGCCTCGCGATCGTACGGCGCATTGCGGAGGCACATTGCAGGAGCGCACGGGACGGCCTGGCTGCATGGCTTCGGAGGCGACGCCGCACTGCCCAAATGAGGAACGTCTTTAAAACCTCGCGCCCCGTCCCGATAACCTGATTGGGGCAGCCGGACACGACACGCGGCATTCCCCGGAGACGCGGTGTCGGGAACGGGCGTTTGACGCGTTCCCCCGGCCGTTGTCCCCTCCCCACCGGCCTCTTTCCAGCCCCTGCTTTTTCACCCATGGAGCCCCTCACGGTTGTATACATTCTCGGGACCCTCGGCATGCTTCTCGGTATCCCGCCGGCTCTCCGTTTGGTGGAGCTGGAAACCGAAGGTTCCTTCAAGCCCCTGCTTCTCATTCCCGGGTTTGCTGCCCTGATGTACCTTTTTATGGGCCTGGGAATCGGGACGACCGAATTTCAAGGCTATGAGGTGCCCCTGGCGCGCTACGCCGACTGGATGGTGACAACCCCCCTCCTGGTGGGGTACACGGCCTGGGTGGCGGGCATGGACCGGAATACCATTCTGGGCGTAGCGCTGGCCGACGCCCTCATGATCGGATTTGGGGCCGCGGCCATCGTGCTCAACTCCACGGCCCAGTGGGTTGCGTTCGGCGTGTCGGGCGCCTGCCACCTGGTGCTCCTGATCGCCCTGTACGGCCCGGTTCTTACGAGCACCTCGCAACACCCCCCCGCACAGCAGCGGCTCGGGCGCCTGCTGGTAAACCACGTGGGGCTTCTCTGGCTCGTGTATCCGGTCATCTGGGTCTTTGGGCCCGGCCTGCAGCTGATCTCGCCCACCGCAGTGGCCATCATGGTGATGTACGCCGACGTGGTGGCGAAAGTCCCTTACGTGTACTTCTTCTACCGCGATCAGGAGGTCTTTGTGGCAGACGGCTCTCTGTCTTCTCAGGCCCCCACGCCCGGCCCGGCAGGGACCGGCGCTTCTCCGCGCTCCGCACCGGCAGCCCGCTAACCCCTCCGGCCGCCCATTCTTTCCGGATGCTCGGTGCCTTCGCACCTGTCTCTCAACCTCAGCCTTCAGCATGCGCAGCTTTGCCGTCAAATACGCACTGGGATACGTCATTACCGGCGTCATGATTGCCGCCACGGGGCTTGTTAGCGGCAGCGTGCTAGCGGGGGCAGTGGCAACCTTTGTAGGGTTCGTCACGCTAGGCTCCATCACGGGAACGGTTACGATCACGACCCTCCGGGACTTGCGCCGCCAGACGCTGGCGCTGGTGGACGGAGACCTAAGCCGCGAGCTCGCCTCCGGCCGGCGCGACGAGTTTGGGGATCTGTACCGGGCGATCAACGACCTGCGCGAGTCCCTGCGCACGCAGATTGAGGACGCACAGGCAAGCCGGGCGGAGGCCAAAGAGAAGCAGAAGGAGGCGACCCGACTGGCGGAGGCCTCGCGAGAGAAAAACGAGCACCTGCAGTCGGAAGTGGAAGACCTGACCGGCCGCATCGACCGCCTCGCCCAGGGGGATCTGACGGTGTCGTTCGCCGCCGACAATGGGGCCCGCCCCGACCGCAACGCCGAGGAGGCCGGCGAGGCCGCCCGGCTCATTGGTCAGCTCCGAGCGACCCTCGACGAAGCGACGGGGGCGATGCGCACGGCGTTGCAGGACGTAACCTCCGTTTCCGACGAGACGGCCGCAGCGGCTACCCAAATCAACGCGTCCGCCGAGCAGATGGCAGCCTCCGCCGACGAGCAGTCCGCCCGCGCCGAAGAGGTGGCCGCCGCGGTTGAGGAGCTCAATCAAACCATCGGCGAAAACGCCCGCAGCGTCCAGCGCACCGCCGAGGCGGCCGACGCCGGAAGCGAACAGGCCCGCCGTGGCGGTGCGGTCGTCGACGAGACCGCCGAGAAGATGAAGGAGATTGCCAGCGTGGTCCAGAGCACTGCCGATACCATCGAGCGGCTCGGCACCTCGAGCCAAGAGATTGGGCAGGTTGTTGAACGCATCGACGAGATTGCGGAGCAAACGAATCTGTTGGCCCTCAACGCGGCGATCGAGGCGGCGCGGGCAGGGGGCGACGCCGGAGACGAAGGTCAGGGCTTCGCGGTGGTGGCCGAGGAGGTGCGAGACTTGGCCGCGGAGGCCGACCAGGCCACCAGCGAGATCGCCGACATGATCGAACAGGTGCAAGCCGAAGCCGGAGAGGCCGTCGAATCGGTCCGGGCGGGCACCCGGCACGTTGAGGAGGGACTGGAGTTGGCCGACCAGGCTGGGGAGGCGCTGGAGGAAATTGTCGCCTCCATCGACGAGGTGAAGGAGCGAGCCGACGAGATTGCGGCCGCCTCCGAAGAGCAGTCTACCACCAGCGAAGAGATTGCCCGGAGCGTGCAGTCGATTTCGACGGCGGCCCGAGAGTCGGCCCATGGCGTCACGGACGTGTCCAGTGCGGCCGGCGATCTCGACGCGCTCACCGACCGCCTCCGCAACAACATTCAGCGGTTCCATCTGGAGGACGAGCCGTCCAGAGAAGGCTCCGGCTCCGCCCCCGCCGAGACGGAGTCGGGACGCTCGGACTCTCCGGAGGCGGCAGCGCAGGAGCGTCCGCTGCGTGCCAGCTGAGGGCCCCAGCGCGGCCGGCCCCTCAGGCCGAGCAGGGCTGCATCGAGGCCGCTGGAGGCGCGTCGGCTGCCGGTGCAAAGAGGGTGTCGAAGTATTGCTCACCGCCATCGCACACAATCGTCACCACGCGAGCGTCGGGGGTCTCGTGAACAATGTCAAGTCCAACTGCTAGGGCCGCCCCGGCGCTTGGCCCCACCAAAAAGCCGTGTTCTTGTGCGGCTCGGCGCGCAACAGAGAAGGCCCGCTCGTCGTTGACGTTGCGAATTTCATCGATGGCGTCGAACCACATCGTCGGCAGCTTGCCCCCCTTTCCCAACCCCTCCACCGCCGTGTCGTATTCCACCGGCTCTCGCCCGTTGAAGGCAGTCGAGATGTTGGAGCGGGCGGCGTCGACGCCTACCGTCGTCACCTCCGTCTGCGCCGCCTCCGCCTTTCGTTTGAGGGCGCGTGCGGCACCACTCATCGTGCCCCCGGTCCCCATTGCGCAGACGAGGTGCGTCATTTCCGGGCCCGCCTGTGCCCAAATCTCCGGTCCAGTCCAGCGCTCGTGCACCCCCGGATTGGCGCGGTTGCGGTACTGATCGATCAGGAACGCCCCGTTCATCTCAGCGGCCATGCGGCGGGCCGTGTTTCGGTAGTGGTCCGGATGCCCGGAGTCGACGCTGGGGCAGAGGTGCACCTGTGCGCCGAAGGCTCGCATGTAGCCCACCTTGTGGGGACTGGTCGAGTCCGGGCAGGTGAGGTGGCACTCCAGTCCGACGCGCTGGGCGACCATCGCCACCGAGCCGGCGGTGTTGCCGGAAGACGCCTCGACGACGCAATCGTACGCGCCGTCTTCCAGGGCATCGGCGATAATGCCCATGGCGATGCGGTCCTTCATCGAACGGGTCGGGTTTTCGGTTTCGAGCTTGCACAATAGATTGTCGGCTGTGTCGCCAGGGTACGGAATCATCGGCGTGTCGCCGATCAGACCCAGGATCGGGTCGTCGGTCGGGTACGGGGAGGCGACGGTGGCATCCAGTTGCATAACAGAGAGAGATCACGAGGACAAAAACACGAGAGGACAGAGCCCCCCCAGCCTCAGCCGGGGGGAGGGGGGTCCGCCCGGAAGCAAGGCCGGCGGTGGGAACGGGCCCTCATGATCCTAGGGCGCGGCGCAGCGATGCGGAACCTCCCGGCACGTCGTGCGCGGGGGCAGGTGCCGAGGACGCCCGCACGGCAGCGTGGGTTGCAGGACGTCAACAGTCATTGGAGGCGGGACGAGACGAAGGAAACACGGAGCCGGGCCGTCGGGCCTCGGGCGGTGCTAGGCAGCGCGTGACGCGCCGTCGTCGGAGGCGTCCAGGTCGTCAGACGCACCCAGGTCCACCGACGCATCCGGCATCGCGCCGTCCCCACGAGGGACATCGGGCTCGCGCCGCGATGTCGCGGGGCGGGTGGCGGCCTCTCCGCCAAGGGCGTCGTCGAGCATCGTCTCCTCGTCCTCGGCAACGACGCCGCCCATGACCTCAGCAATCGTCCCCCCAAACATCTGGCCCATCAGGCCCATGTTCATTCCGGACACGTAGACGTTGCCGTCGTTGCCTTCGTACACGCCCCAGGCACACGGCATCATCGTCGAGACCTCTGGATTCGCGCTGAGCACCGTCTTTGCGTGCTCGGCGTTGCAGAGCTCAACGACGCGAACCGGCCGGTCCATCGTCACGCCGTGTTTCGCCATCGATGCGTTCATGTCGCGGACGGCCTGGTTGGACCAGCCGTTTTCCTCGATCGTGGCGGCGAGGCGGTCGCACGTCTCCTCAACCGTGTCGTAGGGGCTCTCGCGAACATCTAGCATCATGCCGGGCACTACCTGCCAGGCCATCGCCCCTGTAAGGAGCACACCGGCCAGAAGGCCAAGACCAAATTCAATCATGGGGTCGGGCACTGTCTTGTGAGAACGTACCACGCGAAAAGCGCCGCGCTGGGCACGCAGAGAAACGCGCAAGCGGAAAAACCGCACCGGGACGCGGCGCGTGGTTATTCGGGCCGGGACAGAAGGGGGATCCGTCTTAAAAGCATAAAAATACCTTTTTATCTGTTTTGTTACCCCTGTTTTTCTTTTGCCGGCCCGTGACGGCTTTGGGGCCCGAGGACTCTTCCAGCCCCTCTTCGCCCCCCATCGGGGCTTAGAGATGCCCTCGGGCCCTATCGCCTTGCGTCTTCTCCCACCCTTCTTTTTGCGGCTCTCAGTTTTGCGGCTCTCAGTTTTGCGGC
>CAZFJR010000049.1:0-6327 GCA_964519235.1 uncultured Salinivenus sp. | reverse complement strand
CTTCTCCCACCCTTCTTTTTGCGGCTCTCAGTTTTGCGGCTCTCAGTTTTGCGGCCCTCAGTTTTGCGGCACGTGTGCGCGTCCTGTAGGTCCAGTCGCGTACGCGGCGTGCTACTCGTTCGTCTGATGCGTGCTCGCCTGTGCAGAGGCGGGCACCGCCAGAACGGGCCCGTTGGACTCTCGGATGACCGCCTCGGTGACGCTCCCGAGCATGACGCGGCGGAGGCCGGACAGCCCCTTCGTTCCCATTACGGTGAGCGTGCCTCGGTGGCCCGTGGTATTAACGACAGTGTCGGTCGTCTCTCCACGGCGGACGAGATAAGAGACCGGCACGCCCTTCTCCGCAAGCGGCTCGCCCAGCGATCGGAGCTCCTGCTCGGCCCGTTGTTCGGCCGCTCGGGCCTGCACCTTGGAGGATTTTGCCTCATAGACGGACGGCAGGGTGGGGTCCTCCACGACGTGCATGAGCTTGACCGGGACGTTGTAGAGGGGCGCCAGCTGAATAACGTGCTGCAGCGCAGCCCGCGCCAGGTCGGAAAAGTCGACTGGTGCGACGATCTGCTCCACCTCAAAGTTGAAGGTGCCGTCTTCCGTTTCGTCCCGCTGGCGCACCGTCAGGACCGGACACGGAGCCGTACGGAGCACCTCCTCCGCCACACTGCCGGCAACGAGTCGGCGGGCGCCGCGGCGCCCCTCGGTTCCCGTTACGAGGAGATCGGCCCCAATCTCTTCTGCCTTCTCCACGAGCAGGGGCGCGGGGGACACGCCCCGCACCGCGTGGCACACCACCTGATTGTCGTCCGTCGAAAGGTTGTAAGGGGACAGCGACGTGCGGCAGCGATGTTCGAACCGGTCCTGGAGCTCTTCGCTTGGCGGAGCCTCCCCGCCTTCAAACAGCACTCCCTCGGCCGTCTGGTCTACGTGCATCAGGTGAAGCGTCGCCCCGGTCCGTGAGGCGACGTCCACCGCGTAGGCCAGAGCGCGATTCGAGGAGGGAGAAAAATCGTGGGCGAATAGAAGCGTTTGAAACACGAGTTTGAGGTTGGTGGGTATTGAGAAGGACGGAGATTGTAACGCAGTTTGCACTTGCAGCAACGGTTTTTGTTGTCTGCGGCTGCCGTCGCCCTCGGCGCGCAAAGAGGCCGCTCCCCGCCCCAAACCGGCGCGGAGCATGCTCCGCGCACGGCAATCGCCCCCCCTTCAACGGCCCCGGCCGTTCTGGCCGCCCTTGGAGAAGCGCATGCGCTCTCGACGCAACGCCCCCTGAGCAGCCGTAACTCGTCGGGGCAGCCGTAACTCGATGGTATCGTTTACGGCCGGCGTACTCCGGTGCCCGGCGGCCTTCGGTTCGGCACCTGTGCGTCTCTGCACTGTTTCTTAGGGCTGAACAAGATACGCAAAGAAGAACACTCTGCAATGCGACCCCGCTTGCGCACTGTCGCTGCTCTTTTCTCGTTCGCGCTTCTTGGAGCTGGTCTGTTCGGGTGTGACCAGGGGGGCACCACCGACCCCGTGACTGCCGAGGAGGCGCGCAGTCGGATTACCGAGTCGGCCGCCCCCCTGCAGCAGGCCTCCACAGCGCTCGACGGCACTCCCTTAGGGGCCATGTCCGGAATGATGGCGGGCTCGGAGGGAGGCTCGCCGAACGGATCTGGCTGGGGATCAGACCTGCTTTCGGGCCTCGGGGCCGTGCTCGACACGACCGGGGGGACCTTCAACTACGACGCCAGCACCGGCGTCTACGCCTGGACGGAGGCCGAGCAGGCCTGGGAGCAGACACGCCCCGCCGATAGCCTGATTCTGCGGTTTCCCGCAACGCCCGAGGCACGTCGCAACAACGCGACGTTTGTCCTTGGCGAGTACGACACCCGATCTCTCCCGGTTGGGGCCCCGGAGGACCGCCTCCCAACTCGCATCGACGCATCGCTTTCGGTGAACGGGACCGAAGCGTTCAACATCGATCTGCGGGACGTCGAGGTTTCCCCCCTCCTAGGGATTCCTCAGTCGTTCACGCTGGAGGTCGCCCTCCCTCCTCTCGCGTATTCTGCGGACCTCCACTCGCCGAGTGGAGCGCCGTACAGGTACCAGGACCGGCTCGAAAACGACGGAGCCCTGGTCACCGCAACCGACGCAACGGCAGAGGTCTTGTCGGGGGAAGCCGAGGACGAGAATCCGCTCGGTGAGGTTCAGGGCACGACGCAAGTCGGCCAGGACCTAGCGGTCGAATACACCGCACAGATCGGCGCGCTGGCGGCACTTTCGGACGCCTCCGCGGCCGACGTCAACGAGAACGCAGAGGTTCGCGTGCTGCACCAGGGCACGCAGGTGGCAACCCTCCGGTACGACGCCACGGCCGAGCAGGTCTTGGTGGTCTACCCCGACGGGGAGACGGAGCCGCTGGCGGATCTTTTGAGGGATCTTGGGCTGTAGCAGTCTTGCGCTGTGGCGCGCTGCCGTGAACGCAGGCGAGAGCAAACGCGGACCGGCGCGGGAGACGCCCACAGGAACCGCGAGACGCATGCGGGAACCGAAGGCCCTTCGCTGAAGCCAAGTGTAGCAACGCCCCAGGTGAAAACTGATCTCAAAGCCCTTCGCGGTGTGCACCTGTCGTCGCGGTGCTATACCTTTGCATCGGGGCCTTCGCCCCCCGAGTGCCCCAACCTACTCGCCCCGTCCAAGTGCTTTCAGGTTCCTTCCTATGAGCAACTCGATCTCCGGCACGCCCGAGCGAAGCGCCCAGGCACCCACCGATTCCGACCTCGCAGACGCCGAGGCGACTCTTGCGCCCCCTGCGTCCGATCCCACAGGCACGGCGCCTGACCCCAGCGGCACCATGAATGCCCGCGATGCAGTCACCCTCAACGGTGCCGGAGGCCCCGAAGGCGTCCCGAAGCACAAGGGCCAAGCGGAGGCGAATCGCTCGGAAGAGGCCTCCGCTGCCGATCTGGCGGAAGCGCTTGGCCGGGTGGCCCGGCAGGTCGAAGACGTCCGGCACCGGCTGGAGATGGCCCAATCGGCGGCGGCCGGGGACGAACCGGAGCTCGACGAACTGGATCGACTGACCAGCGGACTCGGGTCCAACGAGGAGGCCCGGCGGAGACGCGCCGAGAAGCTAGCCGGGTCGGCGACCGAGGACCTTCGGGAGACGCTCCGCCAGCTCCGAGATGCCCTCAGGGCCTCTTCCCCCCAGGCAAGCAGGCGCGACTAAGAAGCAGGCACGACCAAAGGAAACTCCAGCGCCGCCCCCAGGCCCGGTCGAGAGCTGGCGGAGGACCGGGGCGGAAGTTCGGGGCCGAAATTCGGAAGAGGGGCCGCTGGGCCCACCGTGCGTTCTTCCCCGAGGTCCTGGAAAAGGAGAGCGGCCGCAGCGGAAAACGGGGCAGCCTGCCGATCTACAGCGCACGAGCGGCTGCCTCTGTCAATGTCTCTCGCCCGGCCGGCAGGCGCTGACTTCCGGGGGCTGTGATCTCAGCGGGCGTGCCTCAGCGGATACACCCCCACCATCACTACACCTCCACCATCACCTTGATCGCCTCCCGGTCGTCCATCGCCGCGTAGCCCTCGGGCACCTCTTCCAGCCCGACGGTTGTGTCGAAGACCGGCGACGGATCGAGCGTTCCGTCTAGCACGTCGTCCATCAGGTCCGCCATGTACGCCCGCACCGGCGCGATGCCTCCCTGCAGCGCGATGTTTTCCCTGAAGAGGCGAAACATGTCCAGCCCGCCTTCTTCGGCCCCGAACGGAACGCCGACGTACCCGACCGTTCCGCCTGGGCGGCAGACCCCAATGGCCGTCTCGATCGCAGAGGCGGCGCCGACGCACTCCATGACGTGACGGGCCCCGCCGCGGGTCATCTCTCGAACCTCCTGAATCGCCTTCTCGCCCCGGCTGGACACCAGGTCCGTGGCTCCGAGGCCCCGTGCTTTTTGCAGCCGTTCTTCGTGGTGGCCCATGGCAATGATGCGCTCGGCCCCGAGCCGGCGAGCGGCCAGTACGGCACAGAGCCCCACCGCCCCGTCCCCCACCACAACACATGTGGCCCCGGCCTCAACCCCGGCCGATACGGCTGCATGGTGCCCGGTGCCCATCACGTCGGTCAGCGGAAAGAGCGCCCGCAAGAGCGACTCGTCGCCCTCGGCGCGGTCGGGGACCTTTACGAGCGTACCGTCGGCGTGGGGCGTACGGACCGCCTCTCCTTGCGCACCGTCGTGCTCCGCGGCCCACATGTTTCCGTGTACGCAGGAGGTGTGGAGTCCCTGCCGGCAGAACTCGCAGGTCCCGTCGCTGATCGCAAAGGGGGCCAGCACGTGGTCCCCGGGCGTCAGCGACTGCACTTCGCTTCCGACGTCCTCGACCACCCCCATCGGCTCGTGACCGGTGCGCCACCCCGGCTCGTAGTCCCGGTATCCCCGATAGAACCATAGATCGGAGCCGCAGATGGCCGTTCGGGTAATGCGCACGATGGCGTCGGTGGGCTCTTCGATCTTGGGGTCGGGGACGTCCTCAATTCGGATGTCGCCGGGCTCGTGGAAAACAGCGGCCTTCATAGACGATCGGGGTTGGGGGAAGAAGCGGCTCAAGAGCAGAGCCCCGCACGGCGGGGGCCTGTGGTAGCGCTCTTGTGCACGGGACGGACGGAAGTGCGTTTCCGGACGGAACGCTCTCCCTCCACGAGAGCTCCGTCCGGCATGATTAAACGTTTCCGTATCAACGTCCGCTGGAGGCCCGTCGGCCGAACCTCCATGCGGCCGCACGCATTTTCACTTTCTAGAAGCGCTTTCAAGACCGTGCGCCTTCTGTCTGCGCCGTCTTCCCGGGAGCGCCCCAACTGCCCGATCCACACCCAATCTCTCCGTGCCCATGTCCAGTGACTCGTCCGCGCCCGCCACCTCTGCCAGCAACGTCAACGGTGCCACCGACGGTGACACCCTCGACAGCGACCGCATCGACAGCGACCGCATCGACAGCGACCGCATCGACGAGGGTGTGCTCGCCCGCCTGGCCGAGAAGACCGATGTCGGCGAGCTTTTGAGCACGTTGAGCGACCTGGAGCCTGAAGAGTTGAATCGACTGGCCGACGGAGCACGCCCCCAGAGCCCCCAGCGTCCCTCGCCCACCCCGCCGGTCAACTCGGATGCGTACGACGTCTTCGAGGGCCTGACCGACGCGCAGGCCGAGGCGCGAGAGACGGTCCGGTCGTTCATGCTGGACGAGGTGCAGCCCATCGCCAACGACGCTTGGGAGGCCGGCACATTTCCGAAAGAGCTCATTCCCCGGGCCGGCGAGCTGTTCGACGAACTCATTGGCGCGGAGGGGTACACGTTTCCGCCGGACGATCCGGTGCGGACCAACCTCATCAGCTACGAGATGTCGCGGGTCGGCCCGTCGTTCTGTACGTTCTGGGGCGTGCACACGCTGCTGTGTATGGGCTCGGTGGCGCTGTTCGGCTCGGACGACCAGCGGGAGCGATTCTTGAAGCCGCTCGGAGCGTTTGACATGATCGGCTCGTGGGCGCTCACCGAGCCCGACCACGGGTCCGACGTGTCTCGCGGCCTGGAAACCACCGCCCGCCGGGAGGGAGACGCCTGGATTCTCAATGGCGCGAAGAAGTGGGCCGGGAACGCCCCGTTTGCCGATGTCACGGTCGTCTGGGCCCGCGACGTGGCCGACGGACACGTCAAGGGCTTTCTCGTGGAACAGGAGCGGCCCGGCTACCACGTGGAGCAGATTGGGGGCAAGATTGCCAAGCGCAGCGTCGAGAACGGGCTCATCGAACTGGACGGCGTCGAGATTCCGGAGGCCAACCGGCTTCCCGGCGTGTCTCACTTTGGGGACGTGGCGCGGCAACTCGCAACCTGCCGCGCCTCGGTGGCGTGGGAGGCAGCGGGCCTTGCCGCCGGCGCCTACGAGAAGGCCCTCGCCTACTGCAACGGACGCGAGCAGTTTGGCAAGCCGACCTCTTCGTTCCAGATGGTGCAGGACAAGCTCGTCACGATGCTCGGGAAAGTGACGGCGCTGCAGACGTTTGTTATGCAGCTGGGCCGGTTGCAAGCCAAGGACGGAGAGATCAGCAACGAACGGTCGAGCTTAGCGAAGGTCTGGGCCTGCGACACCATGCGTGAGGTTGTTTCCATGGCCCGCGGCATCATGGGCGGCAACGGGATTCTGCTGGAGCACGACGTTGCCCGCTTCTTTGCCGACGCGGAGGGGGTCTATTCCTACGAAGGGTCCCGCGAGATGAACGCGCTCATCGTAGGGCGCGCCATTACGGGACAGAGCGCGTTCGTCTGAGGAGTCGTGCGTGAACGTCTGAGGGGCCGTGCGTGA
>CAZFJR010000048.1:13236-20117 GCA_964519235.1 uncultured Salinivenus sp. | reverse complement strand
CGTCCTCCGTGACGGGGCGGTCCAGGTCGCGCACCTCGCCGTTCACCTTGATGGCCAGCGCGTCGCGGGCCAGGCCGGCACCGATGCTCTCGGCAATCTCGAGGCCCGTCGTGCCCGCCGGATGGGTGTGCGTGGAGCCGTCCGGGAGGGTGATGTCGATGCTCGTCTCGTCGATTTCGGCCATGGGACAGAGGGGTCCTCGGGGAAGAGCGCACGGGCGGGGACACCGCCAACAAAAAAGCCGCCCCAGGGAGCCTCCTGAGAGCGGCAGCAGTGGGTCCAAGTGGACTCGAACCACTGACCTCTACGATGTCAACGTAGCGCTCTAACCAACTGAGCTATGGACCCTGGGTGCGGAACCGAATGGCCCCATTTAGGACTGTGCACAAATGCCTGAGCTTTGGGCAAAGTTCCACGCCGCACCGATTCACCGAAACTTTGGGTGCGGTCTGGGCGAAGGAGGGACAGGCCCCCTGAAGGCGTTTGGGCCCAGGGCTGGTTTCCTTTGCCGGCGTTGCTGATTATCTTTCGAAACTCCTGTTCAGGACTCATGGTCGCGATTGGGCCCAAGTGGCCGGCTGCCGTCGGGAGACGGGCGGCGGTGGAGCGAGGGTCTGGCTGCTGTACCGCGTCATCACTGTGCTTGTCGTCATCCACTGCGCACGCATGCGCGTCAAGATGCACCATTCCCACGACTGGGACGTTTCCCCGCCGGCGGCGAAGGGCATCCAGCGGCGGCTGGCGTCGGAGGTGCGCGAGATGCCCCTGCCGGATGCCATTGAGACCATCGCAGGGGTGGACGTGAGCATTCGCGACGACACGGCCCAGGCCGCCGTGGCGGTCCTGCGGGTGCCGGGCCTGGAGAGGGTCGAGGACGCCATTCACCGCTGTGCCGTCCCGTTTCCGTACGTGCCGGGCCTGCTCAGCTTCCGCGAGGTCCCGGCGGTGCTCCCGGCGCTCCGGGAGCTGGGCACCGAGCCGGACGTGCTCGTGACCGACAGCCACGGCCGTGCCCACCCACGCCGGTTCGGGTTGGCCTGCCACCTGGGCGTGCTGCTCGATTGTCCCACCATCGGCGTCGCGAAGTCCATTCTCGTGGGCGAGCCGCAGGGCGATCTCGGCCCCGAAAAAGGGAGCCGTGTGCCGCTGATCGACGAGGAGGAGACGATTGGCACAGTGCTCCGCACCCGAACGGACGTGAACCCAGTCTACGTAAGTGTGGGGCACCGCTGCACGCTCGACGCCGCCGCCGACCTGATGCTCGACTGCAGCCCAACCTACAAGCTCCCGGAGCCGACCCGCCAGGCACACCTGCGGAGCCGGGCGTAGGCGCCTGGGTGCGACGGCGTTCGCGCCGGACGCCCTTCAGCGAGAGCGTTCTCCAAGAACAGCACATACGGCACGATGCCAGAGATTTCCGTTCGGTCCGCCACCCTCGATGATGTCGACTCCCTTGCCCGGTTCAACCAAGAGATGGCGGAGGAGACCGAAGACAAACCCCTCGACCCTGACACGGTGCGGGCCGGCGTGCGGGCCGTGTTCGACAAGCCGGATCAGGCGTTTTATCTCGTCGCCGAGCGAGACGGCGCGGTCGTCGGATCGCTGATGATCACGACCGAGTGGAGTGACTGGCGCAATGCGGACTTCTGGTGGATTCAGAGCGTCTACGTGCGTCCGAAGTACCGGCGCGCAGGGGTGTATTCGGCACTTCACCGCGCGGTGCGGCAGCGCGCCCGGGTTACAGACACTGTGTGTGGACTCCGGCTCTATGTAGAGCGGGACAATGCGGTGGCGCAGGCGGCGTACGAAGAGCTGGGCATGGTCGAACCGCCGTACCGCATGTACGAGGAGATGCTTTAGGTATATAAGGAGGTGCTGTGGCGGCCCCGTGTTGCGGGCCACACCGCGGGCAGGTACAGGGACACCGGAGGAACCAACAGCGCGCACCCTCCTCGCGGGCGGGTTCAGCACTACGCGTCCGAAGGATCGCAGCTTTCCATGTGGAGGCTGGCCCCCGCCACCCCGTCGCCCCGTTCTTCGCCTCGCGCCATCGCTACGTACTGCCCGATAAAGGTAACGGCTCGCTCCCCGGCCTCATTGATCTTGCACTCGAGCTCCAGCCGCGCCCGGCCCCAGCGGTCCAGCATCTCCTGGAACCGCTCCTGCGCGTCCTCGTCCGGCGGCTCGCAGACCACCGAGATGTTTTCGTAGACGGGCCGCATGTACTCAATGTCGCTCTCCTGAATCATCACCTCCACGCGGTGCCGCATGTCCTCCATGGCATCCTGCATGGTTTCCTGCACCAGCTGGTGCATCATGGCCCATCCGGTGACCGTGGCGAGCATGCTCAGGCTCCCGCCAAACGCGCTTCCCATGTGGTTGGCGTTGGGCTGGAGAGGAGCGGAGGCGCGCAGGCGCCCCTGCTCGTCCGCCGCGAGTTCGAACTCCAGGTGCTCCGTGATCGGCATCTTCTCCGTGATAAGACGCTCCAGCTCGTCGAGAGCGGCGTCCTTGAGCGAAGGACTGGGCATGGCGCGGGTCACCTGCGTGGCAAGGATCCAGAGGGCAAATTGGGAAGACGGATCTCTCCTTACGAGCCGAGGTGTGATACGTTCTGCACAGACTCTTCCTGCTTTCGTAATCCATCGGACCTCAGCCGCGCCGTTTCCGCCCCCGACACGCGGCGAGCGTGTGGTGCCGGCTGCATTCGCTGCCGTCTCCCCCGAGGGCGGTTCTTTGCTGGTTCGTTCTTCTCTTCCCCTCTCGCTCCAACGCTCTCCCATGCCTGCCCCCAACCCCTTCCGCCGCATCGCCGAGCGGTACGCCGACATGCCCTCGGCCCTGCGCCGCCCGCTCGTGACGAGCGCCGTGGGCGCCACCATCCCGTTCGTCGACACGGCCGGGTGCTTTGTCGAAGCCTACACGCCGCACCGCGTGGCCGTGCGTCTCGACAACGAGACGCGCCTGCGCAATCACCTGGGCGGGCTGCACGCGGCGGCCCTCGCCCTTCTGGCCGAGACTGCCACCGGCCTCGTCGTGGCGCTCAACGTGCCGGATGGCTCCTCCCCGCTGCTGCGGTCGATGGACATTTCGTTTGACGAATTTGCCCGCGACGCCGTCCAGGCCGACGCTACGCTGTCTGAAGAGGAGGGCACACAGATCCGGGCGCGCCCGATTGGGCAGATTGAGGTGGCCGTGCGCCTTACCGAGCCCGCCGCCGACGCCCCCCTTGTGAGCGGCACACTCACGTGGGCGTGGCTGCCGGAAGAACGGCTCTCTGGGGATTCGTGAAGAAACTGCCCTCTGCCCGACGTCCGCCACCGGCACGGGCGCTGCCTGCGGCTCCGGTCCCCAAACGCCTCTCGGCCGGTTCAGGGAGAGTCACACGTCTCCTTCCTGCGGGCGGAGGAGCAGCTCTTCGAGCACCGTGCGGTCGGAGAGGTGGGCGGCGTCGACCACCGCCTGCGCCACGTCCTCCGGCGCCATAAGCCGCTCGCTCGGGAGGTCGGCGCCCGCCCAGGTGGGCGTGTCGGTGGCCCCCGGCAGCACCGTCGTTACACGCAGGCCCTCGTCCTTTGTCTCCGCCCGTACCACCCGCGCTAGGCCGCGCAGGCCGTGTTTGGCCGCGCAGTAGCCAGCGTTGCCCGGATACGCCATGAGGGAGGCCACCGAGCCCATAAAGAACAGGTGCCCCGTCCCCCGCTCGCGCATCGCGGGCAGAAAGGCCTTCGTCACGGCGAACGCGCCGGTTAGGTTGACGTCGATCTGGTCGCGGAATCCCTCCAGCGTCAGCTCATTAAGCGGCGCGTACGTGAAGGCGCCGGCGTTGTTGACGAGCACATCCGGCGGGCCCCACGCGTCGTGCACAGTGTCGGCCATCGTGGCCACTGCCGCGTCGTCGGTCACGTCGGTGGGCACCACGAGGGGCGTGCCGCCGTGCTCCCGACACGACGCCGCCACGGTCTCCAGCTTTGCGTCGGTGCGGGCCACAAGGGCGAGGTGCGCGCTGTCCCGTGCAGCAAACGCCTCTGCAATGGCGCGTCCAATGCCCTGGCTTGCGCCTGTAACAACGACATTCATCATGAGGGGAAGGAGGGGCTGGGGAGCAAAGTAGCGAGGCGATCCGAACTCCGCTTGCAACTGCAGGCGCGGGCGTTTGAAGGAATGGAGAGGAAAACATGCTGCCTCCACGTGTCCATAGTTCCCCGCGTCCATGCCCGAACCCTGCCCGTGAACGTCCCGCCCATGGAGTCGGCATCAGGCGTCAATCTCCGCATTCCTTGCCCCAAAACCTAGGCGTGCGCCCAAAGATCCGGGCGTGTGCCCACACGGGCGGCTACTCGGTGGCGCCGATGAGGCGCATGAACTCCGCGCGGGTGGCGTGTTCGTCAAACTCGCCGCTGACGGAACTGGTGGTGGTGGCGGAATTTTGCTTCTCTGCCCCGCGCATCATCATGCAGAGGTGCTTGGCCTCAATGACGACGGCCGTGCCCATGGGCTCCAGCACCTCGTCGATGGCGTTGCGGATCTGCAGCGTGAGCCGCTCCTGCACCTGCAGGCGCCGGGCAAAGACCTCCACCGTGCGCGGAATTTTGCTGAGCCCCACAATCTTGTCGTCCGGGATGTAGGCCACGTGCGCCTTGCCGTAAAACGGCAGCATGTGGTGCTCGCACAGCGAGTAGACCTCGATATCCTTCACGAGAATCATCTCGTCGTAGGCCTCCTCGAAGACGGCCTGCTCCAGAATGTTTTTGGGGTCGAGGGCGTACCCGTGCATCAGGAACTGGTATGCACGAGCCACGCGCTCCGGGGTGTCGGCCAGCCCTTCACGTTCGGGGTCTTCGCCCAAAATCTCGAGCATCGACTCGATGTGCCCGCGGAGGGCGTCGGACGTTTCCTCGTCGTAGATGTCGCGCCGCTCGTACAGCTTGGGCGGCACCCCGTCGGCCGCGCCGTTGGTGCGCAGCCCACTGGATTGAATCTTTTTTTCGGCCATTTCGGGAAGAAAACGGTGAGACAGGGCGTGAAGAGGGACGCAAGACTACTCGCCCCGGTACTCAACGAAGTTGCGGGGCGTCTCGTACAGCCGCACGCAGTGAAGCTCGCCGGCGGGGAGCGTGCCCTCCAACTCGTTCCAGATGGCAATGGCGAAGTGTTCGCTCGACGGAATGACTCCGTCCATAAAGTCGACCTCCAGGTTCAGGTTCTTGTGGTCCACCTTCTCGAGGACGCGATCGTGTAGAATCTGCTTCAAATCGCCAAGGTCCACCACGTACCCGGTGTCGGGATCGGGCTCTCCGGCCACGGTCACTTCCAGTTCGTAGTTGTGGCCGTGCCAGTTCGGATTGTTGTCTTTGCCGTAGGTCTCTTCGTTCCAGGCATCCGACTTGTCGGGGTTGTGCAGCCGATGGGCTGCGTTGAAGTGAACCTTCCGCGTGATGTAAACAGTGGACATGGCGCCAAAAACGCAGGGAGAGTATGTTGCCGAGAGCAAAACGTGTACCGACGACCCCACGCGATGTTGTTGGGCGGGGGCGGGCTTGGACAGAGTTGTCAGGTCGTTCCTAGATGTATCGGGCTTGTTGAGGACCCCAGGCCGCCCGGTCTATGCGCGATGCCCCGAAGCGACCTTCCGCCGCAATACCAGTCTAGCAGCCCTTGCGATTCGTCCGTCGCTTCCGGTACATTGTAAACGCAAATTGGTCGTCGTTCGGCCGCCTACTTCAATTTTGTTCACGGACAGCAGACGCACCTCATGTCCGAGAAAACCATCTTTCAAAAAATCATGGATGGGGAGGCCGACGCCGACATCCTCCACGAGGATGATCGGTGCATCGCCTTCCGGGACATCAATCCAGAGGCGCCGACGCATATCCTCGTCGTGCCGCGCAAGCCCATTCCGTCGCTCGACGATCTGGATCCAGAAGACGCAGACCTTGTGGGGCATCTGTTCGTGGTGGCGCGTGAACTGGCCCAGGAAGAGGGCCTGCGCGACGGCTACCGTACGGTCATCAACTGCGGCGACGACGGGGGCCAGTCCGTCTGGCACCTTCACCTCCACCTTCTTGGGGGACGGCGCATGAACTGGCCCCCCGGATGATCGGTGCTTGCGACCGGTGAGTGTCGAACGTTGATCCGAACGTCGAATTGTGACCGAGACTCACCGGCGACTCCCCACGTCGATGCTCGGCATCCGCACTTTTCCATTCTGCCGTTGTGGTTACCCTTGGCGTTACCGGAGGTATCGGGAGCGGAAAAACGACTGTCTGCGGCTTTCTGGAAGAACAGGGCGCGCGTGTCTTCTACGCCGACCTTGAGGCGAAGCGGCTCATGCAGGAGAACCCCGACGTGCGGGTCGCAATCATCGAGGCGTTCGGCGAGGGCGCCTACGACGAAGACGGCGTGCTCGACCGGGCGTATCTGGCCGACCGCGTGTTCGAGGACGCCGAGCAGCTGGAACGTCTGAATAGCATCGTTCACCCGCATGTCTTCGAGGCGTTCGAGGCGGCAACGCAGCGCGCCGAAGACGAAGGCCTCTCCCTACTCGTTCACGAAGCGGCACTTCTGTTTGAGGCGGGTGGAGACAGGCACGTCGACCTGACGGCGGCCGTTGTCGCCCCGGATGCCGACCGCATCGCGTGGGTCACGGAGCGCGATGACGCGACGCCCGAGCAGGTGCAGGCGCGCATGCAGCATCAACTTCCCCAGGACGAGCTCCGCATGCGGGCCGACTACGTCATCGAGAACGACGGATCGCTCGACGACTTGCGGCAGAAAAGCGTGGATCTGTACTGGACGCTGGTCGAGGGGGAGTAGGGAGCACTGCGTACTTCGTGTTGCGCAATCGGCTGAATGGATGCGAAATACGCAATACGAAATAC
>CAZFJR010000048.1:10379-13136 GCA_964519235.1 uncultured Salinivenus sp. | reverse complement strand
CGAAATACGCAATACGAAATACACCTGTCTCAAGCCTCCTGCTCCTTCAAGCCTTCCGCTCCCATGGTACCGGCCGCACAAGGGCCTGCAGGAGAGAGGGCTCCTCGGCAAGCTTCAGTTCCGTCCGGATCCGGCGTGTGTCGAGAGCGATGTCGCAGGTCCATTGAGAGTGATGTCGCAGGCCCAGTCGAGGGGGGGCTTCGGCCTGCTCGTCGCCGGGTCCTGTTCGGATCGGGGGACCCAGACCCGTCCCCCCGCCACACGGTGCAGCCACGTTGCCTGGGGCAGCGCATCCGGCTCGCCTACGTTGTGGGTCCGCCCGGCGGCCACGGAATCGATCAGGGCCGCAACGACGGCCACAGCGACACTGCGATGCGCACACGGCGATGCGACGCGCACACGCGGCGCGGCGCTTCCGCGTCAAGGGGCACCGGGGCGGGCCCGTGGCTCGATGCACTGCGCAGCTCGTCGTACTGGAGGTCGACGTCGCCACTGCTAGGTCGCCACTGCTAAGGACGGCGAAGCGGTTCGTGCGGCCGCTGCACGAGTCCGTACGGACATCGGCCTGGGCCTCCGTGTAGGGAATCACGTCGAGGACCGCGTCGGGGGCGGGATGCTTCTGCAAGGCCGCGTCATCCGAAAGCTCGATCCTTGAAATCGAAAAGTGAACGCAGTACCTTAGAAAATGTAGCAAATCCGTTCACCAATCAACAAACAAAGACACATCTCCCGAGGACAAGGGCACCTGTCTTAATACCCCTGAGCCCTGCCTTTCTTTTCGCTCGGCACACCATCGAGTGCCGGACACACACCGAGTTGTTTCGGCCATGGTGAGCACCATGGCTCAACCCCGAGAGCGGAGGACGCCTGAAGGTCTCCCGCACGAACATGGCGGATGATCTTACGCCTGTGCCAAAAAGATGTCGATGTGCGCCGAGGGGAAAACGAACCTGTTCTTTGAGGGGCGGACGTTCGTTCTTCTGCGCCGCGTTTTTTCAAAGCCGATGGAGTGCCATGAGCACGAGCAAGGATTCAAGACAGTTCTCCGCTGTTTTGCACGAACTCAAGAATCCTATCGTTGCGATCGAGCGGCTTTCCGACATTCTGCTCGAACAAGAGCAGTTGTCCGACGATGCAAGGCGCAAAATAGAGCTCATTCATTCATCGGCGCAAGAGGCCTTCGGGTACCTGAGCGAGTTCGATTTCTCCGCGCCGCCGGTGCTGGCAGAAGATTTCACGTTTGAGCGCGTCAACATCACGGAGTTGGCCGGGCGCGTGGTCGAGAGCTTCCAGCCACACGCGGAGTACAAAGACCAAAGCCTGCGCCGTGCGGACTTTGCCGAAGAGGCCTTCGTCCGCGGAGATGCGGTGCGGCTGCAGGAGGCGATGAAGAACATCGTGAATAACGCGCTCAAGTACTCGCCCCGCGGAGAAACGGTAGAGGTGCGGGTTGAACGTGCGGAGGGAGAGGTGCGCTTCTCCGTGTCCGACCAGGGGCCTGGGCTTCGAGAAGAAGACCTGCAGCACCTGTTCAAGCCGTTTCAGCGCCTCACCGCCCAGCCCACCGACGGAGAGGTGTCGCTGGGGCTGGGGCTGTACCTCGTCAACGAAATCATCAGTCGCCACAACGGGGACGTGGACGTTGAAACGTCCGCGGGGGAGGGCAGCACCTTCACACTTGTTCTCCCGGTGGCCGCTGCATCTGTGGAGCGCGGGAGCTAGCACGGCGAGGGGGCGCGATCGCCCTGGACCCGGGAGCGGAAAAGAAGCTCTTCGTAGGGCCGCTGGGAGAAGGCGAAATGCTCGCCCTCACGCGCCGATCCATCGCCCCCGCAGCGTCTCTGGGCCTCGGACCTACAATGTTTCTTGATCGTGAGGTAGGTATCTCCTACACTTCCCGGCTACACTCCTCAACAGAGTTTGCAGCTCTGGACGCCCGACCACACGCCCGACCACGCCGTCTGTCTCATTGTACCCACCTTCCAGCATGCCGTCTCAGTCTACAGATCACATCCGTACCTTTCTCGTCGACGATCATCCGGCCATCTTGGAGGCCATTCGCAACCGGATTGACGACACCCTCGACATCGACGTTTGTGGAATGGCAACCTCGTCGGAGGAGGCGTTCCGTCAAATCGAAGAGTTGGAGCCGGACACGGCGGTCATTGACATTTCTCTGGAGGACGCCCACGGGCTGGACCTAGTACAGAATCTGCAGTCCCAGTGTCCCGAAATTCAAGTCGTCGTCTACTCGATGTACGACGAGATGGTCTACGCGGAGCGGGCCATTCAGGCCGGGGCGTCGGGCTACCTCATGAAGGACCAGCCCACCGACGAACTGATTGAGGCCATTCGGGTGGTAGACAAGGAGGAGGTCTTCCTGAGCCGGGAGATGGCCTCGCAGATCCTTAACAAGGTGGCGCGGGGAGAGTCCTCTGAGCCGAGCTTCCCGATTGAGGACTTCACCGATCGCGAACTGGCCGTCTTTCAGATGCTGGGGGAGGGCTGCAGCATCGAAGAAATCCAGGACCGGCTCAATCTGGCGCGCAAAACCGTGGAGACCTACCGGCGGCGGGCCAAGGAGAAGCTTGGGTTCGAGTCGGTCTCGAAGCTCCTTCAGTTTGCGGTACAATGGGCCTCGGCACCGGGGGCCGGCAAAAAGGTATCCGGGGCCTCCGATGCCGGGTCCGAGTCCGGCGGTGACGAGGAGGCCGCGCCCGATGGTGTAGGCTCCAACGAGCAGGAGCACTCCTAAGC
>CAZFJR010000048.1:7419-10279 GCA_964519235.1 uncultured Salinivenus sp. | reverse complement strand
GCAGGGCGAATTCAGCATGAGTGCTTCAGTATGAGGGCGTCCCGGATTCGCCGGGCGTGCATCACCACAGCGCTTGTCTCCAGTGCCTCCCCCCAGTCGCGAGGGGCTCTCTGTCCGGGCTGGAACGCTCTCCGCCCTCAACGGGCCTCAAGACTTCGGTTGAAAAGGGCCATGCAGGGATGGGCGGACGTCCCAATCGGCTGGCCTGGTTTGGCGGGGCGCCTCGACACACCGGGCGGGGCGTAGGCCCTGAATCCGTTTCCCTTTCCGTACCCTGTAGGACACTGTCGAGCGCGCCGGTGAGGGCATGGGGAATTCTCCGACCTCGGTGTCGGGGCGTGGAGGCCCCGGTGGGTCGTGAGGGTGCGGAGAAACTGCCAGCCCCAACGTAAACTGCCAGCCCCAACGCGGAGCACGGCCCTGATCCTCTTGTGCGGACGCGCAGACAGAGAAAAGGAGCCCCGTTCTCAGATGGGCCAATAGAGCCGGGTTCCTTTCCGGGAGGCTCCAATCCACTCGCGGATGTCCACCAGACCGCCGGGAGGAGCCCTGCAGGGGACCGTCGCATCCGGAAGATGTACGGACAGAAGCGCCGTTTCTTGCCTCGAGGTCGGATCCGATGGCGCACCAACGGGATGAAGACATGCTCTGGGAGACCACAGAAAGCTGCGCCGTTTCCGCACCCCATCCCTACCCCAATGTGGTAGAATTCCCCCGATCCCACCCCCATATTTGGGAAGCAGATACACGCAGTCCATCCTGCGAAGACAGCCCGCCGGCCGGCCCGCCGAAGCGGTGGTGCACTGGAAAACGCCTCGATTCTGGTCAAGAGTAGCGGCGCCGTTGCAGGGCCGGTCTGCTTGCGGATGGTCCTTCTTCCCAGCGCCTTCTTTCGAGAGCAGGACGTTTAGAAAGCACGACAGTATCTCGCGGGTGCACCGGACGAGGAGGCACGCACCTGCTTTGCTGGCGCATCCTTTCGCTGGCGCATCCTCGAAGTGTCCGCCGCTTCTGCCCTATGCGGAACGGCCCTATTCGAAACGGCCCCCACTTGGGACGGCCCTTTACGGGAAAACACGTATTTCGACATCGTCAACCAGCTCAACCTCAGGCGAATGAGTTCCGACGCACCCCGCGAAAAGACGCAGGTTTTTGTCGTTGACAAGCACCCTGCCATTCGAGAGATCCTGGGGGCAAAGGTGGAGGAGCATCCCGAGCTTCAGATGAAGGGGGCGGCGGAGAGCTCGGACGAGGCGCTGTCCGTCATTGAGAGCCGTCCGCCCGACGTCGTGGTGCTCGAGATTTCGTTGGGGGAAACCGACGGACTGGCCCTCATTCAGAGAATCCGGTCGCGGGCCCCTGACGTCCGGATTCTGGTGTTTTCGAAGTACAACGAAGACCTGTACGCCGAGCGGGCCATCGAGGCGGGGGCCTCGGGCTACCTCATGAAGACTGAGGAGACCGAGGAGGTGATGCGGGCCATCGAGTTGATAAGCGAAGGGCAAGTGTTCTTGAGTCGGCACGTCGCGTCCCGCATCCTCAGCCGGCTGGTCCGGGGGGGCGGCAAGACGAAGACATCTCCGCTTGGCGAGCTTACAGATCGGGAACTCACGGTTTTTCGGAAGATCGGGGAAGGACACAGCGTGCGCCAAATCGCCGACCAGCTCGACCTGAACCGAAAGACGATCGAAACCTACCGGCGCCGCGCAAAAGAGAAACTGGGCCACGACACCGTGGAAGCGTTGCTCCGCCACGCCGTGCAGTGGGTGGAGCAGGGAGCGCGTGACGGGACGGATGGCTGAGGACGGCGAACGGCCCACGATTCGGCGGTACCGCTCTTCCGTGGGCGCTGCGCTTCCGAGCTCTGCATTTCCGAGAATCATTGCGCTGGAGCGACGTGAGACGGACGAGCGAAAGATCTACCACGCCCCGGCAAAACGTAATGCTGTGGAGGGTCGAGGAAGCGGTGTGGGGGCAGTCTTCGGGCCGTTCTCCCCGCAGATAAACGGCTTTGGGCGCGAGAGGATGACGGAACGGTACTTGCTCCCTGAGAGGGGCGATACTGTCTCTTCCGTCTCTCGCCATCGGTTCCGTTGCGTCAATGTTTGCGCTCAGTCCTCTCCTCCTCGTTGGACTCGCGGGCTCAATCTACGTTGTAGGTGCCGCACTGATGCTTGCGGGACGCTCGTTCTGCTCGGGGGGGCGCCCTACCGTTCTGAAGGCCGGGAGGGGACAGTTCCCCTCAGCGCCATACTTCTTCCCGGTATTCGAGCGGAGGGAGGGCGGGAGACGGGCCGACGAAAGCGCTGCATTCATTGAACGTGGCGGACGAGTCCGCACAGACCAAGAAGCGGCGCTGGCGGGAGGACCGCCCGCCTGGCACGCGGAGAAAGAGGAAGTTCTCATGATGGGCCCCCCTCTCTGCTTGAACTGACGTGCCCGAATTGAGGGCCTGTCCTGCGCGGCGGGTCATTCCCGAAAAGTTGATCCCTTCACCCCTGGCCGGGCAAGGCCCAACAAAAAGGCCTAACAAACAAACGCGCCTCCGCCACAGACGCACGCCCACATGTGCCCCTCGGCCGCCCGATGCCATCCCCCCGAAAACCACAGGATGAGCGATGACGCTACGGAGGGAAGGAGCGCCCCGGGAAAAATCTACGACGCTTCCTGAAACATGCCAGGCGGGCACGTCATGAAAATTATTCAACATTATCACTCTTCTGTACAACGTAGAGGCGGCACCTAGACAGAGAGCGCTATCCAGCGAAATCCGGCGGCCTCCGAAAGGCACTCGCGAAAAGCATGCGGAGCCCGTCCCAACAGTGCGCCTCTCCATCTCCGAGCCGAAACGGCGTGCCCC
>CAZFJR010000048.1:0-7319 GCA_964519235.1 uncultured Salinivenus sp. | reverse complement strand
CGAAGCAAGGGCAAGGTCTCTGTCGGATCCCCTTTACAAGACACGTTGATCCATAAGATTACCATCAACTCTCCAAGTTATGACAATCTGACGCGGAGACACGCTCACACTTGGGAGTGGATAATCGCCTAGATTGTAGAAGCTACGTCGGAGGAGCGCCTTTCCGCTTGCACAACGCTTTTCTGCGGGAGGCTCCTTTGCGTCTGAGATCCTTTGCATCTGAGAAGCGTGCGGTACGCGCCGTTGCGTACCCCGATCTTCTTCGAGCAGGCGGGGGTTCTTCGAGCAGGCGGCGGGCGGGCGGATGCTCAGAGAAGACCGGCTGCCTGTGGCGAGGACTTCATTTCCAGCATAGTGGCACGCACCTGGGCTGAGAGGAAGCTCACGAGAGGAACCTCGACTGCGCGGGTCCAAAAGCGAGCGCCGCGTGCCCGGCCTTTTCTAGACGAGATTGCATACGAAATTATGGCTCAACTTCAGCGGAGAGATCCAGAGAGCAACGGTCAAGGAGACATTGTCCGTTCCTGGGACGCGGAGGCCAGCGGGTTTCCTGGAGGAAGCCCGCAGGGGTCTTCGCAGAGCTTCAAGAAGCAGGCGGAGGAGATTCTTGATCTTCTTCGGCGGCGGAAGTGGCTCATCATTCTCACGTGTCTTGCGGTGGTGAGTGGGGCCGCCCTCTACACCTACTCGCAGGTTCCCGTGTACAGCACGAACAGCCTCGTGCTTGTGGACAAGGAGAAACAGGCCGGCGGGGCGGGCGCTGGAATGTCCGGGGGGCAGGGCAGCGGGCTCTTGCCGAGTGCTGGCAACTCGCTGGAAAACGAGCTTCTTTTCCTGCGCAACTCCCAGTCGCTGCGCGTTCGCGTGGCGCGGCGGTTGGTGGAGCGGGGGGACGCAGAGCGCGTGCTGGAGGCGCAGGGCACATCGCCGGTGGGGCGGCTCAAGCGGCAGGTCATGGCGTCCATGAGCCAGGTGCTGGGGCTGGGGGAAGAAGCGCGCGCCGGAGACGCGTCCACCAGCCCCGACACCAGCGCCGACGAGCCGCCGTCCGCGTCCGAGGTGGCGCCGGCCCTGGCGGGGCGGGTTGAGTTTGCGCGGGCCAGCCAGGAGACGAATGTTGTTCAGGTGGCGGCGCAGGACGAAAGCCCGGAAGTGGCCCGTTTGCTTGCGGACCTGTACGTGGAGGAGTACATCGAGCTAACGAAGGAGTCGAGCCGGGCACGTGTGTCGGCCTCCCGGCAGTTTCTGCAGAAGCGCGCCCGGGAGCTGGAGCAGGAGCTGGAGCAGATTGAACGGCGAATCCAGGAGTACCAGCGCCGGGAGAACGCCATCAGTCTTGATCAGCGGCAGGGAAACCTGGCGGGACAAATTGCCGACACGGAAACGCAGCTGGAACAGGCGCGGATTGAGTTGAGGATGGAACGGTCGTCGCTGGAGTCGCTCCGGGACGAGCTCGAATCCATCCAGCCCGACCAGTTGTCCGAGCGGGTTGCGTCGACGGTGCGGCAGGAGATTGAAGCCCTGCAGGCCAAGATTGCCGAGCTGGAGCTGTCGAAACAGCAGATTCAGCTTCAGTCCGGAGCAATGACGCGGGCCGACAGTGCGCAGGCCGCCCAGATCGACGAGCGCATCCAGAAGCTGCGCGCCCGCATTTCCAACCTTTCGAACCGGTACGTGGACCAGGTCATGGCGGGGGGGCTGAGCCCCGAGCAAGGGGCGCAGCGCGTCGACGACCTGAAGCGACGGATCGCGGAGCGGCAGATCCAGATTTCGGGCCTAGAGTCCCGCATTGACGTGCTTTCCGATCGGTTGCAGGAGTACGAGCGCGACCTCAACGAGATTCCCGAGAAGGCCATGGAGCTGGCGCAGCTCCAGCGCGACCAGCGGTACGCCGAGCAGATGTACGGATTTGTGACGAAGCAGCTGCAGGAGGTCCGCGTGCGGGAAAAGTCGGAGCTCGGCTACGCCACCCGCGTGGCGGAGGCCCCGATGCCGGGCACCCCTGTGCGCCCGCGTCCGCGCCGCAACATCTTTCTGGGGCTGATTGTGGGGCTGCTTGGGGGTGGGGGACTGGCCCTGATCCGCGACCAGATGGACAACCGGCTCTACAAGCCCGACCAGATCCGCGAGATGGGGTATCCGCAGGCAGGCATCATTCCCAACCTCCAGCCCCTCATCGAGGACCAGATGGACGGGCAACCCACCGTGGAGTGGGAGGGCCACCAGTTGGAGTCGAGCCTGGTGGGGGTGCTCAAGCCCTACTCGGCCGCCACGGAGGCGTACCGGAAGGTGTGGACCAACCTGCAGCTCGGCCGGCCCGACGGTTCGAGCAGCACAATCTTGATTACCAGCGCGGGCAGCGGCGACGGAAAGTCCATCACGGCCTCGAACCTGGCGGTTGTGACGGCCCAGGCGGGGCACTCCACGCTCTTGATTGACGGGGACCTGCGCCGCCCGCGCCTGCACGAGGTCTTCGATATTTCCCGGACGCCCGGCATCACGGAGGCCCTGCAGAACGACTTTCAGGAGCAGTCGCTGCGGACGCCTCTCGTCGACAACCTCTTCGTGCTGCCTGCAGGTACCGAGGTCGACAATCCCACCGAGGTGCTCGGCTCCTCCCGGTTCCGCGAGTTTCTGGAGCACGCCCGCCAGCACTTCGACCACATCATCGTAGACTCGTCCCCCGTCCTCGCGACGTCCGACGGGCCGCTGTTGTCCGACCTGTGCGACACGACGCTCTGCGTGGCCCGGGCCGGCACAACCACCGAGGCTGAACTGGAGGACGCCCTCGACACCCTCTACGGCGTAGGGGCGGACATTGGGGGGGTGGTCTTCAACGGGTTCGACATCTCTATGGCCTACGGCTACAAGTACCGGTACCGGCACTACGGCCAGTACGGCCCCTACGACCAGTACCGCTCGCTGCCAGAGGCGTCGGCCGCGGAAGGATAGCCGCAAACGGCCCGCCGTCCACGCGAGCTTGTACTCGCTCTCTTCTTCCCCTGACTGTCCCAACCAATCGTCTACATGGGTACCGTACGTGCTTCCCTCGCTGCAGGACTAACGCTTTGCCTGATGCTGGTCGCGGGGCCGGTGCAGGCCCAGAATCCGGGCGGCCGCCAGGCGGGCGGGACGGCCTACTACACCTTTGCCCGGCCCGGCCAAAACACGATTGAGGTCCTGGTGCTCGGGGGGCAGTCGGGCATCTACCAGGTCGGGGAAAACATCAACTTGGGACAGCTTCTTGCGCTATCCGGAGGGGGAGGGCAGGGCGGACGCCGTTCGCGGGTCAAAATCCACCTGTTCCGCCTCCAGGACGGGGAGCGGAGAAAAATTTTGGAGGAGGAGATTGAGGCGTTTGCTTCCCGCTCGCAGTATCCCTCGCTGCAAGACGGCGATGTGGTGCGGGTGGAAACCCGAGAGCGGTTGAACTGGCGCGACGTGCTGCAGGTGACCACCTCCGTCGTCTCGCTGGCCGTGACGCTTCTCACGGTGTTTGAGGTGGGACGGTTTGACTAACTGGTTTGACTAGCTGGTGGGACCAACGGGAGGCGCCGCCCTCCCGGAGGGGCTGCGTGCCGGGCACGGCGCTGCGCACCACCGGACACGCGAGGCGTGCGGGCGTAGAGGGGCCTCGGAGGGGTCTGCGCGAGAGGGCGCCGGGCGGCGTGGGATAAAGGGCTTGCGAAGCGAGGGTTCGTGAAGCGAGGGCTTGCAGGGCGCCCCGAGATGCCCGGTTGCTGGTCAAGACTTAAAGCTGAGGCGTTGCAGGTCACAGGCGGTTCCCGTACTGTGACTGACGTGGCGGAGCCGCATCGAAGCACCACGGATGAAGTTGAGAAGCACTGCGCGTAGACGCGAAGCTTCCGACAAGAAGCCGCGTGCTAACAAAAGAAGCTGCCCGTTCAAAAAGAGCCGCCTGCTACCGAGAAGCGGTGCGTCAATGCATTGGGGATTCCCATTCAAAAACGGATAGAACGCGCAATGAGCACGAATACTGGTACGAGCACGAATACTGGTACGTCCCCCGAGCCCATTTCTGCCAATGGCGTTGAGTCTGCGGCCCAGCGCCTCGTCGCCAAGCTGCGCCAAGGCCGCGCCCGCATCGGAGTGGTTGGGCTTGGGTACGTGGGGCTGCCCCTGGCCATCGAGTATGCCGACCAGGGCTTCGAGACGGTCGGGTTCGACGTCGATGCTGAGCGCGTAGACCGCCTCAACGCTGGCGACAACTGGAACGAAGACCTCGACGACGAGACGGTGCGGCGCGTCGTCGAGACTGGAGCGCTCTCCGCCGACACCAGCTTCGGACAGGCCGGGGACGTCGACGTGTTCTTTGTGTGCGTGCCAACGCCACTCGACGAGCACAAGCAACCCGACACGTCGTACATCGAGTCCGCCACCGCGTCTGTCGCCGAGCACCTGCGGCCGGGCCAACTCGTCGTCCTGAAAAGCACGACCTATCCCGGCACCACCGAAGAGGTCATGCGTCCCCTTCTAGACGAGGCCGCTCAGGAGAAGGGACTGGCCTGTGGGCGCGACTACTTCCTGGCCTTCAGCCCCGAGCGCATCGATCCGGGCAACGAAGAGTACACCACGGCCAACACGCCAATCGTAGTGGGCGGCGTGACGGACACCGACACGCAGGTGGCCGAGTTGGCTCTCGAGCAGATCGTCGACCAGGTCCATGCCGTGTCCAGCCCAAAAGTCGCGGAAATGGAGAAGCTGCTGGAGAACATCTTCCGCTCGGTCAACATCGCGCTGGTCAACGAACTGGCCCAGCTGTGCGACCGGATGGGCGACGTGTCGATGTGGGAGGTGATCGATGCGGCGGCGACCAAGCCGTTTGGCTTCATGCCGTTTTACCCGGGCCCCGGGCTGGGAGGACACTGCATTCCCGTCGACCCCCACTACCTGTCCTGGCTGGCGCGGCGGCACGACTTCGAGACGAGCTTCATTACCCTCTCGGCGCAGGTCAACGAGCAGATGCCGTTTTACGTGGCCAATGCCGTAGTGGAAGCCATCGCCAAGCAGCCCGTTCGGCTGCAGGACGCGAACGTGCTCGTTCTAGGGACGGCTTTTAAGAAGAACGTGGACGACACGCGGCACGCACCGGCGCGCACGGTGGTTCGCCTGCTCCGGGAAAAAGGAATCGAGCAGATTCGCTTTGCGGACCCGCACGTGGAGTCCTTCCGCGTAGACACCGGGCAGGGCGCGATTGAAGTGCCGCGCGTGGAGCTGACCAATGAGGGGCTCGACGCGCACGATGTGGCGGTGCTGGTGACCGACCACGACGACTTTCCCTACGACACCATCCGCGAGCGCGTGCCCACCATCATCGACGCACGAAACGGATTTGAGGACGGGGCCGAGGCCGAGAACGTGTGGCTGCTTGGAGGCGGCGCCCACGACGGGGTTCACGACGGGGCCCGTGCCCACAACGACTGAGCCGATCGGACAGGCGCAGACGACGGATCGTCGAACCAAAGTGGAGTGCACATGATCGAAAAGATTAGCAAGCTCCGGCCGCTGTTCAGCCGGAAAGACAAGCTCCAATACGCCGGCCTGCTCGTGATGATGGGAGTTGGGGCGGTGCTGGAGATGATTGGAATCGGGGCCGTGCCGGCATTCATCTCGACGCTTGCGGTGCCGGAGGAGGTGCGCGCGTACCCGGGTGTGGAGCCGGTACTCACCACGCTCGGCATTACCACCAGCAAGGAGTTGGTAATTTGGGGAGCCGTCGGATTCATCCTCATCTTTACGGTCCGGGCGGGATTCCTGGTGCTGCTGAAGTACGTCCGCATTCGGCTCACCGAGCGCCACCGGGTGCGGCTTGCCCGAATGCTCTTTACGGGCTACATGGAGGCACCCTACGAATTTCACCTCGGGCGAAACACGGCGGAGCTGCTCCGCAACGTAAACTCGGAGACAAAGAACATCATCTCGGGGGTCATCAACCCCATCTTGAAGCTCATCCTAAACGGGATGATGACGGTGTGCATCGCCGCGCTGCTCATCGTGACCACGCCGTGGGCGGCGCTTGGGGCGGTGATTGGGGTCGGGGGCGGAGCGTGGCTGTTCCTGCGCACGGTGCAGGAGAAGATGGGGGTGTACGGCCGGAAGGCCCGAACCGAGCGGAAGAAAGCCATTCAGGCCGTGAATCAAGGGCTGGGGGCCTTCCGAGACGCCCGCGTGATCGGGGTGGAAGGCGCGCTCATCGACGACTTCTACCAGAGCATTGCCCGGTTTGCTCGGCTGCAGCGATACCAGAAGTTCATCAGTTCGGTCGGGAACCCGCTGCTGGAGTACATCGCCGTGGTGGGACTAATGCTGCTGGTGCTGGCCATGGTGCTCGTGGGCACGGGGCTCACGGCCATGGTGCCCCTGTTGGGCCTCTTCGGGGCGGCCATCGTGCGGCTGCGAGCCACCATTGGGGCCATTACCAGCACCCTCAACGCGCTCCAGTACAACATGGCATCCGTCGACGCGGTGCTCGGCGACCTCCGGGCGCTCGGCGACTTGAGGGGCGAGCCGATTGCCCTGCCGGATCCGGAACGCCGAAACGGAACCGTGGCGGATCCGGGGCCGAGCGTTTCGTTCCAGCGCTCGCTCCGATTCGACGGCGTCACGTACCGCTACCCGAACGCCACTGAGCCGGCCCTGCAAAATGTCGAACTGTCCATCGCGCCGGGCGAATCGGTGGGGCTGGTCGGGGCCACAGGATCGGGCAAGACCACGCTCGTGAACGTACTCCTCGGACTTCTCGAACCGCAAGAGGGACGCATTCTGGCGGACGGGAGAGACGTGCACACCAACCTGCGGGCATGGCAGGACCACCTCGGATACATTCCGCAGTCTATTTTTTTGCTCGATGACACCATCCGACGGAACGTGGCATTTGGGGTGCCCGAGGCAGACATTGACGACGAGCAGGTCTGGGAGGCCCTCTACGCCGCGCAGGTAGGCGCCTTTGTCATGGACGAGCTTGAAGAGGGCATCGAGACCGTCGTTGGGGAGAACGGCGTACGCCTCTCGGGGGGGCAGCGCCAGCGCGTGGGGCTGGCGCGGGCCATCTACCACAACCCAAGCGTGCTCGTGATGGACGAGGCCACCTCCGATCTCGACAACGAAACAGAGAGCCGCGTGATGGAGGCCTTGGACGACCTGAAGGCCAACCGCACCTTTATCACCATCGCCCATCGCCTCAGCACGGTGCGCGACTGCGACCGGCTCTTTTTCCTCAAAGATGGACGCATTGCGGCGCGGGGCACCTTCGAGGAGCTCTGCAGCCTGCGTGACGACTTTCGGCGGATGGCGGAGGT
>CAZFJR010000047.1:15450-20527 GCA_964519235.1 uncultured Salinivenus sp. | reverse complement strand
CGTTTAGCGAGTCTGTCACGGAGCCCGGTAGCTGGAGCCGCACGGACGTGAAGACGCTCTGGCGGAAAAACCTCTATGGAGAGACCTACAATGGCCCGCCATTGACAGTGAGTGTATCTGGCCCCCAGATACTGGATGAGGGGGAGATGGGGACCTGGACAGCGTCTCCGTCCGACGGATCCGGCTCATATAACTATGACTGGGAGATCCAGAAAACCCTTGGCGGATCTTGGATCAATGTCTGTGGGTCTTCCTCATCGTGCAGTTGGAACTCGGGCCAAATTTCTCAGTCGCTGGACGCGCGCATCCAAGTAACTGTTCAAAGCGGATCAGAGTCCGCTTCAACGAACAAATCCTTCCTCGTCAACAACAACGGAGGGGATCCTGGATGTGACGGAATTTCACCAAGTAGGATCTGTCCTTAATCGCTACCGAAAGCCAATTCATACCTCCGCCGCTTACACGAAAACAGCCCATGTATTCTGACTCTTTTCTCCTCGAACTTGACTGGAGCATCCTCCTGGGTCTAATTACAGCGACTCTTCTGGCCCTAACCGTCGGGGCCTGCGGAACGACCGACTCCACGATCTACACTGTGGACGCCATCGTGTATGGAAAAGTACAAACGGCGTCCGGCGAGCCCGTCGATGGGGCCACCGTGACTCTGACTCATCATCCTGAAGGGTGTGACAGTCCAGACGTGGACTCAGGACGTGACTTTACTGACTCTACTGGTCACTTCCGTGCTGGACTTCCAATCGCCAGTGCTCCACCAGATGAAACATCATGCTTTCAAGCTTCCGTTGACCCGCCGGATGGAAATGGATTGGCCGCGCCGGAGCCCAAGCAGTTCAGCGCAGACTTCCGCCCGAACCCACCCTACGACAGCGTTCGCGTCGACTTCGCGCTCGACTCGCTGTCGACGCAGTAGCTCTCCTTTCGTACCATTGGTAAGCTCAGCTCCTTCTCATGCGGACCTCTTTGTATCTCGGGCTTCTCAGCTTACTTCTCATCGCGGGGTGTGACCTCGGGAACTGTCTTGACTGCAATCGGGCCCAGCCGTTTCCACTATTCGAGGGTTCTGTCGAGCTCAACACCCCCTCTTCCGCACTGGTGGGCGACACGTTCACCGTGAGCGTGCGGGCTCACCCTCGGATCTCGGGCACCGGCCACGTGCGTCTGGTTGGTCAAACGCATCTTCTCCGCACGATCACTCCGGTGCAGGACTCAACCGGGTGCTTCCGTGCCGAAAGCCCCTCACTGTGCTCTGGAGTTTCCCTCGCAACGGACTCCGCAAGAGTTGCCGTGAATAAGGATCGGACGTTGACTCAAACGTGGCGCCTCGTACTGGAAGAGGGCCCTGCGCGAGGGTCAGATCCCCTGGTGTCCGCCATCGTGGAGGTAGACTCAGTTCGAAGCCCGAGTGGCACTCTCTACTCCGTTCACTCCCGAGAGGGTCGAGACGTGGTTCAGGAGATGCACGAATCGGCTGGAGCTCTTATCCTAAGGACGGACTCAAGCCCGATCGAAATTCCACTACGTAACGGAGGCTGATGCCGGGACGACTCATCGAAATCAGACCTTCAGATTCTCAATCACGCCCGCGGCGCCCATCCCGCCCCCCACGCACATCGTGCAGAGGCCGTAGCGCACCTCACGACGAATCATCTCGTGGAGGAGCGTGGCGGTGAGCTTTGCGCCGGTACACCCGAGCGGATGGCCCAGCGCAATCGCCCCGCCGTTTACGTTCACGAGGTCCTCGTCGAGGCCCACCTCGCGGATCACGGCGAGCGACTGCGACGCGAACGCCTCATTCAGTTCCATGAGGCCGATATCGTCGAGTGAGAGGCCCGTCTGCTCCATCACTTTCGGAATGGCCTCCGCCGGACCGATGCCCATCAGCTCCGGGTCGACGCCGGCCACGGCAAAGCCGCGGAGCGCCCCCAGCGGGTCTACACCGAGTTCTTCGACGCGGGTGCCGCTCATCACGACCGTCGCCGCGCCGCCGTCGGATCGTTGCGACGAGTTTCCAGGCGTGACGCTCCCGCCCTGCTTGAAGGCAGCGGGGAGCTGGGCGAGCACCTCCAGGTTCGTGTCGCGCCGCGGCCCCTCATCCACCGTCAGTTCGGTTGCCACCTCCGTCTGCCCCCCTGCGTGGCCGTTGACCGACTGGTAGTGCGTCTCTTCGATGGTCAGCGGCACGAGTTCATCTTCAAAGCGGCCACTGTCGATGGCGTCCACGGCCCGCTCGTGGGAACGCAGCGCGAAGCGATCTTGAGCCTCCCGGCTGACCTCGTATTTCTCCGCCACGTTCTCGGCGGTGATGCCCATCGACACGTACGTGCCGATGTCTTCGTCCGTGAGCTCGGGGTCGGGCTGGAAGAAGTAGCCGCTCATGGGCACCTGGCTCATCGATTCGGCGCCCCCCGCCACGATGGTGTCAGCCGTGCCGGTGGCGATGCGCTGGGTGGCCTGCGCAATCGTCTGCAGGCCCGAGGAGCAGAAGCGGTTGATGGTGGCGCCGGGGACGTGGTCGGGCAGCCCGGCCTTTTGCGCCACCAGACGGCCCAAGTTCATTCCCTGTGGGCCCTCCGGAAAGGCGCAGCCCATCAGCACGTCGTCGATCATGTCCGGCTCCAGGCCGTCGACTCGATCCATCGCGCCCCTCACGGCCTCGGCCCCGAGGTCCTCCGGGCGATAGTTGGCGAGTGTGCCCTTCTGCGCCTTGCCGACGGGCGTGCGGACACTGCTGACGATGTACGCGTCGTTGGTTGCTTCCATGGGTTCAGAGGTTGAAGGTTGGCAGGTTGAGTAGCGGGCGGTGGACGTTAGAACGTTGGCACGTCGAACGTTGATTGAGGATGTGCAGATGCGGAACGTTCAACGTCAAACGCGCCAACGTGCAACGCTCAGTTTCGGAGAGGCTTGTTGTGCTCCAGCATGTGCTGGATGCGCGCCTGGGTCTTCTCCTCGCCCAGCAGGCGCAGGAAGACCTCGCGCTCCAGCTCGATCAGGTAGTCCTCGTGGACCTCCTGCGGACTGCTCAGGGTGCCGCCGCACATGACTTTTCCGAGTTCGGTGGCGAGATGCTCGTCGTACTCGGTGATGTAGTTGCCCTCCCGATACTGCGCGAGGGCGACCTTGAAGGTGGAGAGCGTCTTCTCGCCGAGCACCTTGATCGTGTTCATCACCGGCGGCGGGGCGTACCCCTCTTCGCTGAGGCGGAGCACTTCCTGACGGGCCACGTGAAGACGCCGATCTTCGTGCATCACAACGCGGGTGTTCTCCGGCAGGAAGCCCATCTCGATCCCCTGCGCGGCGCTTTCGGCCACCTCGGCCATCGCCACCGTTTCGAAGTAGGGGCGCAGATGGTCCTGAATCGCGTTGTGGTTGTCGGTGGGCGCCTCGCGGGCGGCCTTCGCGGCGAGGCGCATGGTGCCCGTGCCGGCCGGGATGAGGCCCACGCCCAGTTCCACGAGGCCAATGTACGTCTCTGCCGAGGCCACCGGGTGCGGGCACGCCATCGCCATCTCGCAGCCACCGCCGAGCACGCGCTGGTGCGTCGCCACCACGACCGGCTTCTCGGCGTAGCGCACCTGCTGGATGGTGTCCTGAAACTCCGAAATGTACTGGTCGATCACGTCGAACGCGCCCTGCGACGCGGCCATCGCCATCTCGCCGAGGTTGGCGCCCACGGAGAAGTTCTTGCCCTGGTTGCCCACCACGAGGCCGCGCAGGCCGGGATCCTCTTCCACCTTCCCGATGCACTCGCGGAGGCCCATCATCACGTCCCGCCCCAGCGTATTGGCCTTCGACCGAAACTCGAACAGGGCTACGCCATCGCCGAGGTCGAGGAGCGCCGCGTCGTCGTTGGCCCAGAGCTCGTTGGCTTCGTCCTGCTTCACCGCGGCCAGATTGAGTTCATCGTCGGGACGCGGATCCGGCTCGTAGTCTCCGGCGTCTGGCAGATACACCCTGCGCCGCCCCTCGCTCGTCCGGTAGAACGAGGCGCCCGCCCCCTCCAGGTCGTCGACCCAGGCGGGCACCGCCAGGTCGTGGTCCGCCAGACCGTTGCGGACGGTTTCCATGCCGAGGGCGTCCCACACCTGAAACGGCCCGTTCTCCCACCCAAAGCCCCAGCGCATGGCCCGGTCCACGTCGGCCGGATTGTCCGTGATTTCGCCGATTCGGTTTGCGCTGTAGGCCAGCAGTTCGAGCGTCGTTTCGCGGAAGAACCGTCCCGCCCGCCCGGTATCCTGGTAGAGCGCATTCAAACGCGCACGCAGCCCGCCCGCCTTCCAGATGTCCCCGAGGTCCCCGAGCTGTTCCTCCTCGGCACTCGTATACGCGAAGGTCTCGGGGTCGAGCGACTTGATCTCGCCGTCCTCCTTCTTGTAGAACCCGGCCTTCGTCTTCTCGCCGAGCCGCCCCTCGTCCACGAGCCGATGCAGGATCTCCGGGACCTCAAAGGCCTCGCGCCGCTCGTCGTCCTCCAGCTTCTCGGAGAGGTTCTGCGCCACGTCAAGCATCACATCGAGCCCCACGAGGTCGGCGGTGCGGAAGGTGGCGGACTTGGGATGCCCCACGAGCGTGCCGGTGAGCGTGTCAATCTCCTCGATCGTGTACGCGCCCTCGGTGTAGTAGCGCAGCGCCTCCATCAGCGCAAAGACGCCAATGCGGTTGCCGATAAAGTACGGCACGTCATTGGCCACCACGATGCCCTTGCCGAGCCGCAGGCGCCCAAACTGCGCCACGCGCTCCACGACCGACGGCTCGGTGCGATCGGTGGGCACCACCTCCAGCAGCTTTTGGTAGCGGGGCGGGTTGAAGAAGTGCGTGCCCAGAAAGCGACCCTTGAAGTCTTCCGAGCGCCCCTCGGCGATCTCGTGGATGGGGAGTCCGCTCGTGTTCGTGGAGATCACCGCGTCGGGGCGGGCGTGCTCCTCGATCCGGGCATGCACGTCCCGCTTCACGTCCATTCGCTCCAGAACGGCTTCAAGCACCCAGTCGACCTCTCCCACCCGATCGAAGTGCTCCTCGAAGTTGCCGAGGTAGATGCGATCGGCCACCTCGTCGG
>CAZFJR010000047.1:12324-15350 GCA_964519235.1 uncultured Salinivenus sp. | reverse complement strand
CCTTGGTTTCCATGGCAGTTGGAGATGTGGGTGAGAGGTCGATATGTGGGAAAATTAACGGTGTTAACCATCAGAAATGACCGGAACCGCTTCCAGAGCGGGACGGGCCGTGGGGAGGCAAAGCAGCAAGGCGCCGTCACACGGCCGCCAGCACGGCCCCGCGTGCAGTGCGCGGCCCCGGGAAGTCCGCCTCCGGGCGATAGAGCGCCTCAATCTCGTCGGCGCAGGCGTCGTGCACCCTCGGGCGCCGGATCTTCAAAGTCGGCGTCAAGAGGTCGGATTCGACGGTCAACTCGTCGGGAATCAGGGCAAAGCGCTTCACGGTGGACCAGTGGTCCATGCCTTCGTTTGCGCTCTGCACGATGGACCGGAAGGCATCTATAATTTCCGGCTCAGCGAGGAGATCGTCAATGTCCTGCTCCGCGTCCAGCCCAAATTCTTTTGCCTGCGCCCGCACCTGTTCAAGGCTCGGAAAGACGAGCGCCGCGCAGAACTTGTGGTCACTGCCCACCACGACGGCGTTGTCCACGAGCGGATCGCTGCCCATCCGGTTTTCGATGGGTTGCGGCATCACGTATTTGCCCGTCGAGAGCTTGAACAGATCCTTCTTCCGATCGGTGATCTTGAGGAAGCCCTCGTCATCGAATTCGCCGATGTCTCCGGTATGGAACCATCCGTCGTCGGTAAGCACCGCGTTGGTCTTATCGGGCTGTTTGTAGTACCCCTGCATCACGTGGGGCCCGCGGGTGAGGATTTCGCCGTCGTCGGCAATTTTGACCTCCACGCCCGGCAGGGGCTCGCCCACGGTGCCGGGCTTGTTGCGCCAGGGGCGCGTGTACGTAATCACCGGACTCGTTTCGGTGAGGCCGTAGCCTTGAAGCGTGGTAATGCCCGCCGCCGCAAGGATGTTGGCGAGGTCGGGCTGCAGCGCGGCCCCACCGATGACGATGTATTTCACGCGCCCCCCGAGCGCGGCGCGCCATTTGCGAAAGACCAGGCGATCGGCAATCGAATGTTTCATCGAGTACAGCGTGGACCCGGGCTCTTGCATGTCATAGTCCTGAGCCACGCGCAGGCCCCATTCCCCGATGGCCTTCTGCACTCCCTGCATCGCCATGATTTTCTTCTTGATGCCGGCGTATACTTTTTCCAGCACCCGCGGCACCGAGGCAAACACGGTGGGGCGCACCTTCGGAAAGGCCTCCACAAGATCATCCGGATGAACGAAGTACACGCTGACGCCTCGCATCATGTAGGCGTACTGCAGCATCCGGGCGAAGACGTGCGTGAGGGGCAGAAACGAGATGACCACCTCCCCGTCCGGTCCCGTTTCAAAATCGTCAAGCTCTCCCACAGAAGTAATAGCGTTGGACGAAATGTTCTCGTGGGAAAGCATCACGCCTTTGGGCCGCCCGGTGGTGCCGCTCGTGTAGATGATCGTCGCGAGGTCGTCCGCGTCGATTTGCGCCCGGAGCTTCTCAATGGCGGCAGCCTGGTCGTCGACTGACGTGCGGCCTCGCTCCTGCACGGCCTCGAGCGTCAAGAGCTCCACGCGATCCGGCAGCGCGGGACGTTTGTCCTCGCCCTCGCCGGGATCACAGAGGATCACCGTATCGATGCGGGGCAGGTCCGGAAGGATCTCGGCGGCCTGTGCCAGACGCTTCGGATTCGAGACGACGAGCGCTTCGGCCTCGGCGTGCTTCATCACGTATTGCATCTGGTCCGCCGAGCTGGACAGATACAGGGGCACGTCGATGAGTCCTCCAATGAGGCACCCCATGTCCGCGACGCAGAAATGCACGTCGCTTTCCAGAAGCAGGGCCACCCTCGTCTCGCGCTCCAGACCCAAGGCCCGAAGCCCCAGCGCCGTCTCCTCTGCCCGCTCTCGGAAGCGGTCGAGCGACAGGGGGCGCCAGCCGGTTTCGGTAGGTTGATTGAGGGCGCGGGGGTTTTCGTACGCCTCTGCGGCGTCGTACAGCAGCCTGGGCAGGGTTCGGCCGCGCACGCAGGGGCCCGCGTCCGGAGGGGCCGTGTGAATGGAATCGGGCATGGGACACGGGGGCGTCGGTGAAACAGAGCGGGGCGCCCGCCAACGGGCGTGGGGGCTTTACGGCGCGGAGGAGGCGGGCGTGCGCCGAAAGCCCTGAATGGCCTGGCGAATGGCCGTGTCGATGAAGGTGTCCGGCGCAATGCGGGCATCCACACGGTCGGCCAGCAGCAGCGAAACGGTGCCGTGCAAGGAAGCCCACAGGGTGCTGGCGGCCACGCGGGGGTCGTCTACGGAAAAGGTGTTGTCTCGCGCCCCTGCTTCGAGTGCACGGGCGAAGAAGTCAAGGTTTTCGCGGGCCTGCCGGTACTTCTCCGGCGGATAGCGCTGCATGCGCTCCGGACGGAGTTGGAACATAATTTCGTAGTATTCGGGATTCTCCAACCCGAAGTCAACAAAGCCACGACACAGCGCGCGCAGGCGACGCACCGGAGCACCAGAGTGATCGGCGGCAGCGGTTTGCAGGGCGTCGCGCAGGGCCATCATGCCCTCGTGGATGAGGGTGTGAAGCAGAGCGTCCTTGCCGTCGAAGTGGAGATAGATACTGGTCGCGCTGTAGCCGATGGCGTCCGCGATCTTGCGCATCGACAGGGCCTGGTATCCCTCCTGTACCAGCAGGTGGCGCGCCGTATCGAGGATGCGGCGGCGCAGGTCCCCGTTCTCGGAAGCCTCGGGCGATGCGCTCATTGCAGACGTCGATTCGTAGGCGGAAGAAAAGCCGCATGCGAGCCTGAGACGGCCAGTCCCAGTCGGTCGTTCTCGGGCCCGTCGTTCTGCACCTCTCCTCTGGCACGGCCGGCGCAAGAGATACGTACCCGCAATGCCGACCCGGCAACATTCATTCAGACTTTGCAGGAGTCAATGTAGTGCCTGGGTAGCAGTTATCCAACCGCTTCCGGCGGGCGGAAGCCCTTCCGTCTCTGTAGCAGAGACGTTTTCGCGCTGGAGGTTTCGGCACTGCGCCCTATCGAAGACGACA
>CAZFJR010000047.1:6822-12224 GCA_964519235.1 uncultured Salinivenus sp. | reverse complement strand
GGCCCGGGGTCTGTACGGAAGCGGGAGACGGGTCGCGTCGAGCGCGGCGCGTTGGCCCCGGCGGCCGTCTCTACTGAAACTCGAACAGCAAGGAGAACCGGAGCGTGTTGGACAGCGGACTGCTATCGTCCGAGTCGTACAGGTACGAGACGTCGACCCCTACGATGTTGTACCGCAGGCCGGCTCCAAACGTCAGGAACTGACGGTCTCCGTTGTTTGGATCCTCGTAGTAGTAGCCAGTGCGGAGCGCGAAGAGGTCGCTGTACCAGTACTCCAGCCCCGTCCCCACCGTGAACTGCTGCAGCAGGCTCAACGATTGGGCCTCCCCCTCCACCACCTGCCCGCGAGCCGAGCCCCACGAGTCGAAAAGCGCCTCGAACCCACTGTTTCCGACACGGACCGTGTCCCCGTCGCTTGTGATCTGCTCGTCCACGCTCACCAGCGACTTGTTGAAGTCCGTGGCGAGCGTCAGCGAATTGTACTCGTCGAAGTCGATCGTGAGGGCCGGTCCGATCCGAAAGTTCGCAGGAATGGGGTCTTTGGCCCGGCTCTGCTCATTGAAGTCGAGTGTACCGCCGAGATTGGCAATGTTGAGGCCGGCGGAGAACGTGGCATCGGCACCGCCCAGCGAGAAGGGGGCCGACCGGTACAGCGCGGAAAGGTCCGTGGAGAACGTGTACGCCTTGCCGTCGCCACCGCCTTCTCCGGCAGGAGACGCCAGTTTCGAGTAGATGAATCGCACCGAGGTGCCCACGCCCACCCGCTCTGTGATTTTCCGGCCGTAGGACGTTCCAACGGCCAGCTGGTACGAATTGATCACGTTCAGCACCACGTTGTCGCCGTTGCGAACCTCTGTTTCTCCGAGGTTCAGGAACCGGACGTTTCCGCCGAAGGTGCCTACCCCGTCGACGTGGTAGGTGCCCACGAGGTATTCGTAAAACAGGTTGGCGTCGAATTCCGGCAGCCAATTGGCGTGCGTAAGGCCTACCTGTGTATTCTCTTGAAATGCGAGGCCCGACGGGTTCCAGAACATTGCGTTGGCGTTGTCCGCGAGGGCCACGCCCGCGTTCCCCATGCCGGCCGACCGGCTATCCGGTTCGATGCGGAGGAACAGGGCCGAGGACTGCGCCACCTGTCCCTGCGCGGGTGCCGCAAGCCCGAGGGCGCACAGCAGCGTTCCGAGAAGCACAAGAAGGGGGCGCGAAAAGGATTGAGCAGCCATGAGAGCAAGAGATTTATCGGCGTACAGTAACGTGAATGGACGCGGCGGCCCGTCGCACAAACAGCCCGTCGCACAAACAGGAGGTGCGTGCCCCCGTGGGATCGGCAGGCCCCCGAAGGTTCAGCCGTCCGACTGCACAGGAGCGTTGAGGAATGCTGGGCGCCGAGGGCCGCCGGAGCGTCGGCGGCCGTTCGTCATCTGTAGCGCTTTACAATCAACAGGCCTGCGGGACTGATGGGGGGAGTGGGCGTCGGTCCAGCGCCATTCGGCATGGCGGGAGGTGGAATCGCGGAAGTTACACGACCGGTAGGTACGAATGTAACATACAGGGCAGCGTTCCCTCAAGCGTCCTGCGGTCGAATGCGCCCGTGGAGTTTCCGGGGGCCTTTAACACTGCCGCCCGAACCCGTGAGCATCGTGGCCTTTCGCGCCTGGCCAGTGGGGCCGGTGGCGGTCAGTCCGAAGACTCACCGAGAGCATCTTTGAGGTGCGTTAGGCGCTGGAGCGACTCGGACATGCGCTGGCAGGCCTCTTGGATGTCGCGGGCCGACGATGCGAACTGGTCGTCGAGGTTCTCTTCCTGGCTGAGTTCGTGCAGAAACTGCGCGTTTCCAGAGATGATGGAGAGCGGGTTGTTGAGGTCGTGGTAGACAGAGGACACCGCCTCGCGGATCTCTTCTTCCGTCTGGGGCTCTTCAAAATCGGTCATCGTGGACAGCGTTGATCCTAAGAGAAGCAGAGCAGAGGCGGGCAGGCGCCCTGGCTGGCGCCCCCATGACGTTGTGCATCGCAGCTCGCCTTGTGCGCTACAGCGCTTCGAGCGACCGACGGCGCGCGATCTCGATGCCACGGTCGGTGCGCTCGGGGGTGCCAACCGCCACCTCCGGATCGTGCTCAAAGAACAAGTTCCATTCCGATTGCACGGCCTGCTCCAAAAAATCGGCCTTCTCCTCGATGGTCTGGAGGGGACGCACGTCATAGGCCATTGTCCAGGCGGAGGGAAGGTGGTGGATGGTGGGGAGCAGATCGGCCACGTACACCAGGGTTGTGGTCTCGTCGTGCACCGTTACAACCTGCTGCGACTCGGTGTGTCCGTGAACCAGAGCCACATCGACGTGGGGAAACAGCTGGCCGGCACCGTCCACGAGGTGGAGCTGGCCGCTTCGCTCGAGAGGCACGAAGGTCTCGGACAGAAAGGATCCTTTCTCTTTGGGGTTGGGATCGGTGGCCCAGTCCCAGTGCTGTCGCTGTACGTGGTAGGTGGCGTTGGGAAACGTGGGCTCTGCCCCGGCATCGGTTCGTTGCGTGCCGCCGCCGCAGTGGTCGAAGTGGAGGTGGGTCAGGACGACGTCGGTGACGTCGGCAGGGGCCACCCCGCAGTCGTGGATCGACTCGGCGAGGGTGGCATCGCTGTGGTCAACCGCGTACAGGGACTGGTACTTGGTGCCCTCGAACGTGTCCCCAATGCCGGTGTCCACCAGAATCACACGCTCGTCCCCTTTCAGCAGTAGGCAGCGCATGCTGAGGGGGATGCGGTTTTGGGCGTCTGGTTCGATGCGTTTCGACCAAAGGGGCTTGGGCACGATGCCGAACATGGCCCCCCCGTCGAGCCCGAATCGTCCCGTCTCGATGGCGTGAAGGGTGTAGGGCCCGATGTGCGGCATGGGACGAGGGGGGCGTGGTGTAGGACAGAGGACCGAATTCGCAGGCAGTAAGTTCGCAAACAGCATGTCCAATGTCCATGCCTGGCGGAGCCTGCGTTTGTTTTCCGCGCTCCGTGCGTCGTCTGCGGCCCGTCGTCCGCAAAGCGGTCGCTCCCGCCGCCCTGCACTTCATTTTGCGGATTTTGTTTTGTGCCCCTTTCCAGCACTTCGCTAGACCTCCTCGGGCGGAAAGTCCTTGAAGTGCCCGTTGGATCGGATGCGGCGCTGGACCCCTTCTCGTTCTTCAATGCGGGGGATGATAGATTCAAAGTGCCGGATGAGGTAGCGGATGCGTTCGTTCTCGCTTGTATGCTCCAGGAGCTCCTGCTTCTGGGCCCCATCCAGCGCGCCGTTCTGGGCCAGCACAAATGAGAGGCGCCCCACATCCTCGTACAAATCGGGCCGGACGGTGCGCCCCGCCAATTCCAGAAGCTTCATGTGCTGGGTGATCACCCGTTCCTTCAGGTCGAGGTCCACGGCGGTGTCCTCGTCTTCCAGCAGCGTCACATCGGCCGTGTAGTACGACGCCTGGTCATCGTGCACCGCCTCGATGCGAAACCGCTCGTCGCCCTGCACCACAATGTCCGAGCGTCCATCGTCGTAACGCTTCGCGACGCGCTCGATGCGGGCCGTGGTGCCCACCTCGGCCCACGCCTCGTCCTCCACCCGGAGGACCCCAAACGCCACGTCGTGCTCCAGGCAGTACGCGGTTAGGTCCCTGTACCGCTCCTCGAAGATGTGGAGCGAGAGGGACTCGTTGGGATAGAGCACCAGGCTCAGCGGAAAGAGCGGGAGCGAGTCGATGGAGTTCATGGCACTGCAGGGGGCTCGGTGTTGCAAAAAATCGCATCCGGGCGCCAGGGCCTCGCCCGTCGGCCCCCGACGCAACAGGCGGCCCGCAGGGCGGAGCCCGTCTCGTACGGGGACGGTGGCAGACGCCGGGCCCTGCTCCCAAAGGGAAGGGAGAGGCTCGAGTCCGAGGCCGTGAGGCTGGCCGGCCCGCACGAAACAGCGGAGAGGAGCATCGGGGCCCAGTGCAGTGTTCGGACCCCACAGGCAGGAGTGTACGCCGGACCGCACAGTGGCGCGACGCTGTGGAGCTGCAAACCGCTACGGGACAGCCTCGGGAGCGTCTGCTTTGGTGTTGCAGCCTAACGCACCCCTGTGCGCGGAGTTCGAGCCCCGCGCCCGAAGAATCATTTTCGTTTCATCTCGCGCGGCCCCCCCCTTCCGCATCGCGGTCTGAGTGAGAGGCATCTCTGTGCGAGGCGGTAGCCATGTCGTCGGATGCGGACAGCGGGTGAAGCCGCCCGAGTTCCAGCCGGAGTGCCCGGCCTGCGATGCGGGCGAGGGACGGATCGTGGGTCGCCAGGACGAAGGTCTGCTCCATGTCTCGACTCAGCCGTTCAATCTCGCGGTGCATCGGTTCGGCGGTGCGGGCGTCGAGGTTTCCGGTCGGCTCGTCCATGAGCACCAGCGCTGGTTCGTTCATGAGGGCGCGGGCAATGGCCACGCGTTGCTTCTCTCCCCCCGAGAGGGTACGGGGGCGATGGTCCGCCCGATCGGCCAGGCCCAACAGGTCGAGCAGGGTGCGGGCCCGCGGCGCGGCGTCGTCGAGAGACTGCTGCTGGATCAGCGCCGGCATGGCCACGTTTTCGAGGGCCGTAAACTCTGGGAGGAGGTGATGGAACTGGAAGACGAATCCGATGGCGCGGTTGCGAAACGCGGCCAACTCGTCGTCGCTCTTGGCAAACAGGTCGGTGTCCTCAAACCGAACCGTGCCGGCCGTGGGGCGATCGAGCGCCCCAAGAATGTGGAGCAGTGTCGACTTGCCGGTTCCGCTCTCCCCCACCACCGCCACAATTTCTCCCGCTCGCACCGACAAGGCAAGATCATTCAATACCGTCAGCGGCTCTTCTCCCCCGGTGTCGTACTGCTTGACGAGGTTCGTGGCCTCCAGAAGCGGGTCGGGCACGTCGGGGGAAGGGCGGCGGTGAAGGGAAAAGACGCAGAGGTTCCGGAACGGCGAACGTGCCTCCACGGACACGTCCCAAAGCGTACGCTCGCAAAGCGTGGACTCCTTGAAGCGACGACACGATCCTGGCGTGGGTCCGGACAGACGGAGCGTCGGTTCGTCCACCGCGAGACGCCCTTCGGTCGGGAAAACATTCGGTCGGACGGTCGGAAGAAGCGGATTTGTGGAAGCGGAAGGCACCGCCACAACGCGCCGCTCAATCGCCTCGTTCGAGCCCGTACTTGTTCAGCTTGTTGTAGAGGTGCGAGCGTTGAATGCCAATCGTCTCGGCCGTCTGGCTTACGTTCCAGTCGTGTTCGTGGAGCTTATGCTGGATAAAATGCTTCTCGAACTGATCGCGGGCGTCGCTGAAGTCATCGTAGGCGCGGATGAGTTCCTGGGTGGGCCCGTCCGACCCCACACCGGGCTGCACAAACTGGTCAATATCGGCGGCCTCGATGGT
>CAZFJR010000047.1:0-6722 GCA_964519235.1 uncultured Salinivenus sp. | reverse complement strand
CCTCAATTTCCTCCATCAGGTCCTTGTTCGTCGCCGCAATTACCCGCACGTCCACCGAGATGGTGTGCTCACCGCCCACGCGCTCGATCTCGTTTTCCTCCAGCACCCGCAGCACTTTCGCCTGCGCCGAGAGGCTCATGTCGCCAATTTCGTCGAGGAACAACGTCCCCTCGTGGGCCTGCTCAAACTTGCCGATCCGCTGTTGCGTGGCCCCGGTAAAGGCCCCCTTCTCGTGCCCAAAGAGCTCGCTCTCGATGAGCTCACTCGGGATGGCGGCGCAGTTCACCTCGACTATCGGCTCTTCGGCCCGGGCGGAGGTGTGATGGATCCACTTGGCCACCAATTCCTTTCCGGTCCCATTCTCTCCGGACACGAGGACGCGCGCCTCCGTGGGCGCCACCCGTTCGATGGTTTCTTTGATGTCCTGAATGGCGTCGCTCTCGCCAATGATGGGCGGCAGGTCGCCCGTGTTTTGTTCGGTGATGGTCTGGCGCATGCGCCGGTTTTCCACCTCCAGCTGCCCGTGGTCCAGGGCGTTGCGCACCGTCACGAGGAGGCGATTCAGGTCGGGAGGCTTCTCGATGAAGTCGTACGCCCCGAGCTTCGTCGACTCCACAGCCGTCTCGATGGTGCCGTGGCCGCTGATCATGAGGACGGGGACCTCGTAGCCCTCGTCCGCAATGGTTTCCAGCACCTCCATGCCGTCCAGCTTCGGCATCTTCACGTCGAGGATCACAAGGTCGTACGCGTTTTCGCGGAGGGCCGTGAGGGCCTCCTCCCCGTCGACGGCCTCTTCAACCGCAAAGTCTTCGTACTCCAGAATCTCGCGGAGCGTCCGGCGAATGCTCGCCTCGTCGTCGACAACCAAGATCGTAGGCATCCCGAAAGGAAAGACTCGTCCGCAAAACGTACTGCCAAGGGTGCCGCCGTGGGGCTCGGAGGAACGCGTGCTGGGGGCCCAGCCGCAGCGCGCAGCCTTGTCTCCGCCCTCGGAGCGGCTACGACGAGGTGGCGTCGCGGCGCACCTCAGCCCGCGCCATGTACCGTTCCGCGTCGCTAGCTTGGCTAGATTCCGGGTACTCGTCCTGAATGCGCTGGTAGGCGCCCATGGCAGCCTCGTACCGCCCGGCTTCCTCGTAGGCCTGCCCGGCACTGAGCAAGTAGCGCGGGGCCGTCAGCTTGTTTTCGTACTGCGCGGCGGCCTGCTCGTACAGCTCTCCGGCCCGCTCAAAGTTGCCCTGGTTTTCTTGAATGGCGGCCTGTGCCGCGTAGGCGCTGGCCCCGATGAAGGTGTTCCCCTTCTCGAACTGCTGGAAGTAGGTAAGCGCACGATCGTACTCTCCCTGCTGGTACAGCGCGTTGGCCGCGTAGAACGTCGCCAGGTTGCCTGCGTCCGTGCCTCCGTAGTCGCGGGCAATCGCGAGAAGGCCCGCCTGTTCTCCGGTCCCATCGAGGGCCTGCTGGTAATTTCCGCGCTCGTACACCGGCAGGATCTGGCCAAGCTGCTGGTTGGCCGCCTCCTGTTGCTGCTGCTGGTAGTAAATGTACCCGGGAACGGCCAACACAAGCAGGAGAAGCCCCACCCCAATACCCTGCGCCACACGACGATACTCGTCGTAAAACAGCAGCGCCCGGGCGTACAGGTCGACAAAAAAGTTCTGACGAAGCTCTTGGCGACGGGACGTTTTCTCGGGCGTCTTGAGGGCAGTCATGTGCGGGGTAGAAGAGGCAAGGCGCAGATGAACGTAAATGCAATCGCTTCCGGAGGGGACCGCGCGAAACGGGATTCCTCTACGAAGTGCGGTGAATGCCGTTTAACGCACCGCCGTTCGTTCGTTTCCTCCCGGGCCAGAACGACCGGCCCCGCCCCTGGTTTTGCATGTGATCTTTACTAAGGAGAGAGCGGGATATTTTATACCTTAGGAGCGTGTCATGTCCTGCGTTATTACTCTTCTTGTGCGCAGACACACGGACACACTGCACGTTACGCCACACGTTTTGGTGCTCCGACGCGACCCCAGCCACTGGTTGGGGGCCGTCGCGAAACCGCTCGTTTCGACTGTCGAACCCAGACCTCCTCCCTGACCTATGGCTATCAAGCTCGGAATTAACGGATTTGGGCGCATTGGGCGCCTGTGCTTTCGGGCGCTCCTCGAGCGCGATGCAGATCACGTCGACATTGTGGGCGTCAACGACCTGACCGACGCCGAGACCCTAGCCACGTTGTTTCAGTACGACACGGTGCACGGCCAGTATCCGGGAGAGGTCCGGCTGGACGGTGACGACCTGGTGGTGGACGGCGACCGCTTTCCGGTCTTCAGCGAACAAGACCCGACGCAACTGCCCTGGGGCGAGCACGACACGGACGTGGTCATCGAGTCGACAGGCGTCTTCCGGACGCGCGAGAAGGCGGCTCAGCACCTGGAGGCGGGGGCAGACAAGGTCGTGATCAGTGCGCCGGCGAAGAGTGAGGTCGACGCCACGGTGGTGCTCGGCGTGAACGACGACATTTTGACCGGCGACGAGGCGGTCGTTTCCAACGCCAGCTGCACCACAAACTGCCTGGCTCCACTCGTGAAGGTGCTCGACGATGCCTTCGGCCTCGAAAGCGGCCTCATGACCACCGTGCACGCCTACACTTCGTCCCAGAACCTTCTGGACGGCCCTCACAGCGACCTGCGACGGGCCCGCACGGCGGCCGAGTCGATCATCCCGACGACGACCGGTGCAGCCAAGGCCGTGGGCGACGTGCTGCCGCACCTCGACGGCAAGCTAGACGGCATGGCGATGCGCGTGCCCACGCCCGACGGCTCGGTTACCGACCTGACGGCCACGGTCGAGCAGGAAGTCTCCACGGAAGACGTCGACGCGGCTTTCCACGAGGCGGCCGAGGGCGACCTGTCGGGCGTTCTGGCCTACAGCGACGACCCAATCGTCTCGCGCGATATTATCCACAACCCGCACTCTGCCATCTACGATGCACCCTGGTCAATGACGGCTGGATCGATGGTGAAAGTCGTGGGCTGGTACGACAACGAATGGGGCTACGCCAACCGCACGGTCGATCTCGTGGAGCACCTCGTGGAGCTGTCCACCTAGCGCGCCCCTCCGCCGCGGCCCCCGGTCGGTCCGTGTGCCAACCGGGGCTGGCGGGTCGTTTGACCTGTTGCCCAAGCCCTCCGCCTTATGCAGAAGCTCACCCTCGACGACATCGATGTCCGCGGCAGGCGCGTCCTGATCCGCGTTGACTTCAACGTGCCGCTCGACGCCTCCGAGGACGGAGGTCCGCGTGTGGCAGACGATACTCGCATCCGGGCCGCCCTCCCCACCCTGCGGCACGTGCTCGATCACGGCGGCAAGGCCATTCTCATCAGTCATCTGGGCCGCCCCGGCGGCCAGCCCGATCCCGACCTGAGCCTCGCCTGCGTGGCCGACCACCTGGGCACGCTCATCGAAGAGCGCGTTCGGTTTTCGAGCAACACGGTGGGGGACACCGTGGGGGAGGTGATTAACGGCATGAGCGACGGCAGCGTCATTTTGCTAGAAAACACCCGCTTCGACGCCGGTGAGAAGTCCAACGACGATGCCTTCGCGAGTGCCCTGGCCGACCTGGCCGACGTATACGTAAACGATGCGTTCGGCGCCGCGCACCGCGCTCACGCCTCTACGGCCGGCGTGGGCCAGTTCGTGGACACCGCCGTCATGGGGCGCTTGATGGAGAAGGAGATCGAGGCCCTCACCCGGGTGCGCGATCATCCGGAGCACCCGATGGTGGCCATTCTCGGGGGGTCGAAGGTGTCCGACAAGTTGGGGACAATCCGGGCCCTCTCCAAAACGGCCGACCATCTGCTCGTCGGGGGCGCCATGAGCTACACCTTCCTGCAGATGCTGGGGCACGAGGTGGGGGCTTCTCGCATCGAGGCGGACCGGCTGGAAACGGCGGAGTCGCTCTACGAAGAGGCGGAAGACACCCTCCTGCTCCCCAGCGACCACGTGGTGGCCGATGCGCCCGACGCCGAGGCCGACGCTTCTGTGGTGGAGGGAGACATCCCTGAAGGAAAGATGGGACTCGACATCGGGCCGGCCACCATCGAAACGTATCGCACCGCCATCCTCGACGCCGCCACAATTGTGTGGAACGGCCCGATGGGGGTGTTTGAACTCGAACAGTTTGCGCAGGGGACCATGGCCATTGCCCAGGCGACGGCGGAGGCCACCGACGACGGGGCCTTTTCGGTGGTCGGTGGCGGCGACTCGGTCTCGGCCCTCGGGCAGTCCGGCTGCACGGACCGCATCAGCCACGTATCCACCGGCGGCGGCGCCCTGCTCACGTTCCTGGAAGGCGCGCCTCTGCCCGGCATCGACGCCCTCACGGACGCGTAGCCGCCGCGGGCTCCTTTCCACCGATTCCCGCGACTGCCATGCCTGTGGCCTCTTTCCCGGCTCTGCAACTCGGGCTTTTGCAACTCGGGGGCCCGCAGGCGTGGGTCGACGCCGTCAGCCCACGGGCACTGCTGGTGGGGGCGGTGCGCATCGCGCTTATCATCGGCCTCGCGGCCCTTCTGCTCGCCCTGGTCCGGCGGGGGGCAGCACGCTGGATCGCGAGCGTGGAGGACCTTCCCTCCGCCGACCCGAAGCGCCAGCGGGCCGTTACGCTGGGCACCCTGCTGCGGTCCGTTGCCGGCTACGCGGTGTGGGGCGTTGCGGGCATCATGGTGCTCAGCGAGGTAGGGCTCGACATTGGGGCCCTGCTCGCCACGGCGGGCGTTGCGGGGCTGGCCATCGGCTTTGGGGCACAGACGCTGGTCAAGGATGTGATCAGCGGGGTCTTTCTCCTCTTCGACGACCTCCTCCACGTGGGCGACCTCGTGACCATCGGCGGGCACACCGGCACGGTGGAGGAGATTGGGGTGCGGCTCATCAAGCTGCGGAAGTTTGACGGCGAGCTGGTGATGATTCCTGCCGGCGAGGTGCGCACCTTCGGCAACAAGAGCGTGGACTGGGCCCGCGCGGTGGTGCCTGTGGGGCTGAGCTACGAACAGGACATGGACGCCATCCTGCCCGTCATGGAACGGGTCGCGACTGAATGGGTGGCGGAGCACGAGGAGATTGTGCTGGACGACTCTCCACAGGTGCAGGGGCTTATGGACTTTGGGGACTCGTCGGTTACGGCCCGCGTGTCCGTCCGCGTGGTGCCGGGCGAGCAGTACGCCGCCGAGCGGGCCCTGCGGACCCGGCTGAAGCGCGTATTCGATGAGCGCGGCATCGATATTCCGTTTCCCCAGCGCACCATGCACATCATCGAGCGCACCGCGCCCCCGCCTCGCACCCCGGCTCCCGATCCGCCTTCCTCTCCCGGACGCGACTGATCCTTCCCTCCACCGATGGCTCCGCCCGCCCTCTCCGTCTCGTCGCTCTCGAAAACCTACCGGACTGGCCTCCTGCGCCGGTCCGGCGTGCAGGCCCTCGACGGGGTGTCGCTCACGGTGGAAGAAGGGTCCATCTTTGGGCTCCTCGGCCCCAACGGCGCGGGCAAAACCACCCTCGTAAAGACCCTGCTCGGCCTGGTGCACCCCACCGGCGGCACCGCTCGCCTCTTTGGCGCGCCCGCCGGCACGCCTGCGGCCCGGCAGCGCATCGGCTTTGTCCCCGAGAATCATCGCTTCCCGGGCTTCTTCACCGCCACCGAAACCCTGCACGCCTACGGCCGCCTCGCGGATGTGCCCCGCACTGCACGCGCCGAGCGCATTCCGGCCCTGCTCGACCGGCTCGACCTGGACGGGCGCGGCGACTCAAAGGTCAAAACCTTCTCCAAGGGCATGCTGCAGCGGCTCGGCCTGGCGCAGGCCCTGCTCAACGACCCCGACCTGCTCTTCCTCGACGAGCCGACCGGCGGCGTGGACCCGGTGGGACGCCGGGCCATCCGCGACATCGTGGTGGAGCTGCGAGACGAGGGAAAAACCATTTTTCTTAACTCTCACCTGCTCTCGGAGGTGGAGAAGGTGTGCTCCCAAATCGCCATTCTGCGCGACGGTTCGCTGGTGCGGCAGGGACGCGTGGAGACGCTGACGGCTGTGGAACGGGTGTACGACCTCGTGGCCACGCCCCTCCCTGCAGCGCTGCGCGAGGCACCGGACCTGCCCCTCTCCCCCGCCCCCAGCGGCAGCGCGCCTGCCCCCGACCTGGCCCGGTACCGCGTCCGTGCCGAGGACCGCGCCACCCTCAACGCTGTGCTCGACCGCCTGCGCGGGGCCGATGTGCAGATCGAATCGATCACCCCGCTCCGCCAGTCGCTCGAAGATTACTTCATTGACGTGGTGGATGCGCCTCGCGATGCGTGAAAGTAATGCCTGAAACGTGAGGCCTGAAACGTGAGACGCGATGCGGGAGGCGTGCCTCCTTGCCTTGGGGCTGTTTTGGGGTTGAGTCGGATCGTATGACCGATTTGCAGTCCGTCGAGACTGCTCGCCACGCGAGCCATAACTCCCCCCCTTTTCTGGGCCGTCTCCCCCCACGCATGGCCGTGTGCACGCCGTTCGACGCCCTTCTCCCCCCAAACCCGCCCGCAAACACATGCGTCCTCTTCTCGGCCTCGTGCTCATGACCTTTCGGGAGCTCTGGGCCCGCAAAATCGTGCTGGGCCTCTTCATCGTGAGCTCGCTGGTGCTGCTGGCCGTCACCTTCGCGCTGAATCTGGACGTGGTGGAGGGCTCGCTCGCCGG
>CAZFJR010000046.1:18807-20961 GCA_964519235.1 uncultured Salinivenus sp. | reverse complement strand
AGTAGTGGCCCTGCTCCACCTCCTCCCGCACCGTGGGCCGCTCGGCCCGCACCTCGTCGGTGCCCAGGAGGAACGCCACCTGACTGTAGAGGCGGTCCAGCGTCTCGGCCCGCTCGTCAGGCGTGGCGTCGGGGCGGCGGAGGGTGGAGAGCAGGTCGGCAATGTGCTGCTCTTTGCGCAGCACCGAGCGGCGGCGCGCCTCCGTGGGGTGGGCCGTGAGGGTGGGCTGGATGTCGAGCTGCTCGAAGAAACCCACCACCTCCTCGAACGAGTACCCCTCGTTGTTGAGGTCCGCCACCGCCGCGTCGATCGACTGTGGGCGCGGCTCCGCGTCGGAGGCGCCGTTGTCGGTGCCCGGGCCTAGCGGCCATTCGGAGGGGCCGGATTCTCGGGCCCGCTCGCGGTTGATGCGAATGATTTCTTGCTGCTCTGCCTGGTTGACGAGGTGGAAAAACGTGGTGTAGACGTGCAGCAGCCGCTCCAGCATGTCCTGGTCGAGCTCCGCAATGCGGCGGGCTGCCTCTTCCCGGAGGGCCGGATCGTCCTCCTGCTCGGCGTCCTTGCAGAGGGCCCGCAGCCCCTCCACGCGCTCGAACAGGGCTTCGCCCCCCTGCTCCTCGGCGATGTGCCCGAGCATGCTGCCCACCAGGTTCACCTGGCGGCTCAGGGGTTTAGAGATGCCGGTGCCTTCCGCTTCGAGGTCGAGCTGGTCCCAGCGACGCATCGTGAATCTGCGGCGAATGTGAACGGTCTGTGAGAGCACACCCAAGGTATGAGCCGGCCGCGACGGCTCCAAGTGTTCTGCCTCGCTCGGGAGGCTCTTCAGTCAATCGTAACACCCGGTGCGGCCGGGCGGCACGCGTGGGGTCGGGAGCGCCCGGTTACGCAAACCTCGCGGGCCGGGAGCGTGGGAATGGGCACGCTACGATCCCGAGTCCGTCTCGTACAGCGCAGTCTGGGGGCGAAAGGCAAACCAGGCGAATGCGAAGGAGTCGCCGGACTGGATCCGGTGGAGCTGCGTGCCCTCTAGGGGACCGCTGACGGCCTTTCCAGTCACCGTCCAGGTGCTTTCCGTCTCCTCGTCTCGAAACCGGCCGTCCCCCACGTACGAGAACTGCAGGGTGCGCCCCTCTACCCGGCGGTCGAACACGCCCGTGGAGCCCACCTCTTTCGACTCTGAAATCTCGGCCGCGTCCAGGGCGGACACGGCCCCCGGGGCGTAAAACACCACAAGGGGACGGTCGGCCATCGTATCGTGAATCACTCGCTCTTGTTCGGTCGTCGAGTGCGGGTAGGCCTTGTGGGCACCTCCCACGCTTACGGCCACCACCTTCGCCATGGGCGGTAGGCGGCCGTCCACCGGGCCACGGACGGCGAAGGGCGTCTTGTCGATGTCGTCGTAGCCGGCGTACGGGTTGCGACCGTACGGGCGGTCGTGGCCGGTATCGCGCGAGAGCACTGCGCCGCCCGGATGCGCTTCCCCAAACTGCCGAAACGAGACGATCTGGGACGAAAGCCGCCTCAGCGCCTGTCCGGTGCAGTCGCCGACGATTGCCCGGCCGGTGAACTGCTGCCACAGGGTTTCGGTCTTGCGGTCGTACATCACCAGGTCCGAGTGTCGAAGCAGCCCGGAGACGCCAAACTCCACCGGCTCGCCGTCCAGCGTTCGCTCAAACACGAGGGCGCTGTAGCAGAGCGGACAGAAGGTGACTGCCACCGGCGTGCCCGCGATCCGGTCGTTCACGATCTCGTGGTAGGTGAGGAGTTGGAGCGGATAGGCCCGGGCCACGCCGCCGTGCTGAACGGCAATTACTGGCTCTTTTGGCCCCACCCAGTCGCTCGCCGCCGCCACCGATACAAACGTCGGATCGTCGATTGAGGGAATGCCGTCTTTCGGCGGGCCGCCCGACCGCAGCGTTGCGAAGTCGATGCGATGCTTCGTGTAATCGGTGTCGAACTGGCGGAGGGCGGGCGGGGCCTTGGGCGGCAGGCTTACCTGTGCCGTTGCTGCGTGGCCGAGGGCCCAGAGGCCCGCCAAACTCAATGCGAGGAGAACATGCCGCTTCATGGAGTGAGCGCAGAGCGCGTGGATGAACACGGAGAACAGCGACGTTGAGGGCACCGGGCGCATGCCCCGCTCTTTCATGGCCATTT
>CAZFJR010000046.1:0-18707 GCA_964519235.1 uncultured Salinivenus sp. | reverse complement strand
TTGCCCTCGCCAGCGTCTTTCTGTTTCACGGCGTCGAGAAGTTTTTGGACCTCGCCGGCACCGCCCAGATGATGGACAGCATGGCCATGGCCGTCACGGCGGCCGTGCTGGAAACCGGAGGCGGTGCCCTCGTGCTCATCGGGGGGACGGGCAACGACCTGCTCACGCGGCTCGGCGGCCTTCTCATCGCCCCCGTCATGCTGGGCGCCATCGTCACGGTGCACTGGGGCCAGTGGCGCTTTGCCGCGACCGAGACGCACCCGATGGGCGGGATGGAATTTCAGGTGACGCTCTTGATGGTTGCCCTCTACTTCGTACTCGTCGGCAACGCGTCCCCCTCGGCGGAAGCGAGCAAGCAATAGAAGGCGATAGCGGGCAATGGCTGCGACGGGCCCTCTCGGCCCCACGGGCCGCCTCGGAACGAGACACGGCGCGAGAGATGGGGGCACGCGAGAGATAGGGACACGAGACGCGCCAACTGACGTTACAAACCTGCCATTGCATTCCCCAATCCCGTTGCGCCCGTGCGTTTCCCCTCCTGCTCTCTACTGCTGCGCGCCCTGCTTGGTGCGCTTTTGGCGACGGGCCTCGCGGCCTGCCGCTACACGGGGCCGAGCGACCTCGCGACGCCTCCCCCCGAGACCGTCACGCTGCTGTGGGCGGGCGCGGTGACCGACTCTTCCGCCCGCGTGGTGGCCCGGCCCGCAAATCCGGGGGCGGAGGTGCGACTGGCCGTGGCCCGGTCGCGCGACTGGTCCAACGCATCCGTCCTTGCGGGCACGCATCCGCCCACGAACGATTCGGTGCATCACTTCCGCCTCGCCGGTCTGGCGCCGCGCACCACGTATCACTACGCCTTGGAGGTGAACGGGCGCATCGACCCCACACAGAGCGGCCGGTTTCGCACGTTCGGCGACGGGCCCTTTTCCTTCCGGGTGGCCCTCGGGGGGTGTGCTCTCACCGGCTCCAACCACCCGGTGTTTGCCTCCATCCGCAAGGCGCGGCCCGACCTGTTTCTCCACCTGGGCGACATGCACTACGAAGACATTGCCGCTACGTCCCCCGGCCCCTTCCGCGACGCCTACCGCACGGTGCACAGCGCCCCTCGACAGGCGCGCCTGTACCGCTCTACGGCCCTGGCCTACATGTGGGACGACCACGACTACGGCCCCAACAACAGCTCGCGCCGCGCCCCCGGCCGAACCGCGGCACAGCAGGTGTACCGCGAGTACGTGCCGCACTCCTCCCTGGCTCGCAACGGCAGGGCGCGCCCCATCCATCAGGCGTTTACGGTGGGTCGCGTTCGGTTCCTGCTCACGGATCTACGTTCGGCCCGCACCCCCAACGACGCCCCCGACTCTCTCAAGACCATGATGGGGACGGACCAGAAGGCGTGGTTCAAAGCACAACTCGCCCGGGCGGTGGAGCAGTATCCGGTGGTGGCCTGGGTGAGCAGCGTGCCCTGGATTGGCGACGGCGACAGCGAAGACCGATGGGCCGGCTTCGCTCGTGAGCGTCGCGAGCTGGCCACCTACATCGATTCAATTGGTGCAGCGGACCAGCTGGTCGTCCTGTCGGGCGATGCGCACATGGTGGCCCTTGACGACGGGGCGCACAACCAGTACGGACGACCCGGCGGGGGCGGGTTTCCGGTGGTGCACGCCGCGGCCCTCGACCAATTGGGCTCCGTCAAAGGCGGCCCGTACACCCACGGTCCCTTTCCCAATCCCGTCGCTCTGTTCGGGCGCACCGACGGACAGTTCGTGCTCATGGATGTGCAGGATACGGGGGGCAATGAGGTGTGCATCACCTGGACCGGCAAGCGATACGAGGTGGACGAGGACCGTATCGTAGACCTTTTGCGGTGGCGCACGTGCTTCTCGGCTCCCACGTGAAGCATGCCGAGTCCCCTGGGCAAGGGAATTTCCAGACACACGGCGCCCGCCAACACAGCCCCGCGCTGGTGCCGACCCGGAGGTCGAAGCAGGGAGAACTCCGGACGGGCGATCTCTGGGAACGTGGCGCGGCGTCGGCGGTCCCAAAAAAGTGACGATCCGATGAACTGCGGAGTGCATCTCGCTTTCCTACCGGCCTTGCCCAACCGTCCCGCCAACTTGATGCCTCCACGTGTCTCCAGCCTGCGTCGCGGTGGGCTTCTCCCCCTCATCGCCTGCCTCGCAGCGCTCTGCCTGTGCCCGGCCACAACCTGCGCCCAATCGTTGGCTCCCCCCGCCCCTCCCGAAGACACCTCGTCGCGCGGCCCTTGGGTGCCCCCACTCTCCTCGATGGGGCAGAATGCGATCGACCTCCTTCGCGCCCCAGCCACACTCTCCCCCTCCGAGCAACTGTTGGCCCTCGGCATTTCCGGCGCCGCCTTCGGCGCCGTGGCTGCCCTCGACCGGCCCGTCTACCACGGTCTCAGCCAACAATCGGGATGGGCCGCCAGCGCCACCGGCCCACTGGCGGGACCGGGGCGCTGGTTCGACCGCGTGGGCCCGGATCGTGCCACTTACGCAGCCGCCGGACTGCTGGCCACCGGTGGCCTGGCGCTGGGGCGCCGCGACTTCACGCGCACGTCCGTTCGCGTCCTGGAGGCGCTCTTCCTCACCAAGGCCGTCACGGGCTTCGCGAAGGGACTGGTGAACCGCTCGCGTCCGTTCGCTGGCGAGGGCCCCTTCCGGGCCGACCCCGGGGGCTTTGACAGTGCCCACGAAGAATTGTCGATGCCCTCGGGACACACGGCGCGGGCTTTTGCGCTGGCCTCGGTGCTTTCCCACCAGGCCGACCGCTGGTACGTATCGGCCCTGGCGTACGGCGGGGCCGCGTCGGTGGGCATGGAGCGCGTTCGAAGTGGAGACCACTGGCTGACGGACGTGGTGGTGGGCGGAACGCTGGGCTACCTCATCGGACGCACCGTGATTCCCAAAGCGTCTTCTCCCGGCGACGGAGTCACCTATGCGCCCATCCTTTCGACCTACCGCGTGGGCCTCTCGGTCCAGTTCTGAGAACCGGTGCCGACAGCGGACGGGCTCGCAGAAGGAACGTCCTCGCGGGACAGGAACAGGCCCCAAATGGAGGCGGGGGGCGAGGCCAGTGCGGTGCAGGTCGTCCCCACTGGCTACGCCGCAGCGTGGTAGGAGTCGTCAAAGCGTCCCTCCAATGTCGTTCGGAGGGCCTTCCGGGCCCGGTGCAGACGCACTCGAACGTTCACCCGCGTGAGGTTCAGTTCCTCGGCTACCTCCTTGGTCGACTTTTCCTCCAGGGCGCGCAGCCGAAGAACCTCGCGGTACGATTCCGAAAGCTCGTCCATCGCGTCGTACAAGAAGCCTTTCTCCTGCGCCCGTTCCGCCCCTCGCACGGGATCGGTGTAGGTCGTGGGCGCGGAGCCCGCCGTCGACGTAGCGTGGATGTGCTCCAGGGTCTCCTCGTCGAGGCAGCTCTGCCGCTTGTTCTTTCGGTAGCGCGCGAGGGCCACGTTTTTGGCGATGCTGTGGAGCCAGGTCGTGATCTTCGACTCCCCACGGAAATTCGGAAGGCTCCGCAGGGCCTGAAAGAACGTTTCCTGTAGCAGATCGCGGGCCATCTCGGCGTCGGCAGAGTAGCGGCGGAGCACCGCCTCGATGTAGTCGCGGCGCTCGTAGATAAGGCGCCGTACGGCGTCGGGCTCACGGTTGCGCAGGGCCCGGAGCTCGTCGTCGCTGAGAGGGGCCGTATGGGAGGCAGAGGCGTTGCGATTGGCAGCGGGCGGTGTCTGGGACATGGGCCTGGGGGCGTAGAACAGTGGAACGACGAAGAAACAGTGCGCCGGCGCCACGTTGTCCGGCACTCTTCAATACGCTCTAGGATCGTGCCAGGCCGGACTCCTCCATCTCCACAAACCCCACAAACCGTTGCCGGCCAAACGACTAAGAAAGTTTCTGGGAGACAGTCCGCTCGTCCAAAAGTGACGATATGTCGACACAGCGTCGATATGTCGACACCTCACCGGGCCCCACACTGCGGCGGCTGGGGGCCGTGTGGGCAAGGCGTCTGCGCCGCGGCACCACACAGGGGCGGAGCGTGTACGTGTTTTGTAACACTGGTAGACGGCGATGCACTCTCCAGTGTAGGCCGCTTTCGTTCCGTTCTGGGCTGGGGCGCCCCGGCCCGCTCCTCAGCACGCTCTCTGCAATCCATGTTCAACGCCCTTGCCCGTTACGCCGACTGGCTTCACCTGCAGTGGCCCGCCGGAACGCCCGAAAAACTGCCCAAGGTGGACGACCACTTCCGCACCAACGTCGACGGCGTCTACGTCGTGGGCGACCTGGCGGGCGTGCCCCTGCTCAAGTTTTCGGTCGACGGCGGCGCGCGGGCCGTGCAGGACATCGTCACGCGAGGCATCGACCCGGTGGAGCCGACCGGCGAGGACGGCCCTTACGACGTCGTGATCATCGGCGCGGGGGCCAGCGGCATGGCCGCCGCTCGCAAGGCGGAGACGAACGGCCTCTCCTACTGCGTCCTGGAGTCGCAGCGCCGGTTTGCCACCATCAAGGACTTCCAGGCCGGCAAGCCGATCTACACCTACCCGAAGGAGATGACGCCGGAGAGCGACATCGCGGTGACGGCGCAGGTGAAGGAGGACCTGGTCGATGAGCTGGAGGCGCAGACCCGCGACATTCCGGTGCGGCACGCGGAGGCCGAACACGTAGAGCGGGACGGCGACGGGCACGCGGTCGTGACGGCGGACGGCGATCGCATTCACGGGCAGCGCGTGATCGTGGCGATCGGGCGGAGTGGCAACTTTCGGAGCCTGGACGTGCCCGGGGAGGACAAGGACCACGTGCAGCACCGCCTGCTCGACCCTACCCGCTGCTGCGACGAGCAGGCCCTCGTCATCGGCGGGGGCGACTCGGCGGCGGAGGCGGCCATCGCGCTCGTGGAGGAGGGGGCCGACGTGGTGCTCTCCTACCGCCGCGACGCGTTCGTGCGGCCCAAAGAAGAGAACGTGGAGCGGCTCTACGAACTGGCCACCTACGCGGAGGGCGAGGGCTCGCTCACGCTCAAGATGGAGACGGAAGTCGAGGAAATTCGGGACGACGAGGTCGTCCTCGCCCACATGGACGGCACGACGGAGACGGTGCCGGCCCAGCACGTCTTCGCGATGATCGGGCGGGAGGCGCCGCTCGACTTCTTCCGCCGCTCCGGCATTGAGCTCCGCAACGACTGGGGCGACGTGCCCGACTCGCTGAACGAGGCGCTGTCGGGCCTGTCCTGGCTCAAAGACCTGCGCTGGGACCGCATCACGGCGTTTGCGGCCTTCTTTTTCTTCATGGTGGCCGTCTACAGCTGGAAGGACGGCGGCTGGGTGGGGCAGTGGGCGCAGGCGACCGGCTTCTTCCCCTTCGGCTGGTCGCCGGACACGAGCGGGACGGGAGCGCTCGACGTGCTGCTGACCTCGATGCAGAAGCCGGGCTTCTACTACACGTTTGCCTACTCGGCGCTGGTGGTCGTCTTCGGGGTCAGGCGCATCCGGCGGCGGAAGACGCCCTACATCAAGGTGCAGACCCTCACCCTAATGGGCATCCAGGTCTTGCCGCTCTTCATCCTGCCGGAATTCGTGCTGCCTTACCTCGGCGCCAACGGCCTGCTGCCCACCGGCCTCCTCGACGCCCTCTTCCCCACCAGCGAGTACGCGGTGCACGGGCGCCAGTACTGGCGGGCCTACGGCTTTATCCTGGCCTGGCCCCTCTTCATCTGGAACGTCTTCACGTCGGATCCCCTCTGGTGGTGGCTCGCCATCTGCTTCGTGCAAACGTTCGTGCTCATTCCGGGCATGATCTACTTCTGGGGCAAGGGCGCGTACTGCGGCTGGATCTGCACCTGCGGCGCCCTCGCCGAGACACTGGGCGACCAGCACCGCGAAAAGATGCCCCACGGCCCGGGGTGGAACAAGCTCAACCTGGCCGGGCAGGTCATCATGGGCGTGGCGTTTGCGCTGCTGGTCCTGCGCATCGGGGGCTGGATCTGGCCCGGCAGCTGGGCCGCGGAGGCGTACCGGGCGGGGCTGTACGGCGGCGGCCTCGGCTTCGGGTACAGCTGGGTGGTCGACATTCTACTGGCCGGCATGGTGGGCTTCGGGGTGTATTTCTGGCTCAGCGGGCGCTTCTGGTGCCGCTTCTTCTGCCCGCTGGCGGCGATTATGCACATCTACCACCGCTTCAGCCGCTTCCGCATCCTGGCCGACAAGAAGAAGTGCATCTCCTGCAACGAGTGCACGAGCGTGTGCCACCAGGGCATCGACGTGATGGCCTACGCGCAGAAGGGCGCGCCGATGGACGACCCCGAATGCGTGCGCTGCTCGGCCTGCGTGGAAACGTGCCCCACCGGCGTGCTGGAGTTTGGGCAGGTACAGCCCAACACGGGCGAGGTCATTCACCGGGACGCGCTGGAGGCGTCGCTCACCCGCATCCAGGAGCACGAGAACGGCACCGCGGCGTAGGGGCGTCTCGTTGAGCGTTGGTGCGTTGGGCGCTGGTGCGTTGGAACGTCCTACGCTGGGGACAGACTAGACAGCTAGAACGTGTCCTCCTCGCGTACGGTCGCCTCCCATTCTCCCTCTCCCCCATTCCCCCACCCCTCACGCCCTCCGTAACGGACCGGGCCCGTGGAAAACACAGGGGCACTTCGCCCCCCATCCCCACGTCTTCGGTCTCTGGCCCATTTCCCAGCAGAAATGCAGCAGTCTGGTGGATCTTATCGGAGGTTATCCGTTTCTTTAAAGACAAGGAGTGCTCCATCCACCCAGACCCCAGAGGGACTTGTCATGGATCCCCCAGAGCACACGTCCGCACCGTCGACGCACGCCGCGACCGATGGCATTCCTCTTGGCTTCGGCGGAGTCGAGGCCGCGGTGGGCGACCACATCGCCCACTTCTTTCGGGGCGGCGACCAGCGGTTTTCCGTCCTCGGCCCGTACATCCAGACGGGCCTGCGCCGGGGCGACCGGTGTGTGTTTATCTCGCAGCCGGACGTGGGGGCCGCCCTGTGCGAGTGGCTCTCGGAGCGGGGCGTGGACGTGGCCGAGGCCCGCTCGGCCGGTCGGCTGATCCTGGATCCCGGCCGGGACACGGAGGACGACATGAAGCGCCTCGCCGACCGGATCGACGCGGAGGCGCGGGACGAGGACGAGCCGTTCGTCCGGTGGGCGGGAGACGGAGAGTGGGCCCTGGCGCAGGACATCACCGTCTGCGAGATGCTCCGCTGGGAGGCGCTCTACGACAAACACTCGGGCGACTGGCGTCTCCTCGCGCTCTGTCAGTTTGACCTCACGGTCTTTGAGAGCGACGTCATCATGGACGCGCTTCGCACCCACCCGTACTGCGTGATGGGCGATGTTGTGGTGCCCAATCCCTTCCACGAGTCTCCGGACACCGTGCGGGCGGAATTGACCGCCGACGAGTAGGACACGGTGGCCGTCGTCCCTCTCCTCCTGAGCGCGACTTCCTTCGACCATGGAGCTCTCCCACCACACGTCGGACCTGGACCCGTCCTCCGTTCTGGGGTTCGGGTCGGCCCTGGCGCTGCTCGACTCCACCGCGGAGGTGGCCCGGCTGCTGACCGGGGCCCTGCGCTCAATGGGCCTCGCCGACCTGCAGGCGGTGGTGCTCGAGGACGCCGCGGAGGATGGGGCGCGCGTATTCGGGAGCGCAGGGGTGCACTCCCTGCCCGAGCCCGTCGCGGACGAGCTGCGCCGGTGGACCACCGGGCCGGACGTCCCCTCGAACGGCGACGCCGGGACGCCCTCCCTTCGCCGGGTGGAAGTGCCCCCGGAGAGCGCCGTCGCCGAGCAGGGCATCGACCGCCTCGTCGTGACGCGGCTGGGCACCCTAGATCGCGACTTTGGCGTGGCCGTGGCGGGGCTGGCGGGCGACACGACCCACACGCCCCTCCAGACATCGTCGCTGCAGATGATGGCCGCGCAGGTGTCGATGGCGCTGCACCGGATTGAGCTCGACCAGACGCAAACGGCCCAGCAGGAGGCCCTCCGCGAGAGCGAGGCGCGCTACCGCGAGCTCTACGAAAACGCGCCGGTGGCGTACCTGTCCACCACCGCGGAGGGCGAGATCTGCATGGCCAACCAGCGCGCGACCGAGCTGTTTTCGGCCTCCGAGGAGGCGCTCACCGGGCGCTCGATCCCCGCCTTCTGCGCGGAGACGCCCGAGGGGCAGGAGGCCGCCCGCCGATTGGCGGAAAGCCTCCGAAGCGGCGCGCCGGTGCGCGACGATGAGGTGGAGCTGTGCCTCCCCAATGGCGACCAGCTCTGGGTGAGCCTTACGATGCGGCCGGTGGAGGCCGGCGACCGGGAGCGCGACCGCCTCATCATGCTGGTCGACGTGACCGAGCGGCGCCGCATGGAGACGGCCTTGCGCAAGACCCGCGACGAGTTGGAGACCCGCGTGGAGGATCGAACCGCCGAGCTCGAACAGACCAACGAGCGCCTCGAACAGCAAACCCAGCGCCTCCGGGCCCTCCGCGAGCTCGACCAGGCCATCCTGGCCGCCGAGTCGCCGCGCGAAATTGCGACGGAAACGCTCCGTCACACCCGCCAGATTATCCCCTTTCACCGCGCCAGCGTGTCGGTGATCGAGTGGGACGCGGATCGGGCCCGGGTGCTTGCCACGCGGCAGGAGGAGGAATTCATGGGGGGCGGCACCACCATTCCCCTCGACGACTTCTACTTAACCGACACCCTGCGGGACGGCGAGACGGAGGTCATCCCCGACCTCGCGGCCCAGCCTCGCTCCGGCACCGCGGCCCGGGTGCAAAACATCGGGATTCGGTCGGTGCTCTGCCTGCCGATGATGGTGGAAGGCGCCCTCATTGGGCTCTTCAAAATAGGGCGCACTCGCCCAGATGCCTTTGAAGCCGAGGACCGACAGGTGGGCGGCCAGCTGGCCGATCATCTGGCCATCGCCCTCCGGCAGGCTCGCCTGCGGGAGCGGGTGGGGGAGCGCACCGCGGAGCTCGAACGAACCAACGAGCGCCTCTCCTACCGCACCCAGCGACTGCGCACCCTTCGCGACATCGATCAGGCGATCCTGGCCGCCGAGTCGCCGGAAGAGATTGCGGCGGAGGCCATCCGGCGCGTTCGGGACATTCTCCCGTACAAGAGTGCGACCGTCACGGTCACGGACTGGGACGCCGATACGGCCCACGTGCTGGCGGCCCAAGACAACGTCCTGACGGCGCCCACGACCCTGCCGCTCGACGAGGTGTACCTCAGTGAAAACCTACGGGCCGGCGACACCGAGGTCATCTCCGACAAGGCGTACGAGCCCGTGCCCGAGGCGAAGGAGCGCATGCAGAAGATGGGCCTCCGGTCCATTCTCTGCGTTCCCATGGTCGTTGAGGGCGACGTGACTGGGGTGGTGCACGTGGGGCGCACCGAGGCCCACGCCTTTACGGACGAGGACTGGCGCGTGGGACGCGAGCTGGCCGACCACATGGCGATCGCCCTGCGGCAGAGTCAGCTGTTGGAAGAGGTGCAAGCCCAGCGGGAACGGCTCGAGGAGCGGGTGCAGGAGCGGACCGCCGAGCTGGAGTCGTTCACCTACTCGGTGTCGCACGACCTGCGCACGCCGCTCCGGGCCATCGACGGCTACACGCGCATCCTGAAGGAAGACCACGCCGATCAGCTCGACGACGAGGGCCGGCGCCTTCTGAACGTGGTCTACGACAGCGCCCAAACGATGGGCGATCTCATCGACGACCTGCTCACCTTGTCGCGGCTCGGGCGACGCAACCTCACCCGGGCCCCCACCGACATGGAGGCCCTGGTGCACGACACCGTCGGCGAACTGCGGCGCGCCCATCCCGAAATCGCGGCCGACGCCTTTGTGCTTTCCCCTCTCCCCGACGCCCAGGCCGACCGCTCCATGATCCGTCATGTACTCACCAACCTGCTGTCCAACGCGCTCAAGTTCACCCGTCCCGTAGACGCTCCTCAAATCGAGGTGCGGGGCGAGCGGCAAACCAAGAGGTGCGTCTACGGGGTGGTGGACAACGGGGTGGGCTTCGACCCGGACCAGGCGGACGAGCTGTTCGGGGTGTTTCAGCGGGGCCACGCCGACGACGAGTTCGAGGGCACGGGCGTGGGGCTCGCCGTGGTGGACCGCATCGTGCGACGCCACGGCGGGGAGACGTGGGCGGACGGTGCGAAGGGAGATGGCGCGTCGTTTTTCTTTACGCTTCCGCCGGTGGAGGCGGGGTGCGCGTAACGCTTTCCTCCCCCGGCGCACAGTCTTCCCCGCCGTGCACCGGCGCACCGCCTGCTTCGCGGCAATTGCCGAAAGGGAGCCTCGGCGGCGGCTCCGCGCAGAACGGCCGCCCCATACGCATTCTGTTTCCGCCCCCCCGCACACTGAAACGATGAGTTCCACCGCCCCCCGCACCGTGGATCTCCTTCTGGTGGAAGACCAGCCCTCCGACGCCGAGCTCGCCCTGCGCGCCCTGCGCGCCCTCCACCTCGACGGGCGGACGCACCGGGTGAAGACCGGCGCCGAGGCCCTCGACTTCCTCTTCGGACGCGGGGAACACGCCGACCGCGCCCCCACGGACGCTCCGCGCCTTGTCCTCCTCGACCTAAAATTGCCCACCGTGGGCGGGCGCAAGGTGCTCCGCATTCTCAAGTCCGACAACCGAACGGCCCACATCCCTGTTGTTATACTCTCCTCCTCCACCGCCCGAAGCGACGTGCGCCAGTGCTACGCCCTCGGGGCCAACAGCTACGTGGTGAAGCCTGTCGACTTTGGTCGGTTCACCGAAACGGTGCAGCGGGTTGGGGCCTACTGGTTGGAGATGAGTGAACCGTGTTGAGCGAGATGCGCAAGACGCAAGGGGGTACTCATTGGGAAAAAGAGGCCACGCATCGCGTTTTATTCCTCGTGAGCCCTGCCTGGAGCTCTGTAGAGTCGGAATGTTCTGCCCCCCTTCGATGTCAACCGACGCCCCTCTGCACATTTTACTGCTCGAGGACGTGGCGACCGACGCCAAGCTCGTGGAGCGCGAGCTGGAGCGCGAAGGCTTCGCGTTTGACGCCCGGCGTGTAGCCACCGAGGCCGGCTTTGCGGACGCCCTCGACGCGTTTGCTCCCGACATCATCCTGGTCGACTACTCCCTGCCAGACTTTGACGGCATGGCGGCCTTGGAGCGGGCGCAGGCGCAGCGGCCCCATGTGCCCGTCGTGTTCGTAAGTGGCGCCATCGGCGAGGAGCGGGCCATCGAAACGCTCAAGCAGGGCGCCACAGACTACGTCCTCAAAGACAAGCTCTCGCGCCTAGGCCCCGCCGTGCGCCGCGCCCTTCGGGAAGCGGAGGAGCGCCGTGCCCGCCGCAGGGCCGAAGAGGCCCTCCGTCGAGCCCACGACGAACTGGAGCAGAAGGTGGCGGCCCGCACCGCCGAGCTGCGGGAGGCCAACGACGCCCTCAAGGACGAAATTGAAGAACGCAAGCGGGCCGAGCGTGCACTGCGCCGCAGCCGCGAGCGCCTCACCCGCATCATCGACTCGGCCATCGACGCCATCATCAGCATCGACCCGTCGCTGAACATTCACCTCTTCAATACCGCCGCGGAGGAGATCTTTCGGTGCTCGGCCGCCGAGGCGGAATGCGGATCGTTCGGCGCGTTTCTCCCCGACCCGTTCGAGGCCCTGGTGCGCCGCCACATTGAGGCCCACCAGGCCGCGCAGGCGGACGACACCGCCGAGACGCCCGAGGCCGAGGGGCGCTACCTGTCCGCCCCCGAGGGCCTGCGGGCGCAGCGGGCCGACGGCACCACCTTCCCCGTGGAGGCCACGCTCTGCCCCATCCAGTTACCGGGCCAGCCCCGCTACCTCATCATCCTGCGCGACGTGGACGAGCTCAAACGGGCCGAGGCGGAGGTCGCCCAGCTCGAATCCGAACGCTCGTACCTGCAAGAAGAGCTTAAAAACGAGTACAACTTCGACACAATCGTGGGCACGTCTCCCCCGATGCAGGCGGTGTTCGACGCCATCGATCGGGTCGCCTCCACGGAAACGACGGTCCTCGTCTGCGGCGAAACGGGCACGGGCAAAGAGCTGGTGGCCCGCGCCCTGCACGACCGCAGCGCCCGGGCCGACCAGGTGCTCGTCAAGGTCAACTGTGCAGCCCTCCCCACCGACCTCATTGAAAGCGAACTGTTCGGCCACGAGAAGGGCGCATTCACCGGGGCCACCGAGCGGCGTGAAGGGCGCTTCGAGTTGGCGGACGGCGGCACCCTTCTGCTCGATGAGATCGGCGAGCTGCCGCTTGAGACGCAGGCGAAACTCCTCCGCGTCCTGCAGCAGCAGACGTTCGAGCGCGTGGGGGGCAGCGAGACGATTGCAGTGGACACGCGCATCCTCGCCGCGACCAACCGCGACCTGGAGGCAGCGGTGGAGGCGGGGCAGTTCCGCTCCGACCTGTACTACCGCCTCAACATCTTCCCCATCGACCTGCCCCCGCTGCGAGAACGCACGGGCGACATTCCACTGCTGGCCGAGCACTTCTGCGAGATGTACGCCTCGCGCACCGGAAAGCCCATAGAGGGACTGAGTGCCAGCGCAATGGACGTGCTCCGGCGCTACGATTGGCCCGGCAACGTGCGCGAACTGGCCAATATCATCGAGCGGGCCGTCATCCTTGCGCGCGGCCGTCAGATCCAGACCGAGCACCTCTCCGTGCGTGAAGCGGCCGCAGAGGACCCTTCTGGGTTCGAAACATTGGAGGCGGTGCAGCGCCGCCACATCGAGCGGGCCCTGGAACGGACCAGCGGCGTGGTGGGGGGCGACGACGGGGCCGCACAGCTCCTCGGTCTCAAGCGCACCACGCTTCTCTCGCGCATGAACCGCCTCGGGATTGAGGCCAGTGCGTACCGGGACTGACTTCTTCCCCGGCCAAGAAGGGAGTCTCTTCCCTTTTTCTCACGCTCTGCCCGGAGATCACAGAAAAGCGAGACCGGGGCGCCTTCGAGTTCTTTCGCTTCAACCGCTTTTGCAAGTTGCGGACGCGCAGGAACGGTGCTCCACCGTCACAGTTTCTACACACGTATGTCCTGCGTACCGTGGCGCACTTCTTGCTTCGTACGTCTTCGGGACGTGCCTCGCTTCCTTTTCCCTGCCTGCCCCCTCGTAATGGCGCCCTCTAGGCCTCAGGCTCCGCACTCGGGGAAGGATTCGTCGGCGGAGCCGCCAGACCCCACGCCCCCCCAAGACGCCCCGTCCCTCGCCGAGGCCGTCCTCGAAACGCTGCCGGGGCTCGTCTTTGTGTTCGACGCCGACGACGGGCTCGTCTGGTGGAACGGGGCCCTCCAAGACAAAACCGGGCACTCGGCCCAGGCCCTCCACGGCATGACGCCCACCACACTGTTCGCGAGCGCAGACGCCCGAGCCGTCCGCGAGGTGCTGCGCTCCGTGCGGTCGGGCGCCGAGCCCACGAGCACCGACGCCTCCATCTGCACGAAGCAGGGCCGCACGATTCGCTGCGAGTTTACCGGCCGGCGCCTGCCCGAGGCAGCGGGCCACGACGGGTCCATTGTGGGGATTGGGCGGGAGGCCTCCGTGCTCGACGTGCGAGAGCGCGAACTGCGGCGCGAGCGGGACCGGCTGGCGGCCCTGTACGCGGGCCTGCCCAGCCCCGTGGTGCACTACGAGGTGCAGAACGGAACGGCCGTGGTGCAGGGGGTCAACGCTGCCTTCGAGGACGTCTTTGGGATGGCCGAACCTGAGATTTCGGGGGGCTCCCTGGACACCTTCATCGCCCCCGACGGCCGGTCCGGCGAGGCCGAAACCCTGACCCAGCGCGCCGTGGAGCAGGGCAGCGTCCAGGCCGAGGTCGTGCGCGAAACCGAAGCCGGCGCCCGCCACTTCCGGCTCGACTCGGTGCTGTTCTCTGGGGGCGGCCAGCCCGAAGGGTACGCCATCTACACCGACGTCACTGAGCAAAAAGAGCGGGAGCAAACGCTCCGGGACGAACAGGAGGCCCTGCGGGCCATGTACCGCATCACCGCCGACCAGGAGGCGTCTTTCGCGGAGAAGGTCCACGGGCTCATCGACCTGGGACGCGAGTACCTGTCGCTCCCCTACGGCTTCCTGACCCGCATCTCGGGCGGCACGCAGCGCATCGTCCAGGCCTCAGGGGCACACCCCTTGCTGCAGCCGGGCGCCTCCTGCCCCCTTGCGGAGTCGTACTGCCGCAATACCCTCCAGGAGGACGGTTTTCTGGCCGTGCAGGACGCCGCCGCGGAAGGCTGGAGCGACGACCCCGCCTACGAAACGTTTGAGCTTGGCACCTACATCGGATCGCAAATCCTGGTGGAGGGCGATCTGTACGGCACGTTCTGCTTCGCTGCCTCCAAGCCCCGAACGAAATCATTTACAGAGCGGGAGCGCACGTTCGTGGAGCTTATGACCCGCTGGGCGCGCTACGAGCTGGAGCAGCGCCGCGCCACCGAGCGCCTGGAGCGCCAAAACGAGCGGCTCGACAACTTCGCGAGCCTGGTGACGCACGACCTCCGCAATCCGCTCAACGTGGCGAAAGGCCGGCTGGCCCTTGCGCGCGACAAAGATGATCTTAGCCACCTGGCGGCCGTGGACCGGGTGCTCGACCGCATGGACCAAATTATCGACGACGTGCTGGCGCTCACCTGGGGCGGTCAGGACCCGGCCCCGGACGACCTGTCTGCCTGCTCCCTTTTGCAACTGGCGGAGACGTGCTGGGACCACGTCGACACGGCGGGCGCCTCGCTCCGCATCGACGCTCCGGCCTCTCTCATCGCCGAGGAAGGCCGGCTGCAGCGGCTCCTCGAAAACCTCTTCCGCAATGCGATAGACCACGGAGGCGACGAGGTGACAATTTGGATCGGCCCCCTCGACGACGGCTTTTTCGTGGAAGACGACGGGCCCGGCATTCCCGATTCCACCCGAGACGAGATCTTTGAGGCCGGATACTCGTCGGCCGAGGAGGGGACGGGACTGGGCCTAAACATCGTGCAGACCATTGCGGATGCGCACGGCTGGACGGTTGCGGCCGCCGACGGACGCCACGGCGGGGCGCGGTTCGAGGTGCGAGACGTGGAGCGCCCGGATGCGTAGGACCGGCTCTGTCCCAGAAGGGCCGAGGGGAAATCCAGAACGGGAATGGTGACGCCGGCTACCCGGCGTCCGCCTCGTCGCAGCGCGGCCGCCCCTCCGACGGGCCCAGGTCCAGGCCGGCGAAGAGGTTGTTGAGCGACTCGGCGAGCGTGGGGTGGGCGAAGGGGGCGGACTGGAGGCGGCCGACGGGCAGGTTGCCCATCATGGCCGTCTGGAGGACGGACATCACCTCCCCGCCCTCGATGCCCAGGATGGCCGCGCCGAGCAGCTGATTCGTCTCCGAATCAATCACTGCCTTCATAAGGCCCCGCGTTTCGTCGACCTCCAGGGCACGGGCCACGTGCGTCATCGGCATCTGGGTGACCGTCACGTCGAGGTCGCGCTCGCGGGCCTGCGCTTCGGTGAGGCCCACGCGGCCGAGCTGCGGGTCGGTGAAGAGGGTGTAGGAGATAAGCCGGTCGTCGGTGGTGCGGTCGCCGTCGTGGAGCCAGTGGTCGCAGAGCACGCGGTAATCGTCGTAGGAGACGTGCGTGAAGGCCGGGCCGCCCGTCACGTCCCCGAGGGCGAAGACCCCGTCGGCGGTGGTGGCGAGGCGCTCGTCAACCCGCACGTGGCCCTGATCGGTGGTCTCGACCCCCGCCGCGCCCAGGTTCAGGGTGTCGGTGTTGGGGCGCCGGCCGACCGCCACGAGCAGCTCGTCGCCCGTAATCTGAGCCGGCGCGTCGTCCCCCTCCAGGTGCGCCGTAATCGTACCGTCGGAGGACTCCACAGCCGTCATGCTCGTTTCGTTGAGGATGCGGATCCCGTCCTCGCGCAGGATGTCCTGAAGCGCCTCGGCCACGTCGGCGTCCTCGCGTCCGAGAATGTGCGCGCCGCGGTCAATAATTGTCACCTCGGCCCCGAACCGCCGAAACATCTGCCCGAATTCGAGCCCGATGTAGCCCCCGCCGAGCACAAGCAGGTGGTCGGGAACCGTGCCCAGCTCCATGATAGAGGTCGACGTCAGGTAGTTACTCTCGTCGATTCCGTCAATGGGTGGAATGACCGGACGGGTGCCCGTGTTGATCGCGACGCGGTCGCCCGTGAGGGTGCGCGTCCCGCCGTCGTTGAGGGTCACCTCCACGGTGTTTGCGTCGACGAACCGGCCGTCGCCCTCGATCAGGTCCAGGCGTTCTTTCGCCTCGATGCTGTTGCGACTGCCCGCCCGAAACGACGCCACGATGTCGCGCTTGCGCTCGCGGACCGTTTCCAGGTCGACCCTCACGTCGCCGACCTCCACGCCGTAGTCCTCCGCGCGGCGGGCGAGGTGGGCCACCCGGGCGCTGGCGATCATGGTTTTGGTGGGGGTACAGCCCTCGTTCACGCACGTCCCGCCCACGTGTGTGCGTTCGAGGAGGGCGACGTCGTGGCCCGCTTCGGCGACGGTGCCGGCGAGGGGCCCGCCGCCCTGCCCGGCGCCGATGACGATAAGGTCGTAGGACATGTTGGGTTGGGCGTTGCGAGTTGAGGGTTTTGACATGGAGGGGGGAGTCGATCTACGATGGGGGGGCTGCCGCGGCGCGCGCGGGCTGTTTGCGGCCCGTCGAGGTCCAGTCGGGGAGGAGGCGATCCACCGCGTCGGGGCCCCACGTGCCGGCCTCGTACGGGTGTACCGGCAGGTCGGCCTCCAGGAGGGGCGCGTAGAGCTGCCACGAGGCCTCCACCTCGTCGGCGCGGACGAAGAGGGTGGGATCCCCCACGATGATGTCGCGCAGGAGCGTCTCGTAGGCGTCGGGGACGGGCCCGAAGGCGTCCTGGTAGGAGAAGCTGAGCTGTTGTGTCTCCAGGGTCATGGTGCCGTCGTCGCTGTTGCCGGGCGCCTTCACCTCGAAGCGGAGGTCGAAGCCCTCGTCCGGCTGCAGCGTGATGAGCAGCTCGTTGGGCGGGGCTTCGCAGTCGGCGTTCTGGGGGATGCACGGATTGCCGTCCGCCTGGAAAAGGGAGACGGGGGCGCTCTGGAACCGCACGGCGATCTGCGTCAGCTTGCGAGGCAGCCGCTTGCCCGTGCGCAGGAAGAACGGCACGCCCTGCCACCGCCAGTTGGCCACGTTGAGGCGCATGGCCGCGAACGTCTCGGTGCCGGAGTCGTCCGGCACGTCCGGCTCGTCCTGGTAGCCGGGCACCTGCTCGTCGTCGACCGTCCCGGGGGCGTACTGCCCGAGGACGACGTTGGCCCTGGGGTCGGGCTGTTGCACTGCATTCAGCACCTTCACCTTCTCGTCCCGAATGGCGTTGGCGTCCATGCTGGCGGGCGGCTCCATGGCCACCAGCGTCAGAAGCTGGGTCAGGTGGTTCTGGACCATGTCGCGCACGTGGCCGGACTGGTCGTAGTAGCCGCCGCGCCCGCCGACCCCGAGTGGCTCGGCCACCGTGATCTCGATTCGGTCGATGTGCTCCCGGTTCCACATCGACTCGAAGAGTGCGTTGCCGAACCGGAAGGCCATCAGGTTTTGCACCGTCTCCTTGCCCAGGTAGTGGTCGATGCGGTAGACCTGATCCTCGTCGAAGTGGCGGTGCACCTGCTCATTGAGGGACTGCGCCGAGTCAAGGTCGTACCCGAACGGCTTTTCGACCACGACGCGCGTCCAGCCGGAACTGTCATTTAGTCCCACGTCGCCGAGTCCCTCGATCGCGGGGCCGTAGACGCTGGGCGGGAGGGAAAGGTAGAACGCGCGGTTGCCCGGAAGGTCGAGGTGCCGCTCCAGCTGTTCCACACGGTCGCGGAGCTGCCCGTAATCGTTGCCCTCCGTTCCGAGGCACTGGTAGTAGAGGTTTCGGGTGCACCACTTCGCGACCTTCTCGTCCGAGTAGCCCTTGTCGCGAAGTGCATCGCGGGCCTCGTCCCGGAACTGCTCGTCGGACCAGTCGGACCGGGCGGTGCCCAGGACGACACAGCGCCGCGCCACGTCCGCGTCCTGCATCAGGTGGTAGAGGGCCGGGATCAGCTTCCGCTTCGTGAGGTCGCCCGTGGCCCCGAAGATGACGAACAGGTGCGGCTGGATCTGTGGCATCTGTGTTGGGAGTTGAGGGGTTTTGGGTTGCGGGTTCTGTCCGGCATCAAGGGGGCTTTCCGGCGTTGGAGGCTTCGGAGGCCTGGACGCTCTGGAGGTGTAGAGGTGGGCCGTTCCGCCTCTGCTTCCACGCCTCCCCGCTTCCATTCCTCCAAGCACATTGCCCAGGAAGAGCACGAAGCGTGGAAACGAGGCTCTTCCTTACAGATCAATCCTCAGACTCCCTAACATCGTGGCCGCCAAACTGATTGCGCATGGCGGCGAGGAGCTTGTGGGTGTAGGAGTCTTCCACGCGGGAGTCGAGGCGCGAGATGAGGGCGTCGGTGATGACGGGGGCCGGCACGTCGAGGTCGATCGCCTCCTTCACCGTCCAGCGCCCCTCGCCCGAGTCGTCGACCCAGGGCTCGATGCCGGACAGGTCCTGGTCCTCGTCCAGCGCGCGGGCCGTGAGGTCGAGCAGCCAGGAGCGCACGACGCTTCCGAACCGCCACGTCTCGGCCACCTGCTGGAGGTCGAGGTCGAATTTCTCC
>CAZFJR010000045.1:8565-21519 GCA_964519235.1 uncultured Salinivenus sp. | reverse complement strand
GCTGCTCGGCCTCGGGGTCGGGGTCAACCTGGGTGTGGGTCGTGGAACGGCGGATGGGAATGCGGCGCATGCGGCAGGGAGTGGGTCGGGAAAGCGTTGCGTCGACAAGAACAGCCACACTCGTCTACGACGAACCGGGCTGTCACGTTCGGGCAAATTCGGCGAAGCGCGATCGCGGGTCACCGGCCCACGAACAGGCTGATGGCGGCGATGGCGCCGAGGACGGTGGTGAAGACGGCGGTGAAGACGCCGGGGGGGTCTCTACGAGGCTTGCCTTCCGGTCATGTCCTGCCCCTGCCCCGCGGCCGGAGGCACGCTGCCCGGCGACGCTCTAACCAGGCTTTAACGTCTCCTTCTTTCCATTTCGGCAGCCGGAGACGTACGTTAAAAATCACCTTGCACACTCTTTTTCACGGTCTTCTTTCTCCTCATGACGTTCCGCCTTCCGTCTTTGGTCGGCGTTCTGCTGTCTGTCCTGCTGGGGGCCTTCCTGATCCCCCCCGAGGCCTCGGCTCAGCAGATGCCGCAGCAGGTGCCGGCCCACAACCTCGACGCGTTTGAACCGGTCGACTTCCCCACCCCCAATGCCTATCGGAGCGCCGACGGCAGCCCAGGCCCTGACTACTGGCAACAGACCGTGGACTACCAGATTGACGTGGCCCTCGACACAGCCACCAACCAGGTGACGGGCACCGAAACCATCACGTACGTCAACAACGCGCCCCAGTCGCTGGAGCGCCTCTGGGTGCAGCTGGAGCAGAACTACTTTAAGCCCGGCAGCCGCGGCGCCGCGGCCGTGCCGTCGGACGCCCGCTTTAGCGGCTTCTTTGAGGGCGCCGGGTACGACCTCTCCAACCTCCGCCTCCGGCGCGACGGCCAGGCCACGACGCCGGACACGCTGCTGGAGGGCACCCGCATGCGCGTGTCGCTTGCCGAGCCGCTGGCCTCCGGCGACAGCCTTCAGCTCTCGTTCGACTTCGCGTACACCCTGCCCAAGTACGGCGCCGACCGCCACGGGCGCCTCAAGGTCGAGGACGGCACCGTGTACCAGTTTGCGCAGTGGTACCCGCGGATGTACGTCTACGACGACGTGCACGGCTGGAACCCGCTGCCCTACCTGGGCCAGGGCGAGTACTACCTGGAGTTCGGCACCTTCAACGTCAACATCACGGTGCCGCGCGACATGATCGTGGCCGCCACGGGCCGCCTCCAGAACCCGGGGGAGGTACTCACCGAGACACAGCGAAACCGCCTCACTGAGGCGCGCACCAGTCGGGAAACGGTTATGATTATCGACAGCACCGAGGTGGGCAGCCCCGAGACGCGCCCCTCGGGCACCGGACCGCTCACCTGGCGCTACACGGCCGACCGCGTGCGCGACTTCTCATGGGCCGCCTCTCAAGCCTTCATGTGGGACGCCGCGCAGGCCCAGGCCGGCGGCGAGACGATTCTCGCGCAGTCGTACTACCCCCGGGAAGGCCTCGGCACGCCCGACTCGCCCGGATGGGAACGCTCCACCGAGTACGTGCAGCACTCCGTGGAATTTTACTCCGAGTTCCTGACGCCCTATCCCTACCCCAACGCCATCAACGTGGCCGGGCGGGTGGCCGGCATGGAATACCCACAAATCATGTTCTGCGATGTCAATTCGCGGGGCCGCAGCCTCTTCGGCGTCACCGACCACGAGTTTGGCCACACCTGGTTTCCGATGGTCGTGGCCTCCGATGAGCGCCGCTGGGCCTGGATGGACGAGGGCCTCAATACGTTCATGAACCAGTACTCCACGGATGCCTTCTACGGCGGCACCAATCGGCAGAGCCTGCAGCAGCTGTCAAAGGGCATGCCGCGCTTCCTGCAGTCGCCCTACGGCGACCAGCCCATCATGACGTATTCCGACCGCGTGCGCGACCGGGCCCTCGGGGCGCTCGCCTACGGCAAGCCCGCCCACGGCCTCATGCTCCTGCGCGAGTACGTGCTCGGCCCGGAGCGCTTCGACTCAGCCTTTAAGGCATATTTCGACCGCTGGGCCTACAAGCACCCCAAACCGGCCGACTTCTTCCGCACCATGGAAGACGTCGCCGGGGAAGACCTCGATTGGTTCTGGCGCAGCTGGTTTTACGAGACGGACACCATGGACCAGGCCGTCGACTCCGTGGCGACGGGCGACACGACGCGGGTCACGGTGGAGCAGCGCAACGACCTGATGCTGCCGGTGACGGTGCAGTTTACCTACGCGGACGGCTCTACGGAGCAGCGCCGCGTGCCCGCCGAGGCGTTCTTTACGCAGGACACCAACACGCTGCGCGTGATGAAGGGCACGCTGCAGGAGGTGGCCATCGATCCCAACCGCCTTCTGCCCGACGTGAACCGCGGCAACAATACGTGGTCGCGGTCGGACGCCCAGAGCTCTTCGCCGACCAACGGCGGCACGGGCACGGGGCAGTAGCTTCTGTCCTCCCCCTGTCGGTCGTGCGGTTCTGCCTACGGGCCGCATGGAGGGCCCTCTCGGAACGGGCATCCGGGTTCCGCCCGGGTGCCCGTTTCGTTTTGGGGCGGGCCATCTGGAACGAGGTGCTCGCTCTCTCAGGTGCTCTCCTGCGCGTCTTCCCCTCCAAACTCCTCAATTTCCTCCATGTAGCGCTCTTCGTAGTCGTCCGTGAGCCCTTCGTAGCGCTCCGCCTCAATGTCCGCCCCCATCTCCTGCTTCGCATGGCGGGCGCCCGCGCGCCGCTCGTCAATCACGGTCTCGCGCCACTCGCGAAGCTCCCGGGTGAGCCGGTGCTTCATCTCCACGATGGACTGCTGCAGCGTATCGGCCGATCCTTCGGCGCGGATGAGGCGGCCGGGCACCGTCACATTGGCCTCGGCCCGGTAACGGCGCGCATCCTCGCGCTCCTTGGGGTGGCGCCGCGTGGTCTCCTCCAGCTCCACGTCCACGTGCACCGGATCGCGGTTCAACGCCCCGAGCGCCCGAAAAGACTCGGCAAGCTTATCCTTCGTAAAGGCGTAGAGGCGGTCACTGAGCGCAACGTTGGTCCCTTGTACGCGCACAAGCATGGGCGGACGGCAGAACGGGTGAACAAAATAGATGAACCGAGACGTGCGCACCGGGACGCGTCTGGCGATGCCGCACGTCCAAGCAATGGACGTCCAAATAATGGTACGCACCGTCCGGTCCATCCACGCGGGCGGTTTGGCGCAGTGGGAAGGCGGGCATTCGCCCGATTTTCGCATCCGATTTTTGTATGGGGTGCCTGTAGACACACGTCCCCGCTGCCGGCCGCCTCGCCCCCACGCGGCGCGGGGCTGTGCGGCACGGGGCTGTGCGGCGCGCGTCGTGCCGCTGCTTGCCATTCCGGCCCACGTTTCTATTTTACGTTCGGCCCTTCCGATCAGACTCGTACAGGTTTTTCCCACACATGTCGTTTCCCATTGCCCTGCTGCGCGGCGTCCTCGGGATCGCCGTTTTCGTTGGTCTCGCCGTGCTCTTCTCCACGAACCGCAAGGCCATCAACTGGCGGCTCGTGGGCATGGGGCTGGGGCTGCAGCTCGTGTTTGCCCTGCTCGTGCTCAAGACCGCCCCCGGCGAGATGGTGTTCGACACCATCGCGACCTTCTTCGACACCCTCTTGTCGTTCACCTACGAAGGGTCTCGGTTTATCTTCGGGGACCTGGGCGACCCGCAGGAGGGCAACAACTTTGCGTTCCAGGTGCTGCCCACCATTGTCTTCTTTGCCTCCCTCATGGCCGTGCTCTACCACCTGCGCGTGGTGCAGCCGCTGGTAAACGGCATGAGCTGGGTGATGCAGAAGTCGCTCCGCATCTCCGGCGCCGAGTCGCTGGCCGCCGCGGCCAACGTGTTCATCGGGCAGACGGAGGCGCCGCTGGCGGTAAAGCCCTACGTGGAAGACATGACTCGGAGCGAAATCATGACGCTGATGACCGGCGGCATGGCCACCATCGCGGGCGGCGTGCTGGCGGCCTACATCGGGTTTTTGGGGGGGGATTCGCCGGAGTCGCGCCAGCTCTTTGCGAAGCACCTGCTCTCGGCGTCGGTGATGAGCGCGCCCGCGGCCATTGTGATGGCCAAGATCCTGGTCCCCGAGACCAAGACGCCCGCCACGAGCGACGGCGCGCAGATTCAGGACACAGAGGAGGTGGACAACGTGATCGAGGCCGCCGCCAGCGGGGCCTCCGACGGGCTGCGGCTGGCCCTGAATGTGGGGGCGATGCTTCTGGCGTTTCTGGCCCTTATCGGGACCATCAACGCCGGCTTTGAGTGGGTGGGGGCCCCGGTGGTGTTTGGGGTGGAGCTCTACAACGTGAACGAGCTGGTGGCCCAGGCGTCCGGGGGGCGCTTTGAGGCGCTCTCCCTGGAAGCCGTCTTCGGGTTTCTGTTTGCCCCACTGGCGTGGGCGATGGGCGTGCAGGCGGCCGACATCCTACAGTTCGGCACCCTACTCGGGGAGAAGGTGGCGGTCAACGAGTTTGTGGCCTTCGCCTCGCTGCGCGATCTGAAGGACGTGCTCAGCCAGCGCTCCATCATCATCGGCACGTACGCTCTGTGCGGGTTTGCCAACTTCTCCTCCATCGCCATCCAGATCGGGGGCCTCGGCGGCATCGCCCCGTCACGCAAGAGCGAAATCGCGGCCCTCGGCCTGCGGGCGGTGCTGGGCGGCGCGCTTGCGTCGTGGACCACGGCCACCATCGCGGGCGTGCTGGTGGGGTAGTCCTGGTGGGATGGCCCTGGTGGGGCAGTCCCGGCGGCGTGGCGCGGGGACGGGGCCCCCACACGTCCCGCCGCATCGGGCTCCCGCATCAGGCTATCGAATCGGGCTATCGCATCTGGAAGGGCACATCAAAGCGAACCCAGCTCTCGGTCGGGGTCCAGTTGCCCTCCTTCAAGAGATAGGCCGGCTCCCAGGTGGCCTGCGTGGTGGCCTTGGCCGCAATGCGGTTGAGCGTGGGATTGGGGCCGGACATGATCTGGACCGCACCGGGGCGGGCAACGGCGTTGTCGCCCTCTCCTTCCACGACCAGGTGTACCTGCAGCGACACAATGCCGGTGTACTCCTCGGAGCGCAGGCTGTCGGGCCAGGTAATGTCTGGCGACTGCTCCCGCTGCGGCTCCCGAAAGTACTCCGTAATCGCCTCGTAGGCGGCCTTCTGGTTCTTGTTCAGAATCTTCGACTTGAGCTGGCCCCGGTCCCCCACCATGTCTCCGCTCAGGTCCACGCTCTCGAGCTGTGGGGCGGCGTATTCCTCAAAGAGGGAGTCCACGACCATCGGGTTGTTGCGGTACAGCGGCAGGAGGCTCTGCTTGATGGCCCGATTGAACTGCTCGCGCGATACCGTGCCGCCGGGCTCCAGCTGCATCCGCCGGTCGAGCACGCCCATGGTGGTCAGGCTGTCGAGGTTCGGAAACGCCCGGGACGTATCGACGCCCTCCGCCCACCAGCGCGTGTCGGTGGTCTGCCAGCCGTCCGGCGGGGCCGCGGGGTTGCTGCCCCCGCCGCAGCCGGCCAGGAGAAAGAGCCCAACGAGAAGGGTGGGAATCCAACGGGTCGAAAGCATGGTACGGGTTCGTAATGGGTGAAAGGGGTGACAGTCCGCGGCGGCCCCGCGTCGTTATGATTGGTCGTTGCGATTGCGGGGCGGCGGTTACTCAACGAGCACGGGCGTGCCGACGCGCACCTGAGACCAAAGCCGGTCCATCGCCGAATTGGGCACCGCCACGCAGCCCTGCGTCCAGGCGGTTGCATCGCCCGTGCCGTCTCCGTGAATCTCGATCCATCCGCCCAGGGGCGTGTCCATGGGAGGCATGCGGTGTTCCTCTTGGGCCTCCTCGATGGCCTCGTACTGCGCCCGGGAGATCAATCCGCTGTTCAGGCCCCGGCGCGCGTCCTCTACTTTAGGATAGTTGAGGACGAGGGCCTTGTAAAACTGGCTTCGAGGATTTTTATGGACCACGTAGAAGGTCCCCTCGGGCGTGCGCCAGTGGTCGGGGCGGCCCTCACTGCCGTTTCGCTTCTTGTCGGAGAACGAGTTGTAGGCCATGTCCGCCCGGAACGTGTGCACGAGCGTGCGGCCGCGATAGAGGTAGACCCTGCGCTTCGACTTCGACACCCGTATCCATGCGTTGGACAGCGCGTCGGCCGCCACGTAGCCTTCACGTCCCGCGTCGGTGCGCACCCGGCAGCGCGCGCCCTCGCATCCGAGCCGCGTGACGGGTGTCCGCATCGGAAGACGATCCACCGGGGCTTCGGTGTTGGGAAGGTTGTGCAGGGTGGTGGCGTTGCCAGCAACGTAGAAGAGCGCGCCGGCCCCGTCAAGGCCGGAGAGGCCGGGCGGCGGCGCCGTGGACGGCAGCGCCCGCACCGTATCGGTGGAGACGTGAAGCTGGGCGACTGCCGGCCACAGGCCGCCCATGAGCCCGAGAAGAACAAACAGCCACCCGGTCGTTCGCATGAAAGCGGGAGTGCAAGTTGTGGTGGGTGAGCGTCGGGGTGTACGGCGTCGGGGTGTGGAGCGTGCGCCGGTGGGAGCGTAGCGGACGGCGCCGCACGCGCGCCTCCGGGTCTCACTGGGCGGGCGAGGCGCAGCAGCGCCGATACGCCGCAAGGGTGCCCTCGGTAACTGCTCCTTCGGTCACATGGTCCACCGCCGTCCGCACCGCGTCCGTCGCATTTGCAGGAGCGAAGGACCGCCCCACCGCCTTGAGGGCCTCGAGGTCCGAGTCCGCATCGCCGATGTAGGCCATCTCGTCGAGGCGCACGCCCAGATGGTCGGCCAGCCAGTCGAGGCCGGCCCGTTTTGTGATGCCGGGCGGCACCACGTCCACGGACACGTCGGTGGCAAAGACGTGCAGGCCCGGCGCGTGGTCGGCAACGAACTGCTCGGTGCGGGAGCGCACGGCCCGGATCTCGTCCGGATCGGGGGAGACGACGCCCGCCTGCGTCCGCTTGGCGTGGTCCACCGACAGGCGCGTGCCGGGCACACACTCCGTCCGGAACCAGTGCTCGACCGCGCGGAGCTGCTCCTCCGCCGCCTCGGTGAGGCGGGGGCTCCAGGTCGTCTGGGCGGCCACGGGATCGAAGCGCCCGCCGCCAGCCTCAAAGAGCACCGGCACCGTCAGCTGCAGCGCCTGGGCCATCGCCTCCACGTACGGGTACGCCCGCCCCGAGCAGATGGAGAGGGCCGGGGTGTCGTCGCGGTTGGCCACACGGCGGAGCCGACGCAGCCCCTCCAGGTCGTAGGGCGTGTAGGGCTCGGCCAGACAGCCGTCAATGTCGGTGACAAAGAGTTTGATCACGGAAGGAAATCGTTCGAGCGAGAACGGCAGTCACAGTGGCAACAGGCACCCTCACTCATGGAGGAGGACGCGGGATGCGTAGAGACGGGATGCGTAGAGACGGGATGCGTGAACAATCATCCTGTAAAGCTCATGCTTGATGGATCCCTCATCACGCACTGCACGAACAAGCAGGATGTCCTCGGTCGGCACTACGCTTTAGGACGGGTCTTCTTCCTCGGCAAACGAGTCTGCCATCGCCTCTACAATCTCATCGGAGATGCCCATGCTCGAGAAGCCGCCGTCGTGGTAGAGCGTCTGCATGGTGACCATGCGCGTGAGATCGCTAAGGAGCGTAACTGCGTAGTCGGCGCACGAGTCGGCGTCGGCATTGCCCAGGGGCGCCACCCGCTCGGCAAACTCGTACATCGCGTCGAACCCGTCGATGCCGGACCCCGCGGTGGTCTTGGTGGGGCTCTGCGAAATGGCGTTGATGCGGATGTCGCGCTCGCCCAGTCGGTACCCGAAGGAGCGCACAATGCTTTCCAGCAGCGCCTTGGCGTCGCCCATCTCCGAGTACTTAGAGAAGATGCGCTGGGCCCCGATGTAGCTCATGGCCAGGATCGAGCCGCCGTCGTCAATCGCCTCGGACTCCAGGGCGTGGTGGACGATGCGGTGTAGGCTCACGGCCGACACGTCGAGCGTCTGCTCGTACCAGTTGTAGTTGAGGTCCTCGTAGGGCACGTCCTTGCGCACGTTCACCCCCATGCCAATGGAGTGCACAATGAAGTCGATGGAGCCATGCGTCTCTTTCACCTCCGCAAACAGCTCGGCCAGCGCCTCATCGTCGGTGGCGTCGGCCCAGATGATGTCGCTGTCGGTTTTGTCAGCGAGGGCGTCGAGGCTCCCGAGGCGGCGGGCCACCGGTGCATTGGAGAGCACGAAGTCGGCGCCTTCCCGGTCGCACGCCTCCGCGACCGCCCAGGCGATGCTCTCCTCATTGAGAGCCCCGAAGATGATGCCCGTCTTTCCGTCGAGCAAGTCGTAACCGTCCATAGCGTAGTACTTTCGATTTGAAGAGGGGGAAGGAGCAGTGTCGAGGAGGTTCGTTCTTCGGTGATGCGTGACGCGTAAAATTGGGGCCAGTGGAGTCAAAATCACACTTCACGTGTCACGCGCCTCACGCTTTACAGCTGCACGTCGTCCATCGGGGCGAGGTGCTCGAGCAAGGGGGCGTGGAGGTGGGCGTTGGTGGCGCAGACCTGCTGGTCGAACGGGGGCGCGAGGCCGTCCTCTGCGTGGTAGTTTGTGACGCGCCCGCCACCCTCGCGCACGAGCAGGATGCCGGCGGCCACGTCCCAGGGCTGCAGCCCCGTCTCAAAGAAGCCATCGAACCGCCCACAGGCCAGCCACGCCAGGTCCACGGCGGCCGCCCCGTGGCGGCGCACCCCGCGGGCCGCACGGAGAACCTCGCCCAGCACATCGAGGTAGCCCTCCGTGTGCTCGAAGCGGCGGTAGGGAAACCCGGTGGCGAGGAGGGCGTCCTCGAATGCGTGCGTCTGGCTGACCCCGGCGGGCCGCCCGTTTACCTGCAGGCCGTGGCCCGCCACCGCCGTAAAAAGCTCGTCGCGCGGCACGTTGAGCACCACCGCCACCGCCAGAGCGTCGTCATCTTGCAGGGCAATGCTCACCGCGTAGGGGGGCACCTGGTGCATGAAATTTGTCGTGCCGTCGAGCGGGTCCACGATCCACCGCCGCCCGTCGACGGAGGCCGGCGGGGCCCCCGGTTCGCCCCCCTCTTCCGCCAGAATTGTGTCGCCGGGGTAGGCGTCGCGAATGGTGCCAAGCACCGCGGCCTGGGCGGCCTCGTCCACCTCGGTCACGAAGTCGTTTTGTCCCTTGGCCCGCACATTTCCCAGTGCTCCGGTCCGCTCCCGAATGATGCGGGCCGCACGGCGGGCCGCCTGCACGGCCGTCGCCAGTGCGTCGTCGTAGGGCGAGTTGTGCGTCGGAATCTCCTCAGGGGTGGGGATCTCCATCGAAGCAGCGCCAGTTGCGCAGAAAGGGGGGGACGACCGAAGACTCTGCGAAGCCCTCGGCCTGCACCGAAACTTTTGCCCGGCTCTGTGCTAGCGGTATCAAATTGCGCTCCAACATATAAATCGGCAGCGAGTGATGCATCCCGTCTGGCCCGAACGCGCCCGTTTTTTAAAATTCGTCGTGGTCGGGCTGCTTCTTGCGGGCGTTGCCGTGGGAACCGCGGGCTGCACCGACGGGCCGGCGCCCTCTACAGGCGTTGGGAGGGTTGGGAACGTCGACACCCTTGCCGCCTCCACGGTGTCTCGCGACTCCGTGCTTGCCCTGCTGGGCCAAATGCGGCGGACGGCCCTCGACTCCGCGTTCGCGCGGCTCGACGCGTACGGCGTTACGCGCCGGGTGCGCACCGAGCAGCTGGATACCACCGGGGCCATCACGGCTGCACGCACACGCACCCTCCGATATGCTCCCGGAACCGAGACGGGCCGCCTTCAGCGGGCCGACTCGACGGGCACGTTTCAGCGGGGAGGCGTTCTTTCGGGGATCTCGCCCCAACCGACGCGGCGGGCCCGCCCCGCCAACCTGGCTACCCAGGCCCTGGCCGATCAGCCAGCCTACCTTGCTCCCCGCACCCAAGAGGCCTACCGCTATGCCCTGCGCCCCGGCTCGCTACCGGGCGGCACGCCAGTGCTCATGGTAGAAGCGAAGGCGCGGGCCCAGGGGCGTGGTGCCGAGCAGGGCGTCCGCTATGCCCGGCTCACCCTCGACCGCGCCTCGCTCCAACTGGTGGGCCTGACGGTCGTGCGCAACAGCCACATCCTACTGTTCGAGGAGCAAAGCCGACTGACCCTCCGCCTTCGCCCCGTGGACGTCGGCCCCGGCCCCGCGGTCTGGTTGCCCCGCTGCACCCGAGTGCGCGCCCGTGTCGACGTGCCTCTGCGCGCGCCTCGTCAGTTTCGCACGGTCTCGGTCTACTCCGAGTACGAAGCGCAGAGCGCACCGTCCTGAGGCCCCCACGCGCAGAGACTTTGTGCCGCCCAGTGCGTAGAGCACTAGGTCCCGTTCCTCATCGCCCCACAGACGACGTCCCCCAAGGGCGTTCTCGCCATGTCCCTCTCCCTGGCCCGCGATGTACGAGACCGCCTCACGACCGATCGCTTCGGGCGTGCTGTGCGTAGCGCTGAGGAGGTGGACTCCACCAACGAACAGGCGGTGGACTGGGCGGCAGACGGCGCCCCGGAGGGAGCGGTGGTGCTTGCGGAATACCAGCATACGGGCCGGGGCCGCCACGGGCGCACCTGGGCGGCCGCCAAGGGCCAAAACCTCCTCTTTTCCATCGTCCTCCGCCCTTCCCTCTCCCCCAACCGGCTGGGCCTCATTACTGTGGCAGCGGGCGTGGCCGTGGCCGAGACCGTCGACGCCTTCGTGTCGCCCCGCCGGGCCGCTCTCAAATGGCCAAACGACGTGCTGCTGGAAGGCCGAAAGACCTGCGGCATGCTGCTAGAGTCGTCCCTCGCGACGCCGCAAAGCAACACCGTGGTGGTTCTGGGGCTGGGGCTCAATGTGAACCAGACTGACTTCCCGGACGCCCTCGCCGACACCGCCACGTCGCTCCGCCTCACGACCGGCCGCCCAGTGCCTCGTGCCGAACTGATGGGCCGCCTCCTCTCTGCCCTCGAGCACCGGTACGACGCCGTGCAGCAGGGCCAAGCCGCGGCGACTCGCAACGCGTATGAGGAACGCCTCGTCTCGCTGCACGAGCCAACCACCCTGCACCTCCCCAACGCCAGCCGGTCTCTTTCGGGGACTGTTCAGGGAATCACCGACACCGGTGCCCTGCGCCTTGACACCCCCGAGGGCCCCGCCACAGTCCACACCGGCGAGGCCACCCGCCACCGGTAGCGCCTCCACCTATCCACCTCAGCACCGCGCCATGTTGCTTGCCCTGGACATCGGCAACAGCGCCGTAAAAGCAGCTCTCTTCGAGGGAGACACGCTCGTGGACGCTCGTGCCCTGACGCCCCCCGACAACGAGGCGGCGCCCCCGGTAGCCCACTGGCGGGAAGCACTTACGCCGTGGACCGAGCACGCCCCCGTGGAGCGGATTGGACTCGTGTCGGTGGTGCCGACGCGCACGGAGGCCCTTGCGGAAGCCCTCCGCTCCCTGACGGACGCCCCCCTCGTTCGCGTCACGCCAGCACTGGACCTTCCATTCGACGTAGCGTACGAAACGCCGGACACGCTAGGCCACGATCGGCTCGCAGCGGCGGCGGCCGCGTGGGTGCGCTACGGACGCGACGGCCCACAGAGCGTGCTCGTCGTAGATGCCGGAACGGCGCTCAACTACGAGGTGGTGCACCGGAGCGGCGTGTATCGGGGAGGGGCCATTGCCGCGGGGCCCGCCCTCGCACGCCACGCCCTCCGCAGCGGCACCGCCCAGCTCCCCATCGTCCCTCTTTCACTGCCGGATGCTCCTGTGGGCAACGCAACCCAGACGGCCCTCCAGAGCGGCCTCATGTGGGGACTGGTGGACCAGACCCGAGGCATGTGCCGCCGCCTCGCCGCCGCGCTGCCGGACCCCCCCCGCGTCGTCCTCACGGGCGGATGGAGCCGCCTTCTCGTCGACCACTTCGAGACGGCCCACCACGCCCCGCACCTCGTGCTGCGCGGCACGCGCCTCCTTGCCCTCCAGACCCCTCCGAACGCCAATCAGGACTGAAGCGTGCCGTTCTCCACAAGCCGCAGCAGCTCCTGAATGCGGGACAGAACCATCTGGATGGCCACGTGATTGTGCCCCCCGCGCGGAATCACGATGTCGGCCTCCCGCTTCGACGGCTCCACAAACTCGAGGTGCATGGGCCGGACGGTGCGCTCGTACTGGCGCAGAATGCCCTCGATAGAACGGCCGCGCTCCTGCATGTCGCGCCGAATGCGGCGCATGAGCCGGATGTCGTCGGCCGCGTCGACGTAAATCCGGATGTCCATCTGCTCTTCCAGTAGCGATTCGGCCAGCACCAGGAGCCCTTCGATGATGATGACGGGCCGGGGCTCCACGGTCTCCGTCTCGTCCTCGCGGGTGTGGGTCGTGAAGTCGTAGACCGGCTTTTCTACGGCCTCCCCTTCGATCAATCGGTCGAGGTGCTCGCGCATGAGTTCGGTCTCCAGCGCGTCGGGGTGGTCAAAGTTGAACCGGGCGCGTTTTTCGGGAGACAGGTGCGCGAGGTCCCGGTAGTAGGCATCGTGGTCGAGGACCGCAATGGGGTCGGCCCCGAATTCCCGCGTGATGTGGTTTAGAACGGTCGTTTTTCCGGACCCAGACCCGCCCGCAATGCCAATGACGACTGGTGGCGTCATAAACGGTCCCAACGCAAATCCTCGATAGCGACAAACGTGATGTTGCTGCGCGGTGCGTGGGAGTGTTGTGTAGCGCGCCCGTCGCGTGCTTCGCCAGGGTACGGGCAGCCCTCATGCATCACCCTCACACGTGCCCGCTGGGCTCGGTGGGTGCCCCTGCGGCGCACTGGCCTCAACGGAGCCGCCCCGGACGGGCCCCGTGTCCCAGAGGATGCCACCAAACCTGCTCCTGCATGGCTTCCTCCATCCTGCCACTCCTGCACCTACTTGCT
>CAZFJR010000045.1:0-8465 GCA_964519235.1 uncultured Salinivenus sp. | reverse complement strand
GTGCACCTGTTACTCGTGCACCTGTTACTCGTGCACCTACTCCTGCACCATGACGACCGTCCAGGTTCTGGTATCCTCGTCGTAGGTGGAGGCCGCCTCGTCAAACGCAAGCTCGTCGGACTCCTCTTCGGCCCACTCTCGGAGGTCGTCCATCTCTTCGGCCGTTTCCTGCACGATAAAATTCACAAACTGGCCGCGCTGCACCTCCAGGTCTTCGCCCGTGATCGGGACGCGCCCCCCGTCCTCCACCCGCTCGAACTCAACCTCCACGCGCGCCTGGTAGGTGTGCTCGTCGGTCCACGCGCCGCGGTGCACATCCGGGAGCATGTCCCAGACCCAGCGGCCCTCCAGGCTGTCGTTGAGGATGGGGCTGATGATGGGCCGCCAGTACTCGGCCACCGGGCCAATGTCCGGAAGCTCCGCGTCCATGCCCAACTGGTAGTTGGGAATGAGGTCGTCGGGGCGAAGCAGTCCGAAGAGCCCCGAGAGGACCACTCCATTTTCCAGGAGGCGGCGCTGCGCCCCCGTCGGAAGGTTTGCAAAATCCATCGCGGCGTACATCACCCCAGGGCTGTAGCGATCCAGGGCCGACATGAGAGGGGCGTCGTAGATCTCTTCGTTCACGCGGACGGCTTCTTCCAACTCATACCCCTCGAGCCCGAACACGTCCGCGAGGGCCTCTTCGTCCTCTTCCGCGATCACCGTCTGCAGGGTGTCGATCAGTTCGCGCCGGTCGGGGTTGAGGTCGTCGAAGTAGTTGAAGGTTCCGGACGTGCGGTAGTCGAACATGTCCGGCGCAAACGGATTGCCGCCGGGCTGCTTCTGATCGGCGGGAGAGAGAAGAACGGTCAGGTCTGGCATGTAGGAGCGGAGGGATCAGTCGATGGCGAAGGAGGTGAGGGGACCGAGGCGGTCGGCGCGACGCGAACCAGGGACGGGGAGGCGGCCACAACTAACTGCCCGCATCGGCGTCTTCCGAGGCTTTTCGGAGCTCTTCCATAAGGGCGTCAATGTCGTCGCGGATGTGGTCGGCGCGGGCCTCGGCGTCCTGCACCACTGCGTCGCTGTTGCGTCGCCCTTTGTTCTCGCCTCCCGACTGAACCAGGCGCCGGAAGAACCCTTCGGCCTGGGACGTGAGGCGCTCGACCTGGTAGGCAACACGGCGACGAGCATCGGGCCCCCGTTTGGGGGCGAACAGCATACCCAACGCAAAACCGACGGCCCCACCCGCGAGGGCACTGTACACCCCAATCTGTGTCGCGCGCTTCCGTGACGTTTTCTTCATGAACAAGTGGGTGTGCTGGAGGAGAGAAACGTGGTGTGAATCGCTGTTTTCGTACCAGGGGCGCAAACGCCGGTTTCTCAGCCGTTTTCCCCGCTTCTTCCTTCATGAACGCGGCCGCTCCTGTTCCACGCTGGTCTCTTCCGCAAATTTTCGCCGCTCTCTTGCACCGAAGGAGACGCACTGCGGAACGGGTCTTGGAAAAGAGGGCTTTGAATGTTACCGACCTCGTACGTTTCTTGCAACACGGGACCCGAAAATCTACACGGCCTTTGCCTGTGTGCACTGATTCGTACCACTGGTTCCCACCAACTGATTGCCCTCCCCCGCCGCCTCTGGGTTCTGGCGGCGCGCTGCAGTAGGGGCCTTGGCCCTGAGCGACGGTGTATGAAGGCGGCGTACAGGGAGCAGGCGTGTGCCTGCGCTCGCGGCGGCGCCCTTCCGGAGGGCCTTCCGATTCTGAATCGCCCGGCCTCATTGACGACGAGCCACGTATGCACGAAACCCCATTCCCCATCCACGAGACGGGCCCGTTCCAGTACAACGACGAAGGTCCCGACGACCCCCCCCTGCCCCCCATCGTCCTGCTGCACGGCATGCTCGGCGACCTGAGCAACTGGGTCGACACCGTGGAGGCCCTGTCGAACCAGGGCCACCGCGTGCTTGCCCCCGTTCTCCCCGTCTACGACTTTCCCCTCTCAGAAACGGGCGTGCCCCGCCTCACGGAGTACATCCGCGAGTTCGTAACCACCCTTGAGCTCGGCTCCGTGGTGCTCGTGGGCAACTCCCTGGGGGGGCACGTGGCGCTTCTGTACGCGCTGGACCATCCCGAAACCGTCCACGCAATGGTGCTCTCCGGATCGTCCGGCATCTACGAAACCACGATGGGATCGTCGTTTTTCCGGCGGCAAGACCGGGAGTTCATCAAGGAGCGGACCGAGATGACGTTCTACGACCCGTCTCACGCGACCGAGGACCTGGTCGATGAGATGTTGGAAATCGTGAACGATCGCCCGCGCGCCTTCCGGCTCCTTAAGTTTGCCCGCTCGGCCGACGAAGAGACGGTTGCCGAGCAGTTGCCGCGCCTGGACATGCCCGCCCTGCTGGTATGGGGCCGCGACGACATCATTACGCCTCCGGAGGTGGCCGAGGAGTTCCAGGCCCGTATGCCCAGTGCCCGCCTTGAATTTATCGATAAGTGCGGCCACGCCCCCATGATTGAACACCCTGGCACGTTCAATCAACTTACTCTTGGGTTTCTGAAGCGGCTCGGCGAAGAGGCCTCTTTGCGCTCCCCCTCCGGCCCTTAGCGCTACCGCAACTCCTCCCCCTCCTTCTCGCGGCGGCTCCACCGCGACGGCCCTCTTCTGCGATAGTCCTTCCTTGCGATGAGCCTTCGGAGCCGTTCTCTTGCTTCCCCTGGCCGGCCCCGCCTGCGCCTGCCCCTCTGCCCACGCCTGTCCAATGGGCCGGACAACTGTGTGACGAAGCGCACGCCTCTGCTCCCTGTAGACCGCCTTTTCTCCGCCTAACGACCGCTCTTCCCGGAATTGGCACGCTCATTGCGGATCACGGCACAGTGCAGCGTGGGTCGCGTGCGCGATCTCGTTGCCGGGACAAATCGTCCCAGGAGGCCTCCATTCTTGCCGGGCAGATGCGTCTTTGGGTGAGCGTATCTGCCCGGCATTTTTTTGTCTCCGCTCGTGGCTTTGCCTCCGCGCTCGCCTCCGCAGGCGCTTTCGTCCCTCCGGCACCGCCGTCTTTGGGAACGTCCTAACCGTGCGGGATTGGCCAGTCGTTTCCAGAGCCGCGCCCCCACAGCCGCCTCTCCCCGCCCTGCCTTGTGTCCTGCTCTGCGTAGCACGGGCCCTGGCACGAAGCGCCGAATCGTTTTCGCACCTTTGTTCAAAGCCATGTGCGGTTTACGTTATGTTTGTCCCCACTTGTGTGTCTAGGGGGCACAGGCGCTGGGGATGCCCTCCACGCAGTCCGGGGGCGCGGCCGTCGGGACACTTTGCGCGGCGCGGCGTATAGGGACGCGGGGATGCAGGGACTCAGGCTCTCATCATTCTTCGAACAACACGGTTAGGTGACCACCATGGCACGCGGAGTTAACAAAGTGATTCTTATCGGCAATCTTGGGGACGATCCCGAGCTTCGGTATACCGGAAGCGGGACAGCAGTGTGCAACATGTCCCTTGCCACCAACGAGTCATACACGGACAACGACGGCAACGAGGTGCAGAACACCGAATGGCACGACGTAGTGGCGTGGGGCCGGCTCGGCGAGATCTGCAACGAATACCTGCAGAAGGGCTCGCAGGTCTACTTCGAGGGGAAGCTCCAGACGCGCTCCTGGGACGACCAGGAGGGCAACACCCGCTACTCCACGGAGGTGAAGGCCCGCGAGATGATGTTCTTGGACAGCAACCGCCAGGGCGGGGGCGAACCAGGCGGCTTCAACCAAGACCGCGGCGGCCAGAACGACATGGACCAGACGCGACGACAGCAGCCCGCCGGTCCCTCTGGCCCGCAGTCGGGGCAGCAGTCGGACGACGAGGATACCTTCGAGCCGGACGACGACCTCCCGTTTTAGCTCCGGCTGCCTTCGTTCTGATCCGGTTTTCGTCCCGTACACCGGCCCACCGGGACGCGAACACGCCTCTGTGCGGATCTGTGCGGGGACGTCCCGACACGAAGGGAGGAAGGCCGAGCGATCGGCTTTCCTCCTTTCTTTTTTGCTCTTTTTTGCGTGGGCCTCAGTGTGGCCAGCGCGTCTCGCCTCTGCCCTGTTGGTCTGTGCCAGTGGCCTGTGCCAGCGCCCAGGCGCGCAACAGACGCAACAGACTCTCGGCGCGGTAGATTGATCGATTTGTTGCAGCTTCGTTTGTAGATTGCAGCCCTGCAACTGATCTTTTCCATGCGGCGCTCGTTCCGGTAAGCGAAAATCACGCATCTTCCTTGTCGAGCGCGGCCTTCGCACGGGGCCCTCCCATCGTCGAGACACCGTTTGCCCAATGAGCATTGCTTCCTACCTGTCCGAAGACATCGGCACTTCCGTTGAGTTCGAGACCTTTCGGGACGCCTTCCGCAAAAAAGTCCACAAAGCCTTCACAATGCGGGGGGACTTCGACGAGGTCAGTACCCAGCGCGGCCTCCCGCCGTTTATGATGCGGGAGATTCAGTCGGTGACGCCCCTGTCGGTTTTCATCCCCGAAGAGTACGGGGGACGCGGCGGGCACGTGCACGAGTGTCAGTCCATCCTCGCGGCGGCGTCGTACGAGTCGCTGGCCCTCTCCTTGACGCTCGGCATCAATGGGGCCCTCTTCCTGCAGCCCCTCACGAAGTACGGGAACGAGGCCATCAAAGGCCCCATTTTCGAGCGCTTCGTGGAGGAGAAAAACCTGGGCGGGCTCATGATCACCGAGCCCGACTACGGGACCGACGCCCTCAGCATGGAGACGTCGTACACGCAGGCGGACGACGGCACGTACCACCTGCAGGGGACCAAGCACTGGGCCGGCCTTACCGGCTGGGCCGACTTCTTCCTGGTGGCTGCCCGCCGGCAGGGGCCAAACGGCGATCTGGGGCGCGACATTGACTTTTTCGTGGCCGACATGAACCGGCCCGAACAAATGATTGAGGTGGAGGAGTTCTACGAAAACCTCGGCCTCTACATGATTCCGTACGGCCGCAACCACGTGGACATCCAGGTGCCGGAGGCCCACCGCCTCCAGCCGGAAAGCACGGGCATCAAGATGATGCTCGACATTCTGCACCGCAGCCGGATTGAGTTTCCGGGGATGGGCATGGGCTTTCTCCAACGTATCCTCGACGAGGCCCTGGAGCACTGCCGCGAGCGCTCTGTCGGCGGCACACCGCTTCTCAACTACGACCAGGTGCAGCGCCGCCTCGCCCGGCTGCAGGCCGCCTACACGGCCTGCTCGGCCCTGTGCCTCCACACCAGCGAGCACGCCCACACCGACAACAACCTCGCGGGCGACGCCCTCGCGGCCAACGCCACCAAGACGGTGGTAACGGACCTGATGCAAAACGCCGCGCAGTCGCTCCTGCAGCTGACGGGCGGCACGGGGTACCGGCTCGACCACGTGGCGGGCCGCTCGGTAGTGGACAGCCGCCCCTTCCAGATCTTCGAGGGCTCGAACGATGTGCTCTATCAGCAGATCTCGGAGTCGGTGCTCAAGTCGATGCGGTCGGCCAAGGAGCGCAACTTGCACGCGTTCCTCTCGGACTTCGAGATGACCCGCCGGGCCGCGGACTACTTTGACGATACGCTCGACTTTGAGGTGGATCTCTCGCTGCCCCAGCGTAAGCTCGTGGAGCTCGGGCGCATTCTCGGCCGGGTGGTCACGATGGAGTTTACCATCGAAATGGGCGATCGCGGGTTCCGCAGCGACCTAATTTCCAACTGCCTGCAGGTCTTCCAGAAGGACGTGGACAGCCGGGTGACCACCTACCGCAACCACGACCTCACGGAGGTAGTGGAGAATTACGTGGAGGGAAGTGCCTGGCTGGACTACGTAAATGCGTAGGACGCCGTCTTTTCCCGAAAGCACCCTGCCCTCCTCCCGCCCCTCCTGTCTCGAATGCCCCTCTCCGAACGACTCTGTAGTGCGCAGTTCGGGGGGCGTGGTGCGCAGGCGGTGGGCCGCACAGAATACGCACTCCGCAAGACGCCCCATTTTGCCGCCTCATTTTTCATCCTCCCTGACTCCCCATGTCCGCTCGCTTCGGTGTCGTCGTTTTTCCAGGGTCCAACTGCGACCACGACGCGTACCACGCCGCGAAGCACGTTTTTGAGCAGGAGGCGCGGTTCATCTGGCACGAGGACGACGAGCTCGGGGACGTGGACGTGGTGATCGTGCCGGGCGGGTTCTCGTACGGCGACTACCTGCGCTCCGGCGCCGTTGCGCGCTTTTCGCCCATCATGCAGGATGTGGGGCGCTTCGCAAACGAGGGCGGGCTCGTGTTCGGCATCTGCAACGGCTTCCAGATTCTGTGCGAGGCGGGCCTGCTCCCGGGCACGCTCCTGCGCAACGAGTCGCTCCGCTTCATCTGCACGGACACGACCCTCCGCGTGGAGACTGCGGAGACGCCGTTCACGAACGCGATGTCGGAGGGACAGGTGGTCACCATTCCCCTCTCCCACGGCGAGGGCCGCTACTACGCCGACGACGAGACGCTCGCCCGCCTCGAAGACAACGACCAGGTCCTCTTCCGCTACTGCACGCCAGGCGGCGACGTGACCGACGACGCCAACCCGAACGGCTCTGTTCACGGCATCGCCGGCCTCGTAAACGAGACCGGCAACGTATGCGGCCTCATGCCCCACCCCGAGCGCTGCGTCGAACCGCTGCTTGGGGGCGACGATGGGCGGCTCGTCTTTGAGTCGCTCCTCCACCACGTCTCCGGCGTGACGGCGTGAGGTCTGAGGCATGAGACGTGATTCGGGAGACGCAAAAATTGCCGCCCCTGCATCTCTCCGCGCGTCTTGCGGTTGCCCCCCTGTGCGTCCAGGGCCGCTCTCTTTCGCCCCGTCCCCCGCTCTCCTCCCCCCACCAGCTGAATGGAACGACTTCTTGAGGCCCCCATCACGCTCGCGCTGCTGCTCTCCAACGTGGGCGTGAGCCTCTACGCCTTCACCGACCCATCCCTCATCCGGGAGCTTTCGTTCCAGCCGCGTCGCATTCAGAAGGACGGGCAGTACTACCGCTTCCTGACGGCCGGCTTCGTGCACGGCAGCGGCACGCACCTGGCGTTCAACATGATCACGTTCTACTTCTTTGGGCCGCTGCTGGAGCGCATCCTGGGGGCAGGGGCGTTCCTGATTCTCTACGTCGGCGCGGAGCTGGTCGCCCACGCCGTCACGTTTGTGTTCAATCGAGACGACCCGCACTACTCGGCAGTTGGAGCGTCGGGGGCCGTAAGTGGCGTCGTATTCGCGTTCTGCGTATTCTTCCCGCTCCGCAACCTCTACTTGTTCTTCGCCCTCCCCATCCCCGCCATCCTCTTCGCCTTCGGGTACGTATTCGGGTCCATCTACGCAATGGGGCGAAGCGGCCGCGAAGGCGGCGTGGGCGACTGGATTGCGCACGAGGCCCATGTGGGCGGGGCCATTGCGGGCGTGGTGCTTACCGTCCTCCTTGAGCCGCGCTCCGTGCAGGTCTTTCTGGAGTCGTTCCGCCAGCTGCTCGGGTAGAGATCAGACCAGCCGCTCGCGCAGCGTCTCCCAATCGGAAAACGGGAAGACGCGGTCGCCCGTGGACTGGCCATTGGTGCCGGTGCGGACGTACCAGGCCACCTGCCAGCCCACCGGCTGCGCCCCCTGCACGTCGGAGCGGTACGAGTCGCCCACGTAGAGCACGTCCTCGTACGGCACGCCCGCCGCCTCGGTGGCGTGGTCGAACACATCTGGGTCGGGCTTGAGCGCGCCCACGTCCTCACAAATCACGACGGCCTCGGACGTGTCGCGGAGCACCGGGAAGCAGTCGAGCTTCTTTTCCTGCACCTCCGCGAACCCGTTCGTCATGAGGCCCACGGGGTGCTCTTCGGCGACGGCCTCGAACGTGTCTCGCGCCCCGGGAATGAAGGCCCAGTGCGCGGCGTAGCGCTGCATGTAGTAACGGGCCACGAGCGTGGCGTCGGCGTGCGGAGCGCCCGCAGCGTCGAGCAGCCCCTCGAACCGCCGCTGCTGGACGGTCTGCTTGCCGATCTCGCCGGCGGCGTACTTCCGCCAGAGGGGGGCGTTGATGGAGTGATAGGTGGCCTGTAGCTCGTCGACGGAGTGGGCGCCAAACACCGCCGCGTAGCGGGTTCGGACGTCGGCCAGCGCCTTGCGCTCTGCCTGCTGGTGATCGAGCAGGGTGTCATCAACGTCGAAGTAGACGAACTGGGGGGTCATCGGCGGGGAGTCGGGAGGAATTCGGGGGAAAAGAGGTCGGCACACAGCGGCTGGCCGTCGTCACGCGCCGTTCGAGATTGGAACGTCAAACAGGGCGTACTCCTTGTCCTGCGTGGCGCCGATCGTCTCAATCATGTTCAGCAGGCGGTCGTTGGTGTCCAGGATCCAACTCGTTTCGCACCCCACGTAGCCGTGCTCCGGGGCGGCGTCCATCGTCGCAAGGATCAGCATCGCATCGAGGCCTTTGCCGCGGTATTCCGG
>CAZFJR010000044.1:19493-21580 GCA_964519235.1 uncultured Salinivenus sp. | reverse complement strand
TATCGACGCCCTGCGCGCGGAAGAGCACGCTGAGAAGCTGGCAAACTTGTAGGGCGTGGTGCGTATCTCGTATTGCGTATTCTGTTGGTCGAGAAATTACGCAATACGCATCACGCAATGCACACTCAAGTCCCTGGGGGGCAGTGCTGGGCAGGGAGGCGGCTTCGTTTGTTGACATGATACTCCCGTTCCGCAGTCTCAATCCTCACCCCGTTTTCAAGGCCTTTCTGCGACCTAGCGAGGGCGCAGTCGTACGTACCGATTGGAGTTTTATCCCTGCTCCTCCGCACGCCGACAACATCGACGGAAGTCGAGTGCGGACTCGTCGGCGTTCTACGAGGGGCATGATCGCTATCATTCCACAGGGACCCGAATTTGCGACATGGCACAAAAGTATCAGTACGAGCTCACGTACGTCATCAGTGGGGTCGTCAAGCAAAACCAGGTGGACGACATTGTTCGCAAGGTGAACCACCTCATCGAGAGCAACGACGGCGACGTCTTGGAGGTCGACGAGTGGGGCAATCAGCGCCTCGCCTACGAGATCGACCGCAAGCGCAGCGGCTACTACGTGAACATGTACTTCCAGGCGCCCGGCGAGCTGATTGAGCGCCTTGAGCGCGAGCTGGACGTGAACGACGACGTGCTGCGATACCTCACCCTCCGCATGGACGCGAAGATGCAGCGTCACTACGAGAAGCGCAAGCAGCGCCGTGCGCAAGAAGCCGCCGAAGAGGAGGACGAGGCCGACGACGAGTAGCGCGGCCACGCTCTTTTTTCTGCCCCACGTCTCTCGCATCTGACCCCCCCACTCCCATGGCTGACCAAAACGACGTCGACTACGAGCACCTTGAATACGTAGACTACAAGGACACTGAATTCCTGGAGCAGTTCATCAACAACCAGGGCAAGATTCTGCCCCGTCGTGTGACGGGTGTACCGGCCCGCGTGCAGCGCCAAGTTACGACGGCCATCAAGCGCGCCCGCCATCTCGCCCTGCTCCCGTACGTCTCCGAGTCGGTTCGGTAACCGACGCCGGACGAACTGTCTCCACCACTTCACCGACCCGATTGCATCATGAAAGTTATTCTTCTCGACGACGTGGAGCACCTCGGCGAAAAGGGGGACGTCCACGAGGTGGCCGACGGCTACGGCCGCAACTACCTCATTCCGCAGGGCCTCGCGCGTGTTGCCACCGACGGGGCCATCCGCCAGCTCCGCGACGAGCAGCGCCAACAGGCGCGCAAAGAGGCCGCCAAGCAAGAGCAGGCTGAGGAGCTCAAGAACGAGCTCGAAGACATGCAGGTTGTCTTCACGGCGAAGGTGGGCGAGGACAACCGCATCTTTGGCACCGTCACCACCCAGCAAATTGCGGTGGAGCTCTCCAATCGCGGCTTCAATATCGACCGACGCGACATTGAGCTTGACGAGGACATTCGCTTCGTGGGCGCCTACACCGCCTCTATCGACCTGGGGCACGGCGTCTCCGCTACGCTCGACATTCAGGTGATTCCGGAATCGGGGTAGGATTGCGTATTGCGTGATGTGCGAACGCGGCGGGTGTGACGCTCGTCGACGTTGCCTGTCGTTCCTCACCGACGTGTCTTGCCATGGCTCCGTCTGTGCGCGAAATTCCGTTCACTGTCGAGAACGCCCGCGGCGACGCGGTGGACTGTGACGTGCGGTTCATGGGAGACGATGACGGAGACAAGCCGGTAGTGGTCTTCTGCCACGGGTTCAAGGGCTTCAAAGACTGGGGCCCGTACCCCGAGTGGGGCCGCCACCTCGTTCGGGCTGGGTTCGTGTCGGTCCACATGAACTTCTCCTACAACGGCGTCCACCGGAACGCGCCGACCGAGTTTACGGAGCTCGACAAGTTCGCGGACAACACGTTCACCCGTGAGCTCGACGACCTCCAGGCCGTCCTGGACGTGGTGGAGACAGGGCGACTTCCAGAAGCCCCTGCCGATCCGAACCGCATCGGACTGCTGGGCCACTCGCGGGGCGGGGGGACGGTGATCCTGCAGGCGGGCCGCGACGACCGGGTGGCCGCGCTCGTCACGTGGTCCTCCGTCGCCACCTTCGTC
>CAZFJR010000044.1:0-19393 GCA_964519235.1 uncultured Salinivenus sp. | reverse complement strand
CCGCGACGACCGGGTGGCCGCGCTCGTCACGTGGTCCTCCGTCGCCACCTTCGTCGACCGGTTCAGTGACGAACAGATCGCGGACTGGGAGACGCAGGGCTACACCGAGATTCGCAACAGCCGCACCGGGCAGACCATGCGGCTCAACAAACGTCTCTACGACGACGCAATGGCGCACCGGGACGAGTTGGATGTGCAAGCTGCCGCGTCACGTATCAACGTGCCGTGGCTCGTGGTGCACGCCTGCGACGATGAGGCGGTCGGCGTTGAGGCTGCGGAGACGCTGGCGGGTGCCAGTGACTCGGCGCAGGTCTTCGAGGCCGAAGGCGGGCACACGTTTGGCGGAGAACATCCATTTGGCGGGACGGTGCCAGAATCGCTACAGGCCGTCTGGGGCCGGACCACGGCATTCTTCCGCACGCACCTCTCGGGGTGAGCCCAGTTCCGCGTGGAGGGACACAGAGGAAGAATTGGGCCCGTGCGGGGGGCTTTCCGCAGCGTGCTTGCCCCTCCGCAGTACCCGCGGCGTGTACGGCAGCCTCCGAAGAGCGGCCGCCCCGACCACCGACGACTGGGCTATACGCTCGCGCTGAGTGCCCCCGTCACGTCGTCGACCAAATCGGAGGTTCCCTCCAAACCCACGGACAGGCGTACGAGCCGCTCCGTAATGCCGAGGGCCGCCCGCTCTTCCGGGGCCACTCCGCGGTGCGACGTATGGAGTGGTTGGGTCACCAGGGTTTCTACGCCGCCAAGACTGGGGGCTCGGAGGGGGAGGGTGAGCGCGTCGAAAAACGCATCGACGTTTGCTTGGGAAGCGAGATCGAAGCTCACGATGCCCCCGAAACCGTCCAGGAGCGTTCGGGCACGGGCGTGCTGCGGGTGGGAGGCGAGTCCCGGATAGCGCACCTGGTCTACGGCCCGGTGGGCGGACAAGGCCTCGGCCACGGCCTGCGCCGTTTCGTTCTGCTGGCGCACCCGCACGCCCAGTGTTTTCAGGCTGCGGTGCAGCAAAAAACAGGCGTGTGGGTCCAGCATTCCGCCCAGCAGCTTTGCGGTGTCGCGCGCATCGTCCAGCACTGGGGCGGGCCCGGCCACCACGCCGGCTGCGAGATCCGAGTGCCCGCCCAGGTACTTGGTCGCGGAGTGGAGCACCACGTCGAATCCCCACTCGGCAGGGCGCAGGTTCACGGGCGAGGCAAACGTGTTGTCGACCATCCCCACGAGGCCACGGGTCTCGGCCACGGCCGCCATCATCTCCAGGTCGCGCACCGTGAGCAGCGGGTTCGCGATTGACTCGGTGTAGAGCACCTTCGTGTTGGGCTGGAGGGCTGCCTCCCACGCCTCTCGGTCGTCGGCCGCCACCCGCGTGTGCGCAATGTCGAAGCGGGGCAGGAGGTCATCGAAAAGCGCCAGCGTGCCGCCGTAAAGCCCCTTGGGAGCCACGAGATGGTCGCCCGCGTCGAGCAGGCTCAAAAGCGCGGCAGAGATGGCGGCCATGCCACTGGCCGTTACGAGGGCGCTCTCCGTCCGTGTCAGGGCCGCGAGCTTTTCGTGGAGGGCCTCGTGATTGGGAGAGTCGCTGTGCCGGATGTAGCGGGGCGGCGCCTCCGGATCGTCGTGCGTGTAGGTCGCGGTCTGAAAGAGGGGAAGCGTAACGGCCCCCTCAATGCGGGGCTCCGGCTCTCCAGCGTGAATTGAGCGCGTATCGAGCGTGGACATTGGGAGGCGGAGGAGACGCTACAGGCTCGAAGAGAGCGACCGATTCTGCAGGTTGGATTTGAGGGTAGAGACGTCGTCCTGGAGACTGGGGTCCGACTCCAGAGCCTCCTCAATCTTGCGGTAGGCGTGAATCACTGTGGAGTGATCGCGTCCCCCGAAGCGAGACCCAATGTGGGCGTATGATGCTTCTGTGAGTTTGCGGCAGAGGTACATGGCAATCTGCCGTGCCTGCGCCACCGATTGCTTGCGGGAGCGCGAGAGCAGGTCGCCCTTTTCCAGACGGAAGTAGTTGGCCACTTCCTCGATGATGTCGCCGGCGTCGAGGGCGGCGGGTTCCTCGTCGGTGTGCTCGCGTAGGAAGCGCCGGGCCGTGTCGAGGTCCAGCGTGCGCCCGTCAAGTTGCACGAGGGCTGTAAGGCGAGTGAGGGCGCCCTCGAGCTGTCGCACGTTCGAGTCGATGCGCTGCGCGATGAGCTCCAGCACGTCGGGCGACACGGCGATGTCCTGGCGGGCCGCCTTGCGCTGCAGAATGGCGATACGGGTTTCGAGATCGGGCCGCTGAATGTCGGCGCTCAATCCCCACTGAAAGCGAGAAAGCAGCCGCTCCTCGATGCCGGGGATCTCGGCGGGAGGACGGTCGGCACAGAGAAAGATCTGCTTGCCGTTCTGGTGCAGGTCGTTAAAGATGTGGAAGAACTCCTCCTGGGTCTTTTCCTTCTCCCCGAAAAACTGCACGTCGTCGACGATGAGCAGGTCGGCCTGCCGGTAGTAGCTGGAAAACGCGGCAATCCGATTCTCGCGCACCGACTGCACAAACTGGCTCGTAAACCGGTCGCTCGACACGTACAGCACGTGTTCGGCGGTGTTGTGCTCCAGGGCGTAGTTGGCCACGGCCTGCGCCAGGTGAGTTTTGCCGAGGCCCACTCCGCCGTACACCAGGAGCGGGTTGTAATTGGTGCTGCCCGGTTCCTGGGCCACCGCAAAGGCGGCGCTTCGGGCCAGCCGGTTGCCATCGCCCTCGATAAACTCGTCGAATGTGTACTCGGGGCGGAGGTGTTGCTTGGCCTGCTCGTAGAGCGCCGAGCGCTCATCGGGCGAGCCGGCGCCGTTGCGCTGGGAAGGAGGGGCGGGATTGGAGCGCTGGGTCTCCTCAGGGGCCTCTGGAGATCCCTCCGAGGCGGCAGAAGAAGAGGCAGGGCCCCGGTTCTGCGACGACGCCGTGCGTCCCGCAGGGACGTTGGTCTGGGGCGGAGAGGCGCGGCGCTCCGTGTTGGCGGACCCGGAATCGTCGGGGGCAGGAGAGGCGCTGGCCTCGGCGTCGCCGGGCGGATGCACGGACGACCGCCCGTCGGGCGCGCCTGTGTCGTCCGAGGACGCGTTGCGGGAGGACGAGGCCGGTGGAGAAGCGGAAGAGCGATCCTCTGCCGTCGTGGCGGATCCGTCGGGGCTGGGGGAGGGATCGGAGTCTGCCGCGATTTCGTCGGGCCGTTCTTCTTCTGGAGTCACCTGATAAGCCACGTCCGTCGGCTCTCCCACAGCGTCGGTTACGGCCTGCCGGATGGAGCGCTGAAAGCGGCTGCGCAGGTACTGAATGCCAAACGGCGTGGGCACCTGCAGGGTAAGGGTCGGCGCGCCCTCGTCGGTATCGAGCGCGAGGGGAGTAATGGGCTCCAGCCAGTTCTGGACCGTTCGCTCCGGGAGCGTCTCGCGAAGATCGCGGAGCGCAGTACGCCAAGCGTCGGAGGCGGACGGAACCATAGACGAGGGAGCAGGCCGTGTATTCGCGGCGACAGAGAAGCGGCGCCGGCGGGGCGTTCGAATCGACGCCCGCTCAACGTAGATCACAGGTCTGCAGAACGCAAACCCATCCCGGGAAAATTTACAGAGGAGCGGCTTCGCGGCGCTCAAGGACTGTGCTGCAGGCAGGCCGAACTCCCTGTGCCAGGGCCAATCGAGACAGAACGATGGGTCCTGCGGCGGGAAGAAGGCGGAGCCTCTTCCCCACAGCGCCCCAGACAACGCACGTGCCCAGCGTGCCGCCCTCTTCTGTCCCACGCCGGCGGTGTTGGAACCAGCGGCGGGGCTGGGCGGGAGAGGCTGTGACGCGCCATTACCGATAGACGCCCCATAAGCACACCTAGTGCGGCCCTATAAGTTTCCACGGCGCTCCTGCTCGCGCTCCATCGCCTTGAACAAGGCCTTAAAATTGCCAGCCCCGAATGAGCGTGCCCCCTCCCGCTGGATGATCTCGAAGAACACAGTGGGACGGTCTTGTACCGGCTTGGTGAAGATCTGGAGGAGATAGCCGTCCGGGTCCCGGTCTACAAGAATGCCGAGCTCTTCGAGCGCGTCGATCGACTCGTTGATGGTTCCCACGCGCTCGGAAAGCACCTCGCGGTCGTAGTAGGTGTCCGGCACGTGAAGAAACTCGACGCCACGGCGCCGTAGCTCCCGCACCGCCCCGACGATGTCGTCGGTCGACAGGGCAACGTGCTGTACGCCCGGCCCTTGGTAGAACTCGAGAAATTCCTCAATCTGGCTTTTCTTCTTGCCCTCGGCGGGCTCGTTGATGGGGAATTTGATCTTCTCGTCGCCGTTGGCCATCACCTTCGACATGAGAGCCGAGTACTCGGTGGAGATGTCCTGGTCGGTAAAGTGGAGCATGTTGTAAAAGCCCATTGTGCGGCCGTAGTACTCCACATAGGTGTCCATGTCGCCCTCCTTCACGTTTCCCACGCAGTGGTCCACGTACTGCAGGCCGGTGCTCGTGGGCGCCTCCCAGAAGGGATTCTCCCAGGTCTCGAACCCGGGAAAGAAGAGACCGTCGTATTCTCTACGCTCCACGAATGTATGTACGGTGTCTCCGTAGGTGGCGATGGTAGCGGTTACGATTTTTCCGTTCTCATCGTTATGGACGGTCGGTTCCTGAACCGGCGTGGCGCCCCGCTTTGTGGTTTCCTCGAAGGAGGAGGTGGCATCGTCCACCTGCAGCGCAATGTCCTTCACGCCGTCGCCATGGCGGTGCACGTGCTCACTGATCGCGGAGTCCGGGCCCAGGGCAGAAGTGAGTACAAACCGGATGTCATTCTGCTCGATCAGGTAGCTCACCGTGTCGTCGTGTCCGGTTTCGGGCCCGAGGTAGCCCCGGATGTCGAAGCCGAAGAGGTGTGCGTAGTAGTGGGCTGCCTGTTTGGCATTGCCCACGTAAAATTCCACGTAGTCGGTGCCGTTGAGCGGAAGAAAGTCCTCCGGCGTGTCCACGTCGGGGGTGGGGGCAGCGGTTGGAGGGACCATGGCAGATGTGCGGGGCTGGAGAGAGGAGAGGTCGATAAAAGCGCTTCCAACACGAAAAATACTTTCCTTGTGGGCGAACGTTTCGCGAAGGGCCACAGGCGGGCAGCCCCGAGGGGCGGGCAATCGAGGAAGCGGGGGGTTACGGAGACGTTGAGGCGGCCGCCAGGCGGAACCGGACCGGAAGGCGAAGGCGAATGGGAACGGGGGTGCCTTCCTGCTTGGCGGGCACGAACCGGACGGCCCGTACACCAGCCACAGCGGCAGAGTCGCACAGGGGATGTAGGGGCCGGACCACTTCCAGGTCCGTCACGCGCCCGTCTGCCTCCACCGTGAAGGCGAGTTCCAGCGTGCCCTCGATGCCCTGTGCGATGGCGCGAGCGGGGTAGTCGATGTGGAGATACAGACTGCCCACCCCGCCCACGATCCCGGGGGTATGGTCGGCAGTACTCAACTCCGCGAGGGATTCGAGGTGCCGGTAGCGATCGGTCCACCCGGAGTCGCGTGCCGTCCGGGGCGAGGGCCCCTCAGACGCCCGGCGAGGAGAGAGGGAAGACTCAGCCCCCCGAAAATCTGTGACCGGAGGGGCGGTTGGCGAGATCGTCCGCTCCGTGCCGTTGCTGGCAGAGCCCGAGAGAGACCCACTGGGGGGAAGGTTGCGAAGTACGATTTGCTCAGGGCTGGGATGTGTGGACCAGCCCACGCGCTGAACAGGAGACTGGAGCGGCAGGTGCGCGAGGGCCACAAGGAGTCCCAGGCTCGCGACCAGCGCAAGAAGAAGTCGGGTGAGGTAGTCGCCGAGGACAGACGGACCGGCGGGGCGGGGGAGGGCCATGGCGGACGCCGGGACTGGTCGCGGGGCACGATCAATACACCGCTTCTTTATACGAACAAAACTTGAAGAGATCCCCGTGCGGCCGGGGCAGGACGCCGGTCCCGAACAAAGTACCGCCGTTGAGTGTGGGATGTACGTGATTCTTGTTCCAAACCCCCGACACAACCGCCTTCATGTTTTCCGCCCTTGTGCTCGACACAGACGACGGAGACGTGCAGGCTCACATGCGCTCACTGAACGAGACAGATCTCCCGGGTGCAGGGGCAGAAGCAGTTCGTCTGGAGGTGTTATACTCGAGCCTGAATTACAAGGACGGACTGGCGGTGACGGGGACGGGTGCGGTGATCCGGGGCGAGTATCCCATGGTCCCTGGCATTGATCTGGTGGGGCGCGTGCAGGAGAGCAGACACGACGGGTTTGATCCGGGTGACTTGGCGATTGGGACGGGCTGGCAGTTGGGTGAGGCGGTATGGGGCGGCTACACGCAACAGGCGCGGGTGGACGGCAACACGCTCGTCCCGCTTCCGGAGGGCCTCTCGCCCCGGCAGTCCATGATCGTGGGCACGGCCGGCCTCACGGCCATGCTGTCGGTGCTGGCGCTGGAGGAGCACGGGGTGGGACCGGACGCGGGCGACGTGGTGGTGACCGGAGCGTCGGGCGGGGCGGGCAGTATTGCGGTGGCCTTGCTTGAGAGCCTGGGGTACGCGGCGGTTGCGTCCACCGGGAGCACGGAGGCGCACGCGTACCTTCGGGCTCTTGGCGCCGACCGCATCGTGCCGCGTAGCGAATTTGAGGGCGGGCCCGCGCGGCCTATGGACGCGGGGACCTGGGCGGGAGCCATCGATGCGGTGGGCGGCGATACGCTGGCGGCGATTCTTTCGCAGGTGCAGCGTCACGGCAGCGTGGCAGCCTTTGGCAATGCGGGCGGGCACGCTCTGCACACGTCGGTACTTCCATTCATTCTTCGGGGTGTGAACCTGCTGGGCATCGACTCCAACACCTGCCCCAACGCCCGCCGCCGAACGGCCTGGGAGCGGCTCGCAGATTTGCTTACGGACGCGCACTACGAGCGCATCCACGCTGAGACCATTGCACTCGATGCCATTCCGGAGGCTGCGCGCCGGATTGTAGAGGGGCAGGTGCAGGGGCGTATTCTGGTAGACGTTGCGGCCTAGGCCGCTTTGCCTGGGGGTCGAATCGAGCAGAGGCCCCAATCCGTACACTGCCTATTCATGCGTCGCGCCATTCTCTCTCCGTACGGTTCTGGCAGTCCCCGGAACGCAGCTCCATGACGGTCTCAATCTGGCAGCAGGCTCATCGCAGACGGGAAACGGCGTACGACGTGGTTGTGGTAGGGGGCGGCATTGTGGGGTGCTCCACGGCGTACTGGCTCGGTCGTCAACACCCGTCGCTGCGGGTGGGCCTTCTGGAGGCCGGAGCGTTGGGGGCTGGGGCCAGCGGACGAAACGCGGGGTTTATCCTGCAGGGCACCCACACGGACTATCGGTCGGACATGGAGCGGTACGGGGAGCGTGTGGCCCGGCGGCTGTGGGCGTTTACGCGGGCCAATCGAGACCTCCTGGCAGCGGAACTGCGCGGGACCGCCTTTGGCTGGCGCTCGGACGGAAGCCTCACGGCTGCGGGCAGCGCAGACGAGGACGCACGCCTCCGGGCAAGCCTGCCTCCCCTGCGCGCGGCTGGTGCGCCAGTGGTGCATCTCGACGCTGGAAAAACGAACGACCGTCTGTCGGCGTCCGGGTTTCATGGCGGGCTGTTCGTGACGACGGGCGCGGCCGTAAATCCGCTCCGGCTCGTGCACCACATCGCCGCTCGGGGCGACGCCGACGTGCACACGCAGCATCCTGTACGGCACGTGCGGTGGAACGATCGGGCCGTTCGACTCGATACGCCGGAACGCACGTTCCGCGCTGAACGAGTGGTGCTGGCCTTGGGGCCTTCATTGCCGGCCCTCGTGCCGTCGGTGTCAGGCGTTGTCCGCCCGGTGCGTGCACAGATGCTGGCCACGGCCCCCACCGAGACGACCCGGGTGCCGGTGCCGGTGTACTCGCACAACGGCGGGTTCTACGTGCGGCAGTTGGAAGACGGGCGCGTGCTTGCGGGTGGGGGCCGCCACCAGCACCGCGACGCCGAGAAGACCCGGGCCGATACCACAACGCCCGCGGTGCAGGCCACAATCGAACGGCATCTCCATACGTATTTCCCGTGGACCCAGAGGCTTGCCATCGAACAGCGGTGGAGCGGCACCATGGGCTTTTCGCCGGACGGGCGGCCGGTGGTGGGGACCGTACCGGGGCACCCCGAAGGCGTTTTCGCGACCGGGTTTACGGGACACGGCATGGGCTACGGCTTTCGCATGGGACGCCTCCTGGCTACGCTCGTAGCGGACGATGAGCGCCCCGAATCCCTCGACCTCTTCGCCGCCTCGCGGTTTGAGACGCCCGAAGCGGCAACCCCGCAAGATGCGTCCGGGACACACGCCGAGTAGCCGGCCCCCGAGACGCTCCGGGTGGATGGACTCTTCGCTGTCTCCCAGTGTCTTCTACCGCTATGCATCGCGTCCTGTGTGGCGTCCTGTGTGCCTGCATCGTTGCCCTCAGCCCGATCGTCGTCATGGCCGATCCACCCACTCTACCCGATTCGGTCGATTTTCGGCTCGACAACCATCGGTGGGCGCACCGATTGCTCTTCGTGTTCGCGGCATCCGACAGTTCTGAGAGGTTGGCCCGGCAGGAGGAGGCCCTTGCTGATCACGACGCGGGGGTTCGGGAGCGCGACCTGCTGCTGCTCACCGTCACGGGGCGCCACCACGGGACGCTCCGCACTGCTCCGGGGGCGGACCCTCGGCCGCTCACGAAGGCGACGGCCCGGCGCCTGCGCGACCGGTTTGGCGTGCCGCCGCGTGCGTCTCGGATCGTCCTCGTGGGGAAGGACGGCACCGAGAAGCGCCGAGACGCGGAGCCCATCCCCGCCCGCTCCATTTTCGACACCATCGACGCGATGCCGATGCGCCAGCGCGAAATGCAAGAGGAGGGCGGCGGCGAGTAGCGCTCACAGCTCGATCCCAATCAGCCAGCGGAACTCGAACTCGTCGGTGCTGCCCCGAATTGCGTCCGGGTCGCTGGCCCAGACGGGGAATTTCGAGACGATCTTGAGGTTCTTCAGAAAATCGGACTGGGCCGTCCAACGCCCGAGGTGCGGAATGGCCGATACGTCGTAGCTGGCCCCGAACCCAGCGTCGGCCTTCAGGGCGTCCGCGTCAAAGCCAGACAGAAAGGCGCCCTCGCTCCAGGTGGTGCCGATGCCCGAGAAGACGGACAAACGCAGTGGCGCGAGCGGATTGACGCTCGAGAAGGGAGTGCCGCCCAGGGCGAGGCGCCCGGCCATGATGTTCTCGCCTGTCCGCCCGAGGCGACCATTGAAGAGGCCTTGTGCATTGGGAGCGCGGAGATACGCTACGGGGCCCGCCGGGCCGAACCCAACGAGATGTCCATCGACGACCGGCTGCTCAAACGCCGCGCTGCCCTGTCGGTACGTGTCGTTGCGCCACTGCGCCTCCAGTGAGCGCCCCCCGAGCACGAATTGCTTGTGGGGGAGCAGTCCGTCGGCGCCGAGGCCAAACTGGAAATTCGCCCGTCCGGTGAGGGGACCGAAGGATTCCGTTTCCTGCGCGGTGAGGGAGAAGCGGGAAGCTTGGTCGAAGGAGGCCCCCGGAAGCGCGGCGCTCTCGGAGGAGCGAAGGACGCCCCCGAGCTCCACAAAGGCCGATACTCGATCGCCGTCCTGCGCTTTCGTGTAATCGAGCCGGGCGGACACCGCGTGCGATTCGCCCCACGGGTTGGTGCGGATCTCTTCGACCGAGCGGGCGGCGCCGAAGGCGCGGTCGCTCGGGTTCAGCTGCTGGATCAGCGCCAGCTCCAGGCGCTCGTCCACGTCGGCGAGAGGCGAGGCGAGCGGGGCCTGAACGGAAATGCGATTCTCCAGCACACCGAGATGCTTGGTCGCGGCCAGTTCCACCGTAGCGCGGGCCCCAAAGGGAGCGAAGGGGCGCTCGTAGCGAACTTCGTAATCGAGCCCCCCGACCCACGATCCCGCGTCCCCGTCGGTCGGAGGATTGTTCAGCGCCGGATCGTCTCCGCCGGAGAAGAGCACCTCGGGCCAGAGCGTGAGCATCCCCCGAAGGCGGTGCGCCCCCTGGAAGTACTGCCCGCGCACCTGCACGCCGCCCCCAACTCCAAAGTCGTGCGCGTAGCCGGCCAGCGGGCGCACGCCGAGTTCGTAGTGCGACCAGCGCGACTGCGGGGCGCGGAGGACCCGCGTCCGGAGCGGGAGGGAGGTGGCGTTGTTGAGGCGGTTCACGTCCGGGGTTTCGCCGTTGGGGTCAATGACCGCCTTCTCCACGCGGTCCGGCACGGTTACCGTGACCGTCTTTTCCGGTGCCACCCAGGGCCACGGCTCCGTCACGATCCAGTCGTCGGGCACCGGCTTGTGCCCGTGCATCGACGCGAGGGGCACATTCAGCCACTGCGTAGAGCCGTCCGCAAGCGTGAGCTTCACGTCCTGCGGCAGCCGGAGATCCCCCTTGCGCTTGAGCGTGAGGTCGACCTCCACGCCGTTTGGCGTGACCTGCTGATCGAGATCGGCGATGGCATCGTCGACGGCGCGACTGGTGCGGGTAAACTGCGAAAAGTACCAGTCGAGCATCAGGCCGCTTTCCTGCTCCGCAAAGAGCTCCAGGTCGTAGGGATCGGGGTGCATGCCTGCGCGCTCGCGGAAGTAGCGGTGGAGCCACTGGTCGCGCTGCTCGTCGCCAATGACGTAGCCCATCATGTCCACAAGCATCGAGCCGCCGGGGTAGGCCGTGACGCCGTAGGCGAGGTTGGTCTGGAACCAGTCGGCGGGCGTGCTGAAGGGCTCCTCCAGGCCCAGCTTGTGCATGTAGACCACGGCGCGCCGGTCGCCCGTGTGGTCGGCGCGGCGGCCCAGGAGGTGCGCCATGCCCTCCTCCGTGGCGTAGGTCGTAAAGCCCTCGTCCATCCAGGCGTAGTCGGCCTCGTTGCTGCCGAGCGCCGAGTAGTACCACATGTGCGCAAACTCGTGCACCGTGGTGCCCAGGATCGAGCGGTAGCTGCTCCGTTCCTCGAAGGCGGGCCCGTCGCAGCTGCTCACGACCGTGAACATGGGATACTCCATGCCCCCATCGCCGCCCTGTGCCACCGTCATCTGCGGATAGGGATAGTCGCCGTACTCCCGGCCAAAGTACGCCGTGAGCTCCGGCATGTCGTCCGCGAGGGGACGCCACTGCTCCGCCACGCTCGGCTTGTAGAGGATATGGTGCGTGGTGCCGTCGGCCGTTACCTTGTCGTGGACGTACTCCGGATCGGCCGACCAGGCGAAGTTGTGCACGTCCTCCGCCCGGAAGTGCCACGTGAGCGTATCCGTGTCCGGGAGCCCGTCGGCGGGGCGCCAGGTGCCGTCGCCGTCAATGTCGTAGCCGTGTCCAATTTCGTCAGGGTTCTGCAGCACGCCCGTGGCCCCAATCGTATACGCCGCAGGCATCGTGATCTCCACGTCGAACGTGCCGTAGGGCGCGTAGTACTCGCGGTTCACGTAGAAATTGGCGTGCCAGCCGCGCTCGTCGTACGCAGCCATCTTGGGGTACCACTGGGTCATTGTGTAGTCGATCTCGTCGCCCCGGCTGTCGCGCCCGCTGCGGCGCGTTTGGAGGGGCACCTGCGAGCGGTACTCCATCACAAACGTAGTAGAGTCGCCGGGCCGGATGGGCGTGGCCAGGTCCACCCGCATCACGGTGTCGTGGATGTCATAGGAGACCGCCGCCCCGTTCTGGGTGAGTGAGTCGATCTTGTACCATCCCTGCTCGTCCGGCGACAAGTTAAAGATGCGCGGCACGATGCGCCCGTCCGGGTCGGGCAGCTCTCGGTTGCGCTGCGCCATCAGGGAGTGGGGGTGGAAGGCGTTGAAATAGAGGTGGTAGTAGACCGTCCGGAGCGTATCGGGCGAATTGTTGGTGTAGGTGAGCCGCTGGTGGCCGTCCACGCGGTGCGTTTCGGGGTTCAGGCGCACGTCCATCTCGTAGTCCACGCGCTGTTGCCACTGGCTGGGCGACTGGCCCAGAGCGGCGGGCACGCAGAGAAGAATGGCGGCGAGCAGCGGAGGGAGGCGAGTGAACATTGTGGAGGGAGGGAAAGCACAAAGAGCGCCGAGAGCCGTAGCGGCCGAGTCTATCGTTCGGCGCGCGGGCCCGAATGTTTCTGAGTCAGGGCGAACGAACGAAGATTCTTGCCGCCTTCCGAATCACGGGTCCCCCTGAAAACGTGTGAGACACAACCACATTCACTTCCGTAGCATCTACTCCACGCAGACGTTGCCCGCGGCTGCTTCTGAAGACGATCGCCGAGAGGCGGCCCGACGTCTGCTCGTCATCTCATTCACCATCCCCTCGGACCCATGACCAAAGCAGACCTGATCGACCAAATTGCCGAAGGAACGGGCCTGACCAAAGTTGAGACCCGGGCGGTCGTCGAGGGCTTTATGACCACCGTACAGAACGCGATGAAAGACGGCAAGCGCATTGAACTTCGCGGCTTCGGGGTGTTTGAGGTGCAGCACCGGGCCCCCCGAACCGGCCGCAATCCCCAGACCAACGAACCTGTAGAAATCGAAGACCGCTACAAGCCCGTTTTTCGGGCGTCGGACAAGCTGAGCGAAGCGGTCGACGCGGCTCACAAGGCCGAGGACGAGTAGCCGCGGCAGCGCCCCATCACCCGATTGTGTTGCGACTCTTTCCATCATGACTGCCAACGACCGAACTTGCCCGTCCTGTGGAGCCCGTGTGCCCGCTGGGGCGGACCGATGTGACCTGTGTGGAACGACAATCGACGAGGCAGACGCTGCAGACTCGGACGAGGTGGATTCCGCGGCCGAGGCCCCGGATGGCGAGACGGTGCCCGACGCCTCGGGCGGCGACGCCCCGGGTGTGTTCTGCAATCAGTGCGGGTGGGAAAACCCGCCGGACGCAAAATACTGCAGCCAGTGTGGGGAGGCCCTCCAAGACCTGTCCGAGGCGCCTCCGCCGGGCACGCGCCGCGTCGCCGCCGACCTGCCCACCCGCTCAGCGCCAGGGGGCGAGGAAGACGGCACTCCGGGGGTGGACGACGACCCCAACGGGTCGGACGATGAGCAGGCCGCCATCGGGCAGCAGATCCTGCTCGTGGTGGGCGGGGCACTACTGCTGGTGATTGGCCTATTCTTCGTGACGCAGTGGAGCGCTCAGCAGACGTGGAGCGACGAGTCGTCTAGTGGGCCCGCCCCGGCTGCACAGGCGGATGGGGGAGGCGACGGGAGTGCGGCGGGTCGGGCATCGGGGGCGGCTCAGCGGCCCATGGCGTCCGGAGGCGCCACGTCGCCCCCCGCGGATCTTCGAGCATTGCTGGAGCAGACGGCAGACTCGCTCACCGGCGCCATCGCGCAACAGATTGATTCGCTGCGTGCCCGGGTGGAGCAGGCCTCGGGGAGCACCAAGCAGGAGCTACAGGTCGAGCTCACGAACCTGCTCATCGGGGCTGGGCATCCGGGCCGCGCGGCGCTCGTACAGAGAGATCTGGCCGACGCCACCGGGCGGGTAGAGGCCCGCCGCCGCGCCGCGGACCTGTTGTACCGGTGGATGCAAAAGCTGCAGGGGCGGGGGCAGCGGCAGCAAGTGTTTCAGGTGGCCCGCCACGCCGCCCAGGCCTACGCCGCGGTCGCCGATCAGCGCCCCGACGACCTGGATGCACGCACCCGCATGGGGGAGGCGTACCTGCTTACCAACGAACCCATGCAGGGCATCAAGGCCATCAACTCGGTGCTCGACGAGGATTCAACCTTCGTCCCGGCGCGGTTTCAGAAAGGCCTGGCGCTCTTGCAGATCAACCGACTGGACCAGGCCACCCGCGAGTTTGAGCGCGTGAAGCAGTTCGCCGAAGACGGATCGCCGTTCTACCAGCAGGCCGACCGCGCCCTTACGGTTATCAACGAGCGGCGACAGGCCTCCCAGGAAAGTCCCTCCGCACCGGCGGGCGGCTGATGAGCCGGGGCGAGCGGGTGCTGGAACGGGACCTGCCGCAACTGATTTCTCCCTCTTGCGCCGTTTGCCCGTGCACCGGGCACGTTTGTCTCCTCCCACGATCCGTCTCGCGCCGCCATGGACACGATGATTGACCGCCTCGATCTGGACCGCATCCGGGATGCAGTGGGGCGAGCGGAGGAGCGCACGGCGGGGGAAATTGTGCCGGTGGTGGTGCCGCGAAGTGACGACTACGAGGAGACGGTGTGGCGTGGTGCCGCGGCGGCGGTTCTGGCGGCGCTGGTGGCTGTGCTGCTCACTCTCCGCATCTACACGGGCTGGGGCCTGGCGTGGCTCTTTGCGCCGTGGGGCGTGGCGCTGGTGGTGTTGGCGGCGGCAACCGTGGGGGCCCTGCTTGCACGGTACGTCTACCCGCTGCAGCGCCTGTTGGCGGGGAGTGAGCGGCTCGACGAGACGGTGCACCGCCGTGCCCTACAGGCGTTTGTGGAAGAGGAGGTGTTCAACACGCGCGACCGGACTGGCATCCTGCTCTTTGTCTCTCTGCGCGAGCACCGGATTGAGGTGCTGGGCGACACGGGCATCAACCAGCGGGTTGATCCTGACGACTGGGCCGAGGTGGTGGCCCGCATCCGACGCGGCATCAAAAACGACAATCTGACGGAGGGCCTCGTGGAGGCCATTGAGATGTGCGGCCGCCTGCTGAAGCGAAAGGGGGTAGAGGTCGGACCCGACGACGAGAACGAACTCACCGACACAGTGCGAACGCCTGGCAGCGAGCGAGATCCGGAAGGGTAGACCCTGCAGGGCTGTGCACCCCGCCGACAGCCCTATCCCTTCTCAACCTCAAGCACCAGACCGTCCGCGTCGCGCACAAACATGCGGCCCTTCACCTCTTCGTAGGCGTGGTCGGCCGCGTCCAGACGAGAGCGGAGCGAGTGCCACTCGCGCGGAGAGAGCGAGAAGCCGAGGTGATGGATGCCACCGCGGCCCGGCACGGAGGGGTGCTCCATCTCCTTCATCTCGATGAGCTCGATCACGTCCTGCCCCTGCGCGTCCGTCAGCAGTGCGCGCTTGCGCCCGTCGCGCACCGGATCATCCTCCACGGCCTGGAGCGACAGCCCAATGAGGTTCACGTAGAACGCGACGGCCTCGTCGAGGTCGGTCGTCATGACCGACGCGTGGTCCAGGCGCACGTTGGTGGAGAGGGAGGCGTCTGCGGAAGCGGAAGAGGACTCAGCAGGCATGGGGCGGGGAAGAAGGCGAGGGGGAAATCCGAAACAGTCAGGGAGTGGGGGCCGCCTCTGTGGACGACTGGAACGACGAGGCGTCAATATCGAGTCGCTTCATCTTCTTGTAGAGGCCTTGCCGGGTGAGGCCCAGAACGTCGGCCGAGGCGGTCACTTGCCCGTCGCAGGCGCGCAGGACGCGTTCGATAACGGCCTTTTCGGTTCGGGCCAGCACGTCGCTGAGCGTCTGGTCGGGGTCCAGAATGGCGTCGGGGGCGTCCTGGGGCGGCTGGGGAGACCGGTTCTGCTGTGCCCCCTCCACGATGGCGTTGTGGAGCGTGTCGAGGTCGACCGTGGGCGCCGGCTCGCTCCGCACGTGCACCAGGGCGCGCTCAATCTCGTTGCGGAGCTGGCGCACGTTGCCGGGCCAGTTGTAGCGGAGCAGTGCTTCCAGGGCCGGCTCGGTGATCGAGACGAGGGAGGAGCCGGGCGGTCGGAGTTCGTTGAGAAAGTGGCGGACCAGAAGCGGAATGTCGGGACGCCGTTCCCGGAGGGGCGGTACGTGCAGCGAAATTGCGCCGAGTCGATCCCAGAGCCCCGAGGCAAACCGTCCTTCTTCCACACGGGCCCCGAGGTCGGCGGTGGTGGTGGCCACGATGCGTACGTCCGGGGCCCCGGCGTCCTCCGACGAGAGCCCCTCCGCACTGAGCAGGCGCAGAAGGGACGACTGGAGGCGGGCAGGGAGCGCCTCTACGTCTTCGATGAGAAGGGTCCCGCCCTGGGCGGCATGAACGGCCCCCGCAGCGGATCCGCCGTCCCCGAACAGCTTCGCATCGAGGGGTTCTTCTGTCTGTGTGGGGGCACAAGAAATGCGCTTGAGAGGCCCGCCGGCCCGCCGGCTCGTTGCGTGCACGGCCCGGGCCACGAGCCGTTTTCCAGCCCCGCGTTCGCCGGTGATAAGCACGGGGCTGTGGCTGGGCTGAATGCGCCGGAGGGTGTCCGCCACGGCCTGCATCTCGCGGCTCTCGGCCACAAATCCGTCGACGGCGGCGGCCGGGTCGGAGGGGGCGGAGGAAGGGGCCGGTGCGGGCGCGGGATCGTCGAGCCCCTCACGTACCCGCAGGGCGTCCTGCTCGAGACCACGATGGCCGGTCTCTCGGGCCGTCCGGAGGGTGCGCTGCAGCCACTGCTGGGCGTCATCGGGACGATCCGCGGCTGCAAACGCGCGGCAGTACAAAAATGCGAGGCTGGCCCGGCGAACGGTTGGGAGGGTTGGGAGACGGCGCTCGAAGGTTTCGTCGAGAACCGAGAGAGCGGCCTCGGCCTCTCCCCGGTCGAGTGCCACGCGGGCCTGCTGGAGCCGGAGAAATGAAGGGGCGGCCGCAACGTCGAGGGTAGAGGCAGTGGCCTCCTGGAGGGTGCTCGTCGCGTCGTCCCAGCGCTCCTGGCGGCACAGAGCCCCCACGCGAGCCCGGAGGGCCCGGCAGAGGGCCGCCCGGGTCGCAGGCCGTGCGGGAGGCAATTGGTGTAGGGCGGTCTCCGCAACTTCGAGGACGGCCGCCGGGCTGTCCCCGCGGTCGTGACGGAGAGCCGCGGTGTGGGCGGCCGCGTGTCCCTGGATTCGGCGATCGGCCCAGTCTGCAGCAATCGACCGCAGGGTGTCGGCGTGCGCTGCAGCCTCCTTGTACTGCCCGCTGAGGCGCAGCGCGGTGGTCGAAAGCTCGTGGAACCACCGATTGGCCTGCGTGTCCTGCAGACGGTCGAGAAGCGTGGTCGCGTCGTCAAGAACGCGTCGCATGAGCCCGTACTCTTCCAGGGCCGAGTAGGCGCGGGCGCGCCCGAGCAAGGCCCAGCTCCGGCCCACAGGATTGCAGATGGAGGTAAACAGCTCCTGCCCGTCGTCGAGATGACGAAGGGCGCGGGCCGCTTCGTCCGTTGTGTCCGCCCGACGCGCATGCGCCCATCCTCGCCACAGCGCAACCTCCGCGCGGACGCAGGTGCACAGCTCGGTCACCTCGTCGGCGTCTGGCAGCAGGTCGAAAACCCGCTCCGGGCGGTCCCGATGCGTGACTTCCACACGCGCCAGCAGGCCGCGGAGCAAAATTTGCCCCGTGCTGGCGGCCGGGGGGGACACCGGCTCCAACAACGGCTCCACCATGTCCACAACCGCTCCCGCCCGCCCGTCGGCGAGCAGGGTTGTGGCCATCGCAATGGTGCGTGCGTGTTTCATCGTCGGGGCTCGAATTACGGATGTCGGGCAGGTGCCTGCCAAATAACCGGTCCATCTCCATTCGGCGCTCGGAATTCCCTACATGAAGCCGAGCTCAAGCCGGGCCTCTTCCGACATCATCTGGGGCGAAAAGGGAGGTTCGAAGGTCATCTCAAGATTGACACTCGTGACGCCCTCAGTCTCCCGAACCGCATCCTCCGCCTGGCCCGGCAGGATGCCCGCCGCCGGGCAGTTGGGCGCCGTCAGCGTCATGAGCACGTCCGCGTGCCCGTCTGCGTCAACTTCCAGGTGGTAAATCAGCCCGAGGTCGTAGATGTTGACCGGGATCTCCGGGTCGTAAATTTCACGGAGCGAGTCCACGACGCGTTGATACAGCTCGTCGTCCGGCGTGTCCTGAACGTGGTCGGGGATGGTTTCCGGGAGTTCAATCTCGGACTGCTCCTTGTCGTCGGGGATGTCGGCTGCTCCGCCGCCTCCACCGCCGGGCATGCCGCCCATTCCGCCCATCCCACCGGGCATTGCACCTCCTGCAGGAGTCATGATTGTGTTGGGAATTTATGAGTTGTGTGTGAGTCGGACTCGGGAGCCCGAACGTTTGTGTTGCCGCGCACCGTGCGTCACGTCTCTTGGTGTCCTTGGGGGCCGGCCTTGGCCCGCTCCTGCACCGCCTCAATCATGGCCTTCAGGCCATTGTTGCGCTGCGAACTGAGGTGGTCGTGCAGGCCAATGTCGTCCAAGAAGCCGAAGTCCGCGTCCGCAACCGCTTCCGGCGGCTGCTCGTCGAGCACGCGGATGATGAGTGCCGCGAGGCCCTTCGTGATTTTGGCGTTGCTATCGCCGCGAAAGTGCAGTACCTCGTCGTTCTCGTTGAGCTCCGAGTGGATCCAAACGTCGGACTGGCACCCGTGGACGTAGTTGTCGTCGGATTTTTGGTCTTCTTCCAGCAGCGGAATGTCGTCGCCGAGCTCGATCAGGTACTGGTATCGATTCATCCAGTCGTCGAAGAGCGAAAACTCGTCGACGATCTGCTGCGCACGATCGGAGACGGTGTTCGTGTCGGACATACCGGTCGGGGGTGAATGGTTGGAGATGTGGAGGGCTGGACGTTTCTGCGAGACGCCGTGATGCGTGTCCGTGCGTACACACTCCGCACTCCCGTGCGTTTCAACCGAACATCTGTCGCACCTTGTGGAGGCCGTCGATAAGACAGTCCACGTCTTCGCGGGTGTTGTAGGCCGCAAAGGAGGCCCGGATGGTCCCGGGCAGGTCGTAGCGTTTGAGGAGGGGCTGCGTGCAGTGGTGCCCGGTACGCACCGCCACGCCCTCTCGGTCGAGCACCGTGCCAGCATCGTAGGGGTGGATGTCGTCGAAGACGAACGAAAGGACGCTCGTCTTGTCGGACGCCGTGCCGATGATGCGGGTGCCCTCCACGGCCTCCACACGCTCCGTGGCGTATTCGAGCACCGCGTCCTCGTGGGCCTGCACCGCCTCCCACTCGAGGGCCATGACGTATTCGGCCGCTTCGCCAAGCCCAATCGCGTCCGCAATGTTTGGGGTGCCCGCCTCAAACTTGTGCGGCAGGCCGTCGTAGGTCGTCTCCTCAAAAGAGACCTGGTCGATCATATCGCCGCCGCCCTGGTACGGGGGCATCGCCTCCAGGTGCTCGCGCTTGCCGTAGCAGACCCCAATGCCCGTGGGGCCGAACATCTTGTGCCCGGAGAAGACGAAGAAATCCGCGTCGAGCGCCTGCACGTCCACCGGCATGTGAGGGGCCGACTGCGCGCCGTCCACCACCACCGGCACGCCCTCTGCGTGCGCCACGTCGATAAGGTCTTGGGCGGGGTTCACCGTGCCCAGCGTATTGGAAACGTGCGTAAAGGCAAGGAGGGCCGTGTCGTCGGTCAGCATCTCCGGGAGCAGGTCCATCCGCAGGGCGCCGCGGTCCGTGACGGGCAGCACCTCGATCGAGGCCCCCACCTGCTCGGCCA
>CAZFJR010000043.1:12460-21603 GCA_964519235.1 uncultured Salinivenus sp. | reverse complement strand
GCCTCTACGACTCCGTCTCGGCCCCAGCATCCCAAGAAACCCTATCCCTATCGCACGGAAGAGGTCACGTTTAAGAGCGACGCGGACGGGGCGACACTTGCGGGAATCCTTTCTATCTCGAGCGAGGACGGACGGCATCCTGCCGTGGTGCTTCTTCAGGGATCGGGGGAAAACGGGCGGGACTACACCTATCGAGGTCATAAATTCTTCCTGGTTCTCGCCGACCACCTGACCCGCCAAGGAATTGCCGTCCTGCGCTACGATCTTCGTGGCACTGGGAAGTCAGAAGGGCGTCTCTCCGGAGCCACCCTTGAGGATCTTGCCCAGGACGCGGCGTCCGCGTTGCGCTTCCTGAAAGAGCAGCCCAGCGTGGACTCGACACGTGTCGGTCTGATCGGGCACAGCATGGGCGGAATGATTGCTCCACGGATCCACGACCAATTCGAGCAGACAGCATTCCTCGTTTTGCTGGCCCCGCCGAGCCTACCTGGCCACCAGGTGCTCTCGCAGCAGAAGGCGCGGATCGCTGAAGCCGCGGGGGCCTCGCCCGCCGAAGTCGATTCAATTCGAAAACAGTCGCGCCAGGTTTTCGAGATTATTCGGTCCGACCGAGACCCTGCGGATGTAGCTTCGCAGCTGCGACCGATTATGAGAGAAGGGGGTGCCCGGAATGATCGACTCCAGTTGAGGGTCGAGGCCAACACCTCTCCGTGGTTCAGGGACTTTGCTCGCTACGATCCCCGGCCTGCTCTTCGACAGGTGGATGTGCCAATCCTTGCGTTTTTTGGAGGGGAAGACCTGCTGGTGCCTTCTCAGCAAAACGCGCCCCCAATGCGCGCTGCACTCACGGAAAGTCCGTCCGACCGCGTGTCGGTTCGCGTACTGGAAGAACTCAACCATCGGATGCAACCGGCGAAAACAGAGCAGTCTAGCGAGGTCAGAGAGATTGAGACGACCGTCGCGCCGGAGGTTCTAGAGCAACTCACCAAGTGGATTCGTGAAAATGTCGGATTCGAGTAGAAGCGTGACACGATAGGCTGGGCATATAACACGACTGCTGCACCTGAACCCGGGCTGTTGCCGTTTTCGTGCACTGTCGGTAGAGCGGTTCGTTTTTGCCGATCGGTAGTGACGGCGCGAGAGGGTGGAATTATTGCCGAACGAAGTCGTTCAGGCGGCGTGAGTTGGAACAGGCGTTTTCCAATGTCCGAGTTAGGTGAGCGTCCACGTTATGTGCGCGCTGATGTGTCTGATGGAGCATTCGAGGGAGGTCGTCGTTTCTTAATCACGTCTTAATCACGCAAAGGCTCTTAAACCAACCCAGTAGGTGTATGCCGTGGATATTCAGTGGCAGGACCACATTGATAGCTCTCCCGACGTGTTGAAGGGGAAGCCGCGCGTAAAGGGGACCCGGATTCCGGTGAGTCTTATCCTTGGATATTTGGCTTCTGGATCCTCACCGGACGAGATCATCGAGGAGTTTCCAGACCTGACGGCCGAAGACATTTCTGCCTGTCTGGTGTACGCGCGAGATCTCTCCGACTTCGAAGTCGCGGCATAGCCGATGCAGTTCTTCGCAGATCACTGTGTACCGCGTTCGATTGGAGACGCGCTGGAGGCAGAAGGACATGAAGTTGTTCGGTTGTCGGACCGGCTTCGGGTTGATGCTGAGGATGCGGTTGTAATCGAAGAGGCTCAGAAGGTCGGGGCCATCCTCTTATCGCTCAACGGGGATTTTGCGGATCTCCTTCGATATCCGCCGGAGGAGTATGGAGGCATTGTCGCGCTCCAGGTACGAAATCGCCCCGAGGCGATTGCCTCCATTATGGATAAGCTGCTCGACTATTTGGAGGAATATCCCGATCAGTCGCACTACATTGGAAAGCTTTTTCTGGTCGAAGCCCATCGCATCCGTATCAGAAGCGCCAGATAACCCTCGCTAGAGGTGACGGAGGGCCGATCCCATCCCGGGTCGGTGGCTGTTGGAGGAGTCCGCCATCACTGATTGAGAATGGCGAGGCTGGAGAAAGGAAGCCCCGGGTGACGTCGTCATTTTGGTCAGAGTGAACTCGGTTTGGCATTTTCCTACCCTCCGCACCTCAGCTTCCACGTTATGTGGCGGAGCGCAACTGCTTCTTCCCAGCTTCGTACGTAAACGTGCGCATCTCCGAACGCGACTGGCCTGATCAATGAAAACACTCAACGAGCGCATCACGTCCCGCCCCGGCGTCCTCGGCGGCAAACCGTGTATTTCCGGTCGCCGCATCGCCGTTGAACACATCGCCGTCCGGCACCAGCAGCTCGGCCACAGCGCCGATGAGATTGCCACCGATTACGATCTCGATCTGGCGGATGTCTACGCCGCGCTTGCCTACTACTTCGCCCACCGACAGACGATCGACCAGTCCATCCGGGAAGGCGAAGACATCGCCAGGCGCCTTCGCGAGAAGACGCCTTCGCTACTGGACCAAAAGCTGGGACGAGAACCGCGGCCGGAATGAGCGCACCGATTCGATATCTGGTCGACGAGCACGTCGCGACGGCTGTCGCGACCGGTCTTCACAAGCGAGGGGTCGACGTGACTACCCTTGCCGAGGCCGGGCTGCTCGGTGCCGAAGACGCAGCCCTGCTGGCCTTCGCAGACGAGGAGAACCGCGTGATGGTCACGCAAGACCGGGACTTTCTGCGGCTCACGGCAGAGGCCGAGGAAGATCACCCGGGTGTGGCGTATGCGCCGCAGGGTCGGTCAATTGGCGAGTTGGTGCGGCTGCTCGATCTGTTGGCGCAAGTGAGTGCTGCGAGTGAGATGCGGGGCCGGATCGAATACATCTGAGCGGGGCCAGATTTCCACCACATAACCCCGTGCTGGAAGTGAGGGCTGATGCCGTCATCGATCGAGATCCGTCAGCCGTCGTTGCGATCGCGGCCCGAAAATCGTTCCCGCATCGACGGGGCGAAGAGGACGGCAAGGCCCACGGCGTGGAGGCTGAGCAGAAGGCGCCATCCGAGGACGTACTCGTTGATGAAATTCGAGGTGGATTGGAGGAGGCGCTAAATGGTGGGCAGGTAGCCGACACTGCCCGCCACGACCCAGAGGGACGCCCCGTGCCACATCCAGCGCCAGCCGAGCGGGAGCCCCCCCACGACGAGAGTGGTGAAGGGGCCGACTGGATCGCTGGCGATGTGGCCCGTTTCCGGCCCGTCCCCTCCTCGGGAACGGCCCCCTGAAGCAACGCGGCACCGATCACGACAGCGGGGCAGCCCGTGCCCCGAGACGCGGATTGAGAGAGCCGCTGCGACAGAGGGGCAGACGGAGACGGGTCGGCGCTCGAAGGGGACACAGGCCAAAGGCGACTGGGGGGCTCTTGAAATGTGAAATGGTGTGCCCCAGGCAAGAGAACAGAAGGTCCGAGCCAGCGGCACCAGCCCGTCAGCCGGGGGCAGGGGGCGGCCCGTCGGGGGAGGGGGAGTCCGGGGGCGTGTCGGCCTCGGCCCAGGCTTCGGCCCAGGTGTCATTGCCCGCAAAGAGCCGCTTCGCGTCGGCGAGGGACACGCCGAGCACCTCCAGAATCATTTGCACCGCCTCCAGGCGCGAGTGGCCGTCTTGACGGAGCCGCCGGAAGGTGGTCTCTATCTCTTCCTCGCCAGAGATCTCGTTGCGCAGCCGGTTGATCTCGTTCTCGCTCGGCATGAGAGAGTAGAATCAGTTCGTCTCGATGCGGCCGGCCTCTCGCAGGATTGTGCGCAGGCGGTCCAGCGGGAGGGCCTCCTGGGTGTGCCCGTCGCGGCCCGTCACGGTTGTCGCCGTGGTCAGTGCGTTGTAGACCGCCTCCTCCACCGCTTCCACGGTGGCCAAAAAGAGTGGACTCATCTGGTTGTTTGGGAGCAGCGAGTCGGGACGCGGGGCCGCCGCCCCGGTGCGCCGATTTCGGGTCGAAAACGCGATGACGAAGTCGCCGGAGCCGTTGCTCGCGTAGCTGCCGGTGCGGGCGAGGCCGAGCATGGCCCGCCTGGCCATGCGCTCCAGGTTGCGGGGGCTGATCGGCGCATCGGTGGCCAGCACAATCATGCACGAGCCCGCGTCGTCCGGGCCTGCGGCCTCCGAGCCGCCCTTCAGGACGGACTGAAAGTCGTACCGCCCCAGGCGCTCGCCCACCGGCACCCCGTCGATGCGAAGGACGCCGCCGTAATTGGCCTGCACGAGTGCCCCTACGGTATGACCGCCGACCTCTTCGGGCGTCACCCGTGAGCTGGTGCCAATGCCCCCCTTCCACCCCAGGGCGCTGGTGCCCGTTCCGGCCCCTACACTTCCCTCCTCCACTGGCCCCCCCGACGCGTTCTCGAGGGCGGCCGTCACGTCCTCGGTCGTCACGTGCTGCCCGCGGATGTCGTTGAGGTAGCCGTCGTTCGTCTCACCCACCACCGCGTTGACGGAGCCCACGTCCTCGTGTCCGGGCTGTTGCAGGGTCCACGCCACGGTGGCCTCCACGGCCGTGCCCACGTCGAGCGTGTTCGTGAGCACGATGGGCGTTTCGATCGTGCCCAGCTCTCGCACCTGCAGGAAGCCCGCGGCCTTCCCGAACCCGTTGCCCACGTGCACCGCCGCCGGAACTTTTTCCGCGAAGAGATCGCCCTCGTGCGGCAGAAGGGCAGTGACGCCGGTGCGCACCGAGTCCCCCTCCACGAGCGTCCGGTGCCCCACCTGCACGCCCGCCACGTCGGTAATGGCGTTGAGCGAGCCCGGCGCAAAGAGACCGGGCTCCACCCCAAGCGCCCGGAGGCGCACCGAGTTGGACTGCGCGGAGGCCATCATCGGCAGCAGGAGGACGGCGATGAGGATGGCGGCGGATCGTGGCATCGTGCAAACGCCGTTGTGCAGGCGGGACGGGCGGGCTGGGAGTGGACAAGCGCCTGTTTTCCTGTCAGACTTCTATGATCAGACTTCCATCATCACTCGCAAGGTTGGGGAAGGTACACGTCGGTGAAGACGGTGGCAAGGCGGCGGGGAGCAGCGCCCTCATGCATCCACAGCTCCGTCTTCCCAGCCCTCCGAAAAGATTCGGGCGTCTGGGACGCCGCGTTCTCGAAGCGTCTCTTTCGTGTCTACCACCATCTGCGGCACCCCACACACGTAATAATGCGGGGCGGCGTCCGCGTCCACGTAGTCCGAAAGGTGGTCTTGCACGAACCCTGTGGGCCCCGGCCAGTCGTCGTGCGAAAGCACATACCCCACCGTAAGATTCGCGTGGCTGGCGGCGAGAAGGTCCAGCGTCTCCCGGTACATGAGATCCTCTTCGGTGCGCTCGCCGAAGAGAAGGGTGGCGCGGCCCGTTCCCTTTCGAAGATACCGAAATGCCATGGCAATCATCGGCGTAAGGCCGGTGCCGGTGGCGAGGAACACGACGTCGCGGTCCAGCGACTGCAGGCCCAGATTTCCGGACGGTGGCGTCAGGTCAATCGTATCCCCCACCGATCGCGCGTGCATCCAGGTCGAGCACGCGCCCCCCGGGTAGCGCTTGATGGCGAGGGCCAGGGTGTCGGTGCCGGGCTGGCTCACTGGCGAGTAGGGGCGGTAGCGGGTCTTTCCATCGTGGTCGAACGCAATGCTCACGTGCTGGCCCGGCGTAAATTCGAACGTGTGCCCGTCGGCGCGGAGCAGAAACTGCTTCACGCGGGGCGTTGCCGCGTGAACGGAAACAAGCGTGGTGGAAATGGTGTCGAGTGGCATGGGTGGCTACATGGGTGGAAATTCGCAGGGAAGGGTGTGTCTGAGGCTTCGCGCACGCGAGCAGTATGCAATAGTGGGACCGGAATTCTGCTCCACCTTTCCGGGCAGGGCAGTGCGTCAGCAGTCAGGAGCAGGGCGGTCGTGGCCGTTGGCGAAGGACCGAGCCTCTTCGATTGTCTCGAAAAACACAACTGCCGAGTAACGCGCCCGGCCGAGCCACGCGTGGTGGGCGGTCACGTCGTCGTCCACGTGCATGCGATCAGCCTGCGCATCCTCGAACACAACCACCCATTCCTCCAGCCCCACGTCCGCAAGGGCGTCTCGGAGCGCCTCGGCGGTCCGGAACTGGCCCACCTCGTCCCCCGTCTCTGGGGCCGTCGCTTCTGCCCGGGGCGGATGGGCACGAACTACGAGGCGACCGTGTGCGGGATCGCGAATTACCTGAAAGAGCGCCTCGGCCGGGCGCGCACGCGAAGTACTGGGGTCGGGGCCTCTCGGCGAGCGGACGGTTTGACCCGTTTCCTCGGGGGGATTGTCGCCACGGTGCGCGCCAACGTCGGGGAGATCGTCGGGAAGGTCGACCATGGAGGAACAGGACACTCCTTCATTTGTGGTTCATGGATGACAACAGTATGATTACGAGCCGTCCGGCCCGAGGATACAGAACGCTCGTGATTCGTCCATGAAGGCCCACCACTCGATGGACACGCCTGCGGGTGCTGTCGGCCGACGGGCTCGGGCAACAAGGCGCCGGGGCGGACGAGTCCGGGGTTCCGATCAGAGCGATTTTCAGTCCCATGCGTCGCTTTTTCTGCGTCATTGCGCTGCTCTTCGCCGCTGGGGCCCTCGGCGACGTGCAGCAGGTCACGGCGCAGTCTCTTGCCGCCTCCCCCGGCACACGCCCGGCGGGCACCGTTACGAACCTCTTCGTTACGCTCGACCCGGACCGTCCCATTGACGGAGTGCGTCTCCACCTGCCTTCCGCCTGGACGGTTCGGGCCGTGCATCTTCTGCGGTTTGGCACGCGGCCGGTCCCCGTTGAGTCCCGCGCCTCGTCGGACGGAACGGTGCTGATTGCGTCGTCCTCGCCCCTTCAGGGCCCCCACGAGCTGGTGGTGCGCGTGCACCTGGGCCGCGACCTGGGGCGGCACCGCTGGCGGATAGCTCCCTTCGTGCGGCCCGAGGCAGCATCGCCCCCCTTCGATGCGTCGCAGGTACAGGTCCGCACCACCGCACAGCGCACCCACACGGTCGAGGTCACGTCGCCGCCTCAGCCCGACGGCCCCAACCGGGCCCTCGATCTGGCCGAGGCCGCGCGTTCTCTCCCGCTCCGCCTGCCCGACCGCCTGTCGCTGGACCGGGGCACCCCCTTCACGGTGGAGTTTTGGCTGCGCACCCACGGGCTGGACGAGGTGGTTCTCTCTTCGTGGACCGGGGTGGAGTCGGCCGCGTACCCTTTCGAATTTGTGGTGGACCAGAGCGGGCGGCTTCGCCTCTACACCGGGCGCGCCGAGCGGCACCACGCTCTTCGCACCACCGCCCCAGTGGCCGATGGACACTGGCACCACGCAGCCGCCACCTACGACGGCACGCGCCTCCGGCTGCTGCTGGACGGAACGGTGGTGGACTCGCTCCGCCTACAAACGCTTCCCGGCGTTGAGGCCCCACCCCCGCATCTCGCCCTCGGCGGTCGTCGTCCCGGATCGTCTCCGGCCCCGGACGCCCCGCGCCTCTTCAGCGGCCGCCTCGATGAGGTTCGGTTGTGGCCGAGCGCACGCGCCCCGACGGTGCTCCGTCAGCAAAAAAACCGCCCGCTCTCTCAGAGCACAGGCCCCGGCGGTGTGTTGCGGCTCTCTTTCAACGATTCCTCCTTGCCCGACCCACTCGACTGGGCACCGGGCGCACGGCGCGTGGCCAGCCGCCTTGCCGTTCACGCCCCGCTGCAGGGCCTGCAGGCCCAGACCGATGGGCAGTCTGTAACGCTCCGGTGGACCGCCCACGCGCCGCAGGACGGGCCGTTTTGGGTGGAACGCTCCCGCGACGGACGGTCGTTCACTCGCCTCGACCGCCTCCGCGCGCCCGCTGGCCCCACCCCCGAAGACGGGCGCACAATGACCTACACGGACCCCCGTGTGCCCGGCCAGGTGGTGTACTACCGCATCCGTCAGGTTCCCGCCGGCTCCAGCCCCCCTCGCGCCACCGGCACCCTCAAGGTCGGTCTGGGCACCCCCCGCTCCACAGCCGACCCCGTCACCCTCATCGGCAACTTTCCCAACCCCTTCAAGGCCTCCAGCAAGATTGCGTACCGGGTGCGCGAGGCGCAGTCCATCACCCTCACAGTGTGGGACGTGTCCGGGAAGCGCATCACCACGCTCGCCGAGGGTCGGCACGAACCGGGCTACTACGAGCGGACGCTGCATGCGCGCGCCCTTCCCAGCGGCACGTACTTCGCACGCCTCGAAACGGCGCAGGACGTCCAGTCCCACCGGATGATCCTCCTAAAGTAACCTGCCCTCCTTCCGTCGCCTTCTCCAGTCCCGGCGTGAAACAGGGCGGGTGCCGAAATCCGTTCTACCGCGCAAGTCTTTTCGTCTTTGCTGATCCCTATCACGATTCTCTTTCCCCATGGACCTCACCTACTTCGGGCACTCCACCTTTCAAATCGAAACCGACGCGGCCACGCTTCTCTTCGACCCCTTCTTTGCCGAAAACCCGCATACCGAGACGGACCCGGCCACCCTACGCCCGGACGTGCTGCTGCTCACGCACGCCCACTTCGATCACTTCTCCGATACGGAAGCAGTGCTTCAGCACAGCGATCCGCTCGTCATCAGCAACTTCGAAATTACGCAGTACGTACAACAGGAGTACAATCACGACGCCATTCAGCCCCTCAATGAGGGCGGCAGCGTGGAATTCGACTGGGGCTACGTGGAGTCTACCCACGCCCGGCACAGCTCTTCCTTCCCCGACGGCTCCTACGGCGGCGTGCCGAACGGCTTTGTGCTCGAATTTGACGACGCGGTGGTGTACAACACCGGCGACACAGCCCCCTTTGCCGAAATGCAGTGGGTGGGTGATCTGTGGGACGTAGACGTCATGCTGGCCCCCATCGGCGACGTCTTCACGATGGGCATCTACGGCGCCCTGCACGCGACGGAAATGGTAGACCCCGACCTCGTGGTGCCGCTGCACTACGACACCTTCCCGCCGCTCGAAACAGATCTCGACGCGTTCAAGGACGCGTTCGACGAGGCCGACTACGACACGCGCATCTTCGGCGCGGGCGAAACGGCGGCACTCTAGGGGCGGGCTGCTTTTCACGAACCTCGGCTCCGAACCTGCGCCCTGCCCGCTGCCTCGTGCGTTGGAGCCTGCGGTGTGATGGGGCCTGCGGCATGAATGGGGCCTGCGG
>CAZFJR010000043.1:7623-12360 GCA_964519235.1 uncultured Salinivenus sp. | reverse complement strand
ATGGGGCCTGCGGCATGAATGGGGCCTGCGGTATGAAGAGTGAGGCGCGATTTGTGATGGACGCCGATCATGTCTTACGCGTCCTTCCTCTCGCCTGCAGGGCTTGGGGCTCTCGCCGGCCCCACCCGCTGCAGTTTTCGTTTCCCGTTTTTATCTCTCTCCTTCCGTGACCACCCTCGGCATTGTGTCGGATACGCACGGCTATTTCCATCCCAATCTGGCGGACGACCTCGCGGGGGTGGACCGGATTCTGCACGCCGGCGACGTTGGCGACCCGGCAATCCTGGACGGGCTGGAGGCGGTGGCACCGGTCACGGCCGTGTGGGGAAACGTCGACGATACGTCTGTTCGCCGGCGCGTCCCGGAGCACCAGCGGCTCCGTGTCGAGGGGCTTGACGTGTGGATGACGCACATCGCCGGGCGGCCCGGCCGGTGGCAGCGGGGCATGGGCGAGAAACTGCGCGCCAACACGCCGGATCTTTTCGTGTGTGGGCACAGCCACATCCTGCAGGTCGAGCGTGTGGAGGCCCTGAGCAACATGCTGTTCGTCAACCCCGGCGCCGCGGGCCAACAGGGCCTCCACCAGAAAAAGACGTGCCTCCGCCTTGCCCTGGAGGACGGCCGGGCGACGGAGGCGACGGTCATTCACCTCGACGCCGAGGCCTCTCCGTCCTCGTCCTCCGCCGCGTCATGACCCGTCGCGACCCGCGGCACCGGGGCCGGCGCTACGACGGCGCGGCGGGCCGGCGCGAACTGGCGCAGTGGGGAATCCGTGGCATCCAGGTTCTCGCCGTGCCCACCGTGCTCCTGAGCCTGCTGCTGGCGGTGGATGCGGTCCTGCCGGGATCCTCCGAGGTGGGGCTCGCCTACCGCAGCACCGTCAACGCCCGCTGGCTGGGGCCAACGGCCGTCGACGTGGCCGTGGGCTGGCCGGACCGCCCCGGTTGCCTGGAGACACGCGGCGACGCGGGGCGGCGCCTTCTCTTCACCACGCGCTCCGGCTGTGCCGGCACGGTCGCGGTGAGCCCAACCCTCGGCCGCCGCGTCGCCGAACGCGACACGCTTCGGGTCGTCCGCACGCCCCTCTTCGGCCAGGTCCGCACGGTGTCTCACCCCGCCGCCAACCAGACAGACCGATGGGTGCCGCTCCGGGACCTCGGCCTCGCCGTCCTGGTCGGCCTTGTGCCCCTGCTCAGTTTTGGGCGGGCATTTGGGGTGTACGACACCCGGGACGGCGTGTCGCGCTACCACTTTGCCTACCTGCTCCCGGCGCTGCTTGCCGAAGCCTTTTACGGGTGGCTCCTCGTGCAGGCGGTGATGGGGTAACACCGAGGGGCACCCCGTGTCTCCGCGCAGCGTTCTGCCTGCTGCACGCGACGCACTGGGGGCGGGGCCTTTCGGCGAGCGGTGCGTAGTTAGTCGTGATGCGCCGCCCGCTCCTCCTCCGTGCGATCGAAGAGGCCGTGGAGCAGGGAGCGGTCCGCGGCGGCAAAGTCCGTATCGCGACGGGCCATCACCCGCTCCGCCACCGCGCAGGCCTTGTCGAGCCGGTACGTGGTGAGGCCCTCGGCCCCGCCCCACGAGAAGGGCGGCACGTAGCGCGGCGGGAAGCCGCCCCCGTACAGGTTGCAGTTCGTTCCCACCACGGTGCCGGTGTTGAACATGGTGTTGATGCCGCTTTTTGAATGGTCGCCCATGAAGAGGCCCGCGAACTGGCGCCCCGTGCCCATAAAGCGCGCCTCGTCCGGCGCGTAGGCCGATACCTCGCCGTAATCGTTCTTGAGGTTGGAGTTGTTCGTATCGGCCCCCAGGTTGCACCAGCGCCCGAGCACGGCATGTCCCAGGAAGCCGGGATGGCTCTTGTTGGAGTAGCCCTGCAGGATCGTGTCGTGCACCTCCCCCGCGAGTTTGCACCAGGGGCCGGTGGCGGTGCCCTCGATGTTGGCCCCCCCCTTCACCTGCGTCTTCGGGCCGAGGATGCACGGCCCGCGCACTACGGCCTGCTCGTGGATCGTGGCCTCCGGGCCGATGTAAATGGGCCCGTCCTCGGCGTTCAGGATGGCCCCCGGCTTGACCGTCGCCTCGCTGCCAAAGTGAATCCGTTCGGGGTGCACTCCCGTCACCCCATCGTGGACCGCGGCGTGCGGCCGATCGGCGAGCGGAACCGAGACGGCGTGTCCGAAGCGGGATTCCACGTCGCGCGCGAGGGCCGGGCGCAGCGTGGTGAGCAGATCCCAGGGGCGCCGCACCAGCGTAGCCTCCGCGAGCTCTGACACCGGCAGGTCGCCGAATACCTCGGCCGTAAGGGCGGGGCGGGCCAGCAGATCGTCGGGCAGTGTGGTCGCGGCGTTGGGCACCCACGCAGCAACCAGCGTCTCGCCCTGTACGAACGCGCGGGCTTCGTCCCGGTCCGGTGCCGCCGCCAGCCGCTGCTGCGCCGCCCCGCCCGCCGCCACGTACCGCCCGTTCAAAAACAGCACGTCGGCCCCGTCTGGCAGCGCGTTGACGGACGCCGCCGGGTACCGCCGGCGCGTCACGTCGGCCACCAGCGGACGGGCATGCAGCGCCACCCCGCCGGGGGCAAACGCATCGTTGGCGGTTTGGAAGAGGGTGCGGCCGCCCAGCCGAAGGGCATATGCGGCGCGGGACTCTACGAGGGGGCGAAGGCCCGGCACCTGAGCGTCCTCGAAAAGACAGAGATGCATAGGAGGCAAAAGGCCGATGAGAAGCGAAGAGGCGGACACGCGGTAGCGAAAGCTACCAAACAGCGTCCCCGATGTCACCTCCGTTCGTCACGGGAATTCGTGCGGCCCCGTCCTGCCGACGGGAAATATTTTTCCAAACTGTAAAACAACGGTCCCCTCCCCGCTTTCGCCGCCCATCTCCGCAAACTCCACCCCGAATCGTCCGTTGGGACGAGTCCTTCTCTCTCCCATCTCCACGTGGACGTTTTCCACAACCCCTCTGCACTCGATCATGCGCTTTTTTGTCGATACAGCCAACCTGGATGAGATTCGAGACGCCGCAGACATGGGCATTCTCGACGGCGTTACCACCAACCCTTCGCTGGTGAAGGATGAGGGCAACGTCGATTTCCACGAGCACGTCTTCCAGATCTGTGAGATTGTGGACGGGGACGTGTCCGCCGAGGTCACGGCCACCAACTTCGACGGGATGATGGAGGAGGCCCGGCGGCTACACCAGATTCACGAGAACGTGGTCGTCAAGATTCCCCTGATCAAGGACGGCATCAAGGCCCTGCGGGCGCTGGACGAGGAAAGCATCGACACGAACTGCACCCTCTGCTTCTCTCCCACCCAGGCCCTTCTGGCAGCCAAGGCAGGGGCCGATTACATCAGCCCGTTCATCGGCCGTATCGACGATATCTCCTCCGATGGCATGGGCCTGATCGAGGAGATCGTGGAGATCTACGACAACTACGACTTCGACACCGACCTCCTCGCGGCCTCCATCCGCCACCCCACCCACGTAAAACGGGCCGCCCTGGCCGGCGCCGACGTGGCGACCATGCCGTACGACACCCTTCTGAACCTGTTGGACCACCCACTCACCGACCGCGGCCTGGAGCGCTTTCTGGACGACTGGCGTGAGTACGAGGAAGCCCGCAAGGCAGAGGCCGGTCTCGCATAGCCCTCCTCGGCACAGCGAAAGGGCGGGTCCAGATACGTCCAGAACGCCCACCCCCAGCCTCCACAGGCTCGTCGTGTGGCTTTTCTCACAATCTGCATCCTCTTCTCCCCCCGCATGAAATTTCTTCCCCTCGGCGATACCGACGGCATTGGCGCAAGCTGCCACTACCTCGACCTCAACGGCACGGGCCTCGTCCTAGACGCCGGCACCGATCCGCAGCGCGACGGCCCCGACTCACTGCCGCGCTTCGACTGGGTGGGGGAGCGGGCCGACGGCTACGTCGACCACGCCCTCATCACCCACGCCCACCACGACCACATGGGCAGCCTGCCGGTGCTGGTGCGGCGTTTTCCGCACGTGATGGCGCACATGACCGACGCGACAAAGCAGCTGCTCGACTTCCTGCTGCCGTCCTCGGCCCGCCTCCAGCAAAAACGCCTGGAGCGGGGCGAAACCACCCACGAGCCCCTCTTTACCGAGGATGACCTGGAGGGCCTGGACCACCTCTACCTTACGCACGACCTCGGGGCCGCCTTCGACCTCACTGGGCCGAAGGGCGCCTCGTCTGTCACCGGCGAGTTTTACTCGGCCGGGCACATTCTGGGCTCCGTGGGGGTGGAGCTCACGTTTCAGGAGTGGGGCCGCGAGCGGCGCGTCTTTTACACGAGCGATACCAACATGCACCCCCAAACGATTATCCGCGGGGGAGAGTACCCGGACAGCACCGACGTGCTGATCTTGGAAACGACCCACGGCGCCGAGGCCGCCCCCGAACAAACCAGCCGCCCGGAGGAGCGGGCCCGCTTTCGAGAGACGCTTGCTGAGGTGCTTGCGCGTGGGGGCACGGCCCTCATCCCCGTCTTTGTGATGGGGCGGGCGCAGGAGATCCTCGTGCTTCTGGGTCAGCTCAAGCGCGAGGGCGCCATCCCGATGGACGTGCCCATTTACACCGCCGGCTCCATGCGGGCCATCGCTGAAATCTACGACGACACCCGCACGACCACGCCCCGCGTCAACGCCGACGATGAGGTGTTTGGCGTGAACCAGCACCGGGTGCCGTACGAGGCGGAGGCCAAGCGCGAAATC
>CAZFJR010000043.1:4347-7523 GCA_964519235.1 uncultured Salinivenus sp. | reverse complement strand
TCTTTCGTGTTGCGTCTTTCGTCGCGGGGTGTTGCGCAACGGCTCTTCCTCGCCCGCACGCCCCTCCCTCCAACGCCCATCCCGATCCCCAAAACGCGATGCCAACGACACAGACCGACGCCCCCTCGCACGTCCTCCACGACCGGCTCGAGTCCCGCATCGCGGGCGACCTTCACACTGGTGAGATGATGCGGGCGCTCTACGCCACGGACGCCAGCATGTACGCCGTGGAGCCGCTCGGCGTCCTTATCCCCAAGACCGCGGCGGACGTGCAGGCGGCGCTGGACGTGGCGCACGCACACGACTTTCCCGTCCTTCCCCGCGGCGGCGGGTCCTCGCTGGCCGGGCAGGGCGTCAACGAGGCCCTGGTGATCGACTTCAGCAATCACCTCAACCGCATCCTCGCGATCGACCCCGAGGCGCAGACGGCGCGCGTGGAGCCGGGCGTCACGCTCTCCGAGGTGAACCGGGCGGCCGCCGAGCACGGGCTCATGGTGGGCCCCGACCCCGCAAGCGGCAACCGCGCCACCCTCGGCGGCATGCTCGCCAACAACTCCACCGGCACCCACTCCATCGCCTACGGCAACTTCATCCGGCACGTGCGCGAAGCGGAGATTCTTCTCGCCGACGGCACCCGGACGACCGTCGGCCCCACCGACCACGCCACCTGGCAGGAAAAGATGCGCGACGACGGGCTGGAGGGGGCCGTCTACCGCGGCCTGCACGCGCTCCTGGCCGACGGCGGGCGCGAGACCATCGCAACGGACACGCCGAGCCACTGGCGCCGCAACAACGGCTACCGCCTGGAGACCCTGCTGGAGAACGAACCGAATCTGGCAAAGCTGCTCTGCGGCAGCGAAGGGACGCTGGCGGTCACCACCAAACTGACGTTCGACCTCGTGGAGAAGCCCGCCACCACGGGCCTCGGCGTGGTCCACTTCGCGTCGCGCAACGAGGCGCTGCGGGCCGTCACGACGGTGCTGGACACCGATCCCTCCGCCGTAGAGCTGTTCGACGGTGTGGCCATCGAGCGCACCCTGCAGACGCCCGGCTACGCCGAGCGGCTCACGTTTCTGGAAGGCACGCCCGGGGGCGTCCTCATCACCGAATACTTCGGCGACTCCGACGCGGAGATTGCCGACCGCCTCGACGCGCTCGAACAAAAGATGGCCGACGCGAACCGGGGCTACACCACCGTCCGCGTCACTGAGCCCGACGCCATTAAAAACGTCTGGTCCATTCGCAAGGAGGGCCTCGGCCTGCTGATGGGCGTAGAGGGCGACTACAAGCCGTGGGCCTTCATTGAGGACGCCTCGGTGCCGGTCGACAACCTGGCGGACTACATCGACGAGCTGTCCACGTTTGTAGACGCGACCGATACCCGCGCCGCGTACTACGCCCACGCCTCCGCCGGCTGCCTGCACGTGCGGCCGTTCGTCAATACGAAGGACGAGGCGGAGGTGGAAAAGATGACGCAAATCGCCAAAGAATCCCTCGCCCTCGTCAAAAAGTACGGCGGGGTCGTTTCCTCCGAGCACGGCGACGGCATCGCCCGCGGCTGGGCCAATCCCGAACTCCTCGGGGAGGACCTCTACGAACTCTGCCGCGAAACGAAGGCGCTCTTCGACCCCGAGCGCACCCTCAACCCCGGCCGGGTGGTGGACGCCCCGCCCATGGACGAGAATCTCCGGATGGGGCCGGAGTACGATACGGTTCCGTTCCGCACGGAGCTTGATTTCTCGGAAGACGGTGGCTTTACGGGCGCCATCGAGAAGTGCAACGGCAACGGCGCGTGCCGCAAGCTGCGGGCGGGCACCATGTGCCCCAGCTTCATGGCCACCCGCGAGGAGCCGGACTCCACCCGCGGCCGCGCCAACGCCCTCCGCAGCGCCCTGGCGGGCGACCTCTCAGAGGATGCCATGACGGGCGACGACATGCACGAGGTGATGGATCTCTGCATCCAGTGCAAGGCGTGCAAGACGGAGTGCCCGTCGAACGTGGACATGGCCAAGATCAAGACGGAGTGGCTGCACCACTACTGGGACGACAACACGATGCCGCTCCGCACGCGCCTCTTCGCGCATCAGCCCGACGCGGCGCGCTGGATCAGCGGCACGCCGCTGGCCTCGCTCGTCAACTGGGCGAGCAGGCAGTCGGCCCTCCGCACGCTGGGCGAGGCCATGCTGGGCGTGAGCGCCGAGCGGCCCCTGCCCCCGTTCGCCCGGCAGACTTTTGCGCAGTGGTTTGCCGCGAACGAGAACCAGGGCCCCGCTACCGGCCCACGGGTCGTGCTCTTTCCCGACGCCTTCAACGCGTACCACACGCCCGCTCCCCTCCAGGCCGCCACGCAGGTGCTGTGGGCCACCGGGCACCGCGTGGAACTGCCGTCGGCCTCCGTGGGAAGTGCGCGCACGCTGCTGTCGAAGGGCCTTGTGCCGCAGGCCCGAGCGCGCGCCCGGCAGACCGTCGAGGCGCTTGTCTCCATCGCCCGGCAGGATGTGCCCATCGTGGGCCTGGAGCCGAGCTCCATCCTCACCCTGCGCGACGAGTTTCTCGACCTCCTGCCAGACGACCCGCGGGCCGAGACGGTGGCGGAGCAGGCGTACACCTTCAGCGAATACGTGGCCGAGCGCTCCGGGGAGGGCGCGTTTGAAGACGTGACGTGGCGCCCCCAGGCCGGCCGCGTGCTGCTGCACGGCCACTGCCACCAGAAGGCCCTCGTGGGCACCGACGACACGGAGGACGCCCTGGCCTTGGCAGGTTACGACGTGAACGCCATCGACGCAGGCTGCTGTGGCATGGCGGGCGCCTTCGGGTACGAGGCGGAGCACGTCGGCGTCTCGAAGCAAATGGCCGAGCTGCGCCTCGCGCCCGCCGTCCGCGAGACGGCACCGGACACGCAGATTGCGGCGCCGGGCTTCTCCTGCCGCTCCCAGATCAAAGACACCACCCCCCGCACGGCCCACCACCCGGCCGAGCTGCTGTGGCAGGCCCTTGGCAACCCCGGTCCGCAGGTCCCTTCGAACGGGCGCTCGCCCACGACGTAGCGCTCTGCCGACGCGGATGGGGGAGCCACGCGGCGGCTTTGCAGCCTCCCTCGGCGCGCCTCCTCACGGTCCCTTCACGACAAACGACCCGGCGCGGAGGGCCACACCGGATCGCGTCGACAGAAAAGG
>CAZFJR010000043.1:0-4247 GCA_964519235.1 uncultured Salinivenus sp. | reverse complement strand
TCACGACAAACGACCCGGCGCGGAGGGCCACACCGGATCGCGTCGACAGAAAAGGCCAGGTCGGCAAGAGCCTGAATCGTCCCCCGCTCCATTCAGGACACCATATCGCCCTCAGTTCTGCGGCACCGTGGAGGAGGGGCCCATGTGGTAGGCTGCCAGCTCTCGCGACGAGGACCACAGCGACATGGCCTCTTGGAAGACCGGATCGGCCTGGTTGAGGATGGGGCGCGCCACGCCACGGCCGTACATGAGACGGGCCAGGTACCCCTTTACTCGCGTGGCCACAAAGTCCTGCTGCTTCCTGGCCGTAGCCATCGAGTAGACCCGATCGGACACATCGACCGAATCCGCCGACTCCGTGATCGTTACCCCATTCTCTTCTGCGAAGGCCCAAAACTCGTCGAGCATGTTGTCCGACACCGCGTAGGAGGCCTCAAATTTCTCAGGTCGCTCCTGCCAGTTGCTGCGCAGCTTCGTTTCGTGGGTTGTAAACCACTTGCGCGCAAAGGCATAGTCAAGGCCGCTGCGCACGAGATGCGTCAGCGCCGTGGTGTCCGGCTGCACCACGTAGTCGGGCAGAATGCCCCCGCCGCCAAAGACCGTGCGGCCGTGATCGGTCTCGTAGGCCAGCGAATCGGGGATGCTTTCCCGGTACTCGTTGAGGTGGTAGGTGGCCTGATTGATGGTCGAGAATTTCTGCTTGTAGTAGTCCTTGTTGTTGCCGCGCTCGTACGGCGACTGGATGAGACGGCCCACCGGCGTGTAATAGCGCCCCACCGTCATCTGGAGCACACTCTTGTCCCCAAGATCAAACTGCTTTTGAATGAGGCCCTTTCCGAACGTGCGCCGCCCCACAATGAACGCGCGGTCGTGGTCCTGTAGCGCCCCCGTCAAGATTTCGCTCGCCGAGGCCGAACCCCGGTTCACGAGCACAATGATTGGCTGATTGCGAAGCAGCCCTCCAGGCTTGGCCGTGATGGTCCGGTTCATGCGCTCGCTGCGGCCCTTCGTCTCCACAATCGTCATGTTCTCTCCGAGCATCTCATTGGCGATTTGCCAGGAGGTGCGCATCACGCCGCCTGGGTTGCCGCGCAGGTCCAACACGAGCCGCTCCATGCCCTGCCCAAGCAGCTTCTTTGCCGCTTGCCGAAACTCGTCGTGCGTCTTCATGGTGAAGCGGTTGATGCTGATGTAGCCCGTCTCGTCGTCCACCATGTAGGGCGACCGCACCGACTGCGTCTCAATCTTGGCCCGCGTAATGGTGAACGTCATTCGGTCGTTCATCGTGGGGCGATACACGGTCATCCGCACCTCCGTGTCGATCTCGCCCTTGAGGCGGTTTTGGATTTCGTTAGACGACAGTCCAATGGCGCTGGAATCCTCAATGCCCACAATGCGGTCGCCCGCCATCACGCCCACGTCCTCGCTCGGGCCGCCCGCCACCGGCGAGATGACGCGGGCCGTGTCGTTGGGCACCTCAAAGACAATCCCAATGCCCCCGAAGGAGCCCTGATATTGGTCCTTCACGTCCTCGGCCCGGTCGGCAGGGATGTACGTGGAGTGCGGGTCCAGGCTTTTGATCATGCCCTCAACCCCCTCTGCGGCCACGGTGCTGGCCTGCAGCGGATCCACGTACTTTTGATTGATGACGACAAACGCTCGTCGCATCTTGCTGAGCTGCTTCCCGAGGTCGTCGTCGGAAAGGTATGCGTCGAGCTGCACCCCGAGCACGGCCCCGAAAGCAATCAGGAGCACGGCCGGGAGGATGTGATACTTGCTGAGACGCTTCATAAAATCGTCGGACAGGTCGGTATCGAGCGACAGTTCGGTGCGAGCGGCCGTGCAGAAGGCCCAGCGCGCCCTCACAACCGCAGGCAGGGCTCGCGCATGGCCCACGGGCGGTTTCGCACGCAGCCCCACCCGCAAACGCGCCTATCTAGTATTTAGACTCGGCGTCTTTGTTGCAGAATTTTGCAACGCCTTCTAACGTCTGCGAACGTTCTCCAGCAGACCGCTTACCACAAGTAACAGTTGTTTGAGCATTGGCTCTTTCGTCGACACGGCCCCACTCAGCTCGGGATCTGCCCCGGAGACCGTATGATTTCGGACACGAGCGTTGACCGGTACTACTACATTTTCGACAGCCGCGAGCACCGGGCCCTCGTGCTGGACCGCGAGACGGGCGAGGAGCACCCTCCGGAGACCGACCCTCGCCCCCCACTCATCAAGCACATCCGTACGAGGCGCTCCACCACCCCGCTTCGCCAGTTTGCGCGGTGGTGTGCCCAACAAGTGGGCGCCGGCGGGGCCGCGTCTCACACGGCCGCAGGACGGCTTTGGGCCGCCGCCCAGCGCGATGATGCCGCAGCGTGGCGCCGCGTGCGGCAGGACACCTCCGATTCCGCCATGCTGGCCGTGGCCCTCGGCCTCCCCCACGGCCAGGCGGACGCGGCTCAGCTTCTCACCCTCCACGCGTGCACTCATTCCAGTGCCCGTCGGGCGGCCCTTGACGCCGCTCACATGAGCGAACGGTGGGCTGAGTTTTCCGCCGAGTCCAACCCGGCGGCTGCGGCGCAGGCCATGCGGCAACGACACGTCAACTGGCTTCTCGACCGCGTGCCTGCTCCGTAAATTCACAGGAGATGGGCGGTTCCGGGTGGGGCCGCTCCGACGGTGCTTGTTTGCGTTTCGTTACCATTTCTCCCTCCTCAGGCGTCGCTCCCCTTGCCCCCTTCGCCGCTCACCAGCGGCACGAAGCGAAACGAGTGAATTTCTTCGCGGGCATGGTCGTGTGGGCCTGCCCCGGTGCGGGTGATGCGTGTCATGGCTTGGCCCTCAGTGCCTCCGATGGACAGGCAATCGCCCTACTTCCCCGCATGGCAGGGTGAACGTTCGCTGGATGACCACTTATCAAAAAGCCTCCAGCCACGAACTCGTGCTCTAACGCTCACTCGCCTCCCCCGCACATGTCTGGTGCAGCGATGTCTCACCCCAGCGCGAGCCGGTACTACTACATCTTTGACAGCCGCAAGCGCCGGGCTCTCATTCTAGACCGAACCACGGGAAAGGAGCGAGTTCCCGAAAATGCCCCGCGCTCGTCTCTCATCCGTCACGTCTACACCCGTCGGTCCCCAGCCCTCCTGCGGCGATTTGCGCGGTGGTGCGCCCGACAGGTTCGTGCCGACACCGCACCGTCGCACACCGCCGCCGGTCGTCTCTGAGCCGCCGCTCGGCGCACCGACCCTTCCATCTGGCAGCGCGTGCAACGCGACACGTCCGACACCGCTATGCTGGCCGTGGCCCTGGGCCTCTCCCATCACGATCCTGATGCAGCCCAACTCCTCACCCTGCAGGCATGCACCGACCCCGAGCCCGAGCGAGCCGCCCTTGACGCCGCCCACATGAGCGAGCAGTGGGCCGCGTTCAGTGCCAACTCCGACCCGGTGGCCGCGGGGCCATGCGAGCCCGCCACGTGGACTGGCTCCTCGACCGACTGTCTGGTCGGTAAATCCCCGAGGCAGCATGGGTGCCTTATTGCTAACGTTCTAGGGACGGTCGGACATGATTCGTGACCACTTGTGATGACTGGGGAGATGGATCCCTAGATCCCCGTCGTAGCCGAAAAAGGGATCACAATTCTGCCGGATCGTTGCGCCTACCCCCAACGTTTGTATTTCTCGAAGGGGGGTTATGTTGTATTTGCGTGGTGCTGAGTCAGGATTTTTCCTCTGCCCGGTACGAATCGAGTGTTCAACTCTTGCTGTTCCTGCCGGATCGTTCCGTTCCGAGCACCTGATGTTCGCTTCCAACTTTTCCTCTCCTCTCCGAATCGTTCTTTTTCCAGTCCTCCTCACATTGACATCCTGCTCGCTTCTTGGAGGAGACGACCCACGCTGGGACACCGACGTGCCCGAGAACGCCACCTCTGACGCGTGGTTTGGCACCTGGGGTCCCGAGGGCACCCGCATCGCCTTCGCCCACACCCCGGACACGGCCGCGACCGAACCGGGCAGCTACAACCAGCTCTGGACCTACAACCTGGAGACCGACACGATGCGACGTGTTATGCGGGGACCGCTTTTCACCCCGCACTGGAGCCCCAGCGGCGACCGCCTCGTCTTTCATAGCCCTATCCCGCAGTACCTCTTCACCGTCGACCCCGACGGCCAGAACCTACAACAGCTCACCGGGCCGGACTCGCCGAATCCGGATCTCGAAAACACCGTGATCGGCAAGTGGAGCCCCTC
>CAZFJR010000042.1:11304-21631 GCA_964519235.1 uncultured Salinivenus sp. | reverse complement strand
AGCTGAGGGAATGGCTCTGCCCAAGGGAAGTGCGCTGGACGAGATCCTGCCAGTCGGTGTTGGTGTCGCCGAGCCGGGACGACACGCTGGGCGCCTCCTGGCGCACCACGCTGCGGAACTGATCGGCGCCGAGCATATCGATCTGGTCGGTCACGCTACTCGACGAGATCGATCCGCTGTAGGTAACGGTGGCCTCGCCCTCCTCGGCGTTCTTGGTCTCGATCAGGATGACGCCGTTCGCGCCGCGCGCTCCGTAGATGGCGGTGGCCGAAGCGTCTTTCAGCACCGTAATGTTCGCGATGTCGTTCGGGCTCAGGAAATTCAGCGGATTTCGCTGGGCCGTGTTGCCGTCGTTGGTGATGGGCACCCCGTCCACCACAAAGAGCGGGCGGCTGCTTGCGTTCACCGACGACGGCCCGCGAATGCGGATGAAGGACCCGGCCCCCGGCGCTCCGCTGCTGGAGGAGATCTGCACCCCGGACACCTTGCCGGAAATCAGCTTCTCGGGGCTGACGTTGGACGACTCGTTGAAGTCGGCCGCATTGACTTTGTTGATCGACCCCGTTACGTCGCGAGCCCGCTGCTCTCCATACCCCACGACCACCAGTTCGTCGATCTGCTGGGCAGCCGGAGCCAGGGCAATGTCGATGGTGCTGCGTCCCGCAACGGCAACGGTCTGGGCCCGGAAGCCCACAAACGAGAAGCGCAGAGAGTCGGCGCTGGCGGGAATCCGCAGGGTGTACTGTCCCTGTGCATTGGTGGCGGTGCCGGTGGTGGTGCCGGGCACGGACACGTTGGCCCCGGGCAACGGCGCGTTGTCGTCGGCGCTCGTCACGGTGCCACTAATCTGCCGCTCCTGGGCGTGAACCGTGCCCACGCAGAGGGCCAGGCCCAGAAGCACAAGTGTGAAGATCGAGCCTCGGTATCGCATAGGATGGATGCTGTATCGATGATGCAAAATTGTACGAGGAGGGGCGGCCCCCTCCAACACCGGGGCGGTGCTCGTAACTGGACGGCGCCCCTATATGACCGGCCCATGCTTTGTATTCGCTACAATGGGCGTCTTCTCATCTTTTTGAAAGCGCTTTCTCCCGGAACACATCAGGCAGGCTGCGCAGGGGGGCGAGTGCCCCTTTTTGCTACGATGCTTCTTTGCTACGATGCCTCGCCCTGCTCCGATGCTTCGCTGAACGGAAACCGAGGCGACGCGCCCGGTTCGCCGTCCCGGGCGCCACAGGTTTGCCGTACCACGAGCTCCGGCGAGAACACCGTGCTCGAGACCGGAGGCTCCCCTGAGGCGTCGATGCGCCGCAGCAGGTTTCGCGTGGCTCGGGTGCCCATGGTGCGGGCCGGTTGGCGAAGCGTGGTGAGACCGGCACAGCGGCTCAGCTCAATGTCGTCGAACCCAACAATGGCCAAGTCGCCGGGCACGCGGAGGCCAGACTCACGGGCTGCCTGCACTGCCCCAAGGGCCTGCATGTCGGAGGCGGCAAACACGGCGTCGGGGGGCGGCTGCTGGTTCAACAGGGTGCGCATGGCCCGGTAGCCGCCTTCGGCGGAAAAGGCGAAAGGACGCTCATCGCTGGCAGCGACGAGACCCTGACTCGCCGACCGTCCATTGTCTCGCAGCGCCTGTTCGTAGCCCTCACGGCGGAGACGAGCCGGGGGCGGGTCGTACTCCACTGTAATGTGCCCGATGCGCTCGTATCCGAGATCAATCAGGTGCTGCGTCGCCTCGTATCCTCCCTCCCGGCTGTCGACCGCGAACGACTCGAACGCCGAGTGCTCGATGTCGACCAGCACAATGGACTGCCCGCTTTCTCTCAGGCGCTCGGCCCACTCGTTGGAGAGCGGCACGGAGAGCAGCAGCAGGCCATCGCTGCGGCCGGGCTGGAGGGCCCGCGCCATGTGCGTGTTGAGCGGCTCCGGGTCTGGCCGCTCGTGAATGCGTCCCTGCGCGTTGGCCGGTGCATGCACCATGAGGTCCATGTCTCGGTCGGCCAGTACATGCTGGATGCCGCGCATTACGTGCATGTAAAAGTAGTTGGCCACCACAGGCGCCACGACGGCAATCTGGTTCGTGTGCTTTCGCGCAAGGTTTTGCGCCGACGCGTGCGGACGGTAGTTGAGGGCGTCCGCCGCCTCGAGCACATGCTGCCGGGTCTCCTCGCTCACCCCAGATTCGTCATTGAAGACGCGCGACACCGTGGCGGTCGATACGCCTGCTCGTTCAGCAATGTCGTAAATCGTTGCCGACACAAGGACGAAGTCTAGCGCGGTGTTTGCCGTAAGCGCTTACATGGTAGTTTTCCCGTAACCCAATGTCAAACCGAGAAATTCCCCCATGGTCTTCCCTCTCTTGCGTCCCTGCCCGTCCCTTGATACTTTTTCCGAAACCGCTTACAGCCGCGCTGCCCCCGAATTTTTGGGACTGCCGCGGACGGGGCCCGCCCCACAGGCCCGCGCTCTCTTGCCTCGCGGCCCGCCGTTTCACCCGCGCCTCTTCAGAATTGACGCCGACTTTATGTCTCCGGATTTTCCGCTCGCTACGCTGGATCTCGCCATTATCGTCGGCTACTTCGCGATTGTGGGGGGGATCGGGTATGTGGTGGCTCAGCGCATCGAGAGTGGCGACGACCTGTTCCTTGCCGGGCGCACGCTCGCGTGGGGAACGATTGGGTTCTCCCTCTTTGCGTCGAACATTTCGAGCACCACGCTCATCGGGCTCGCGGGGGATGCCTACCGCACGGGCATTGCGGTGTCGAACTACGAGTGGATGGCGGGAGTGGTGCTCGTGTTCATCGCCATCTTCTTCGTGCCGTTTTTTATCCGGTCGGGACTTACGACCATTCCAGAGTACTTGGAAAAGCGGTTCGACGTGCGGTCACGCAAGTACTTTTCGGGCCTTACCATCTTCACGAGCGTCATCATTGACACGGCGGGGGGCATCTACGCGGGGACCGTGGTGCTGCGGACGTTCTTTCCGGAGTTGCCGTTTGTGCCCACCGCGCTAGCTCTGGCCATCATTGCGGGCGTGTACACCGCGGCGGGCGGCCTCGCGGCCGTCGTGTACACCGACATCCTGCAGGCCGTCATCCTGCTCATCGGCTCCACGTTTATCGCCGGCATCACCTTCGCGGAGTTCGACTTCTCCTGGGCCAAGGCGACGGCCCAACTGCCGGAGGGTCACCTGTCGCTCATTCGGCCGATGGACAGCGAGGGGCTGCCCTGGCTCGGCACCCTCGTGGGCGTGCCCATTCTCGGCTTCTACTACTGGGGCCTTAACCAGTACATCGTGCAGCGCATCCTAGGCGCGCGCAACCTCAAGAATGCCCGGTGGGGCGCCATGCTCGGCGGCTTTCTGAAGCTGCTGCCGCTTTTCATCATGGTGCTGCCGGGCGCCTTTGCGCTGCAGCTGTATCCAGACCTGGGAAACCCCGATCAGGTCTTCCCGACGCTCGTCACGGACCTGCTGCCGGTGGGCGTCGTGGGCATTGTGATGGCCGGCCTCATCGCCGCCATTATGTCCACCATCGACTCCACGCTCAACTCGGCTTCGACGCTCATCACGATCGACTTCATCAAGCCCCGGCGCGAGAACCTTTCGCCCGAAGAGACCGGGCGCATCGGGCGCATCACCACCATCGTACTGATGCTCGTGGCTGCCGGCTGGGCGCCCATGATTCGATACTTTCCAGGGCTCTGGAGCTACATCCAGTCAGTGCTGTCATACCTCGTCCCGCCGGTGGTGGCCATCTTTCTACTCGGCGTGTTCTGGCCGCGTACGAACGGGAATGGGGCCTTTGCCACACTGGTGGGGGGGCATGCACTGTCCCTCGGCGTCTTTGTGCTGAGTCAGATGGGACTGATCAACCTGCACTTCACCATCATCGCCGGCCTCCTGACGGCCGTCTGCATCGGGATGCTCGTGGTGTTCTCCCTTGTACTGGGCGACGCGCCTGCGAAGGCAAAGATCGACGACCTGACGTGGGCCAACCGGGTGTTCGAGACCGGCCCCTCGGCCGTATGGTACAAAAACTACCGCGTCCACGCGCTCACGGTGCTCGCCCTCACGGCGGTAATGCTGGTCGTGTTCTGGTAGTCCCCCGCAAGCCCCGCGGCTCCGCTCCCACAACGCCCTCCTAGCCAGCCAGTGGGTTTTGCCCGCACTGCCAGCAGCGAGCGTGTCCGTTCAAGATGCGCACCGTCCACGTGGTCTGCCGCTCGCAATGCGGGCAGTAGTCAACATGCCGGGGAACCCGAGATACGCTGGCGGCACGCAGCCATGCGCTGCGCAGTCGCTTGAGAATCGTCATCGGGAGAGGTCGCTTTTTGTGAGGAGACGCCATCGGCCCCGAGTCCCTCTCGTCGGGCGCCTCGGGGGTCCTGGGTCGTTTCAATCCCGCGCCCCGACCCGCGTTCAGCCGCAAGCGCTTTCGGTTGCACGCATTTAACAGAATAGGCGCAACAGGACAGGGGCAACAGAACGGACGCCCGGGAGCATGGGCCAACCGGCGTGGGTTGCGTTCTTCCAAACACTTCCAGAGGCCCTAGGCCTCGCCCGAGGCCCCGCCCCAAACACGCTCGACCGCATCCCGCAGCATGTCCCCTTCCGTCTGTTTCGTTGTTCAGCAAGTTGCCCCGTCGGCCCCGCCGCTGTGGCTGGTCGCCCTCCTCGCGGGGACCGTGGTCGTAGGACTCGGCGTGCTTTATCGCCGCGCCTACCCGGGGATGCACACGGGCGTCTCCTCGGACGAAGAGGAGGCGGGAACCGTCTACGTCCTGACCAACCCCGAGCACGAGCACCTGGTCAAGGTGGGCTACACGACCCGGAGTGCCCAGACCCGGGCCAGAGAACTCTCTTCGGCCACCGGCGTGCCCGGCGACTTTTCCGTGGCCTACGAAGCCTCCACCCCAACCCCGCGGGCGGTGGAGCAGGCCGCCCACAGCCGGCTGTCGGATCACAAGGTGAAGCGGAATCGGGAGTTCTTCGAGGTGTCCCCAGAAACAGCGCGCGAGGCCATCGAGACCGAAATCGGGGCACGCTCGTCGGGCGCGCGGCGCGGACTGGGGGGAGTGCTGTTGGCCGTCGCTCTCTTCGGCGGCCTGTCGCTGGTTACGTTTCATCCGGGGGATCCGGCGTCGGAGCCTCCACTCTCGATTTGGGACTCCCCGAAGACGGATTCTAAAAAAACCAGCGCGCACAACCTTCTCGGCCTGCCGGGCGCGTGGGGCGCGTCGCTCCTTATGCGATACGGCTTCGGCTACCTGACCCTGCTCCCAATCGGGGTACTGGGACTGGTCGGGACTGCCTTCGTGCAGCGGCGTCCCCTGCGCCCTCTCCTGGTGCCTGCCCTGCTGATTCTCCTCGCCACCGCGGCCACTGCCAGCTTCCTCGGCGAACTCATCGCGACTGCCCCCGTCCCGGTTGGCTGGAACGGAGCCTCCCCGTCTCCGTCCGAGGTGCCTCTCTGGAACGGGGGCTACGGACAGACGCTCGCCGCGTGGCTTCGCGGGCTCTACGGCTCGGGACGGGCCCTCCTGATTTCCGGAGGCACCGCGGGCGTCAGCACTGCCTGTCTCGCCTGGTGGGGGCGGTAGCGCGCCCCCCTCGCATCATCACGAATCCGCGCGCCCGGACAGTGCATCCAGCTCAAGTACTGTCGAAAAATCCCTCTCGACGACGCATGAGCGATGAGACAACCTCCCTTCTGGTTGATGGCCTCAACGGCGAAGGCCTGGGCGGCCACCACGTCACGCTGATGCGCCAGAGCAAGGGCGAGCCCCTCCCCGACGACGAACGCCGCCCAGGCGACCTTGTAATGATCCCGAGACAAGACCCGCGCCGCGTCGCGGGACCCCGTTGGGCTCCTTGTCGTTGGGGGCGGTAGAGCCCAAGTGGGCCCCGCTCGCCTCTTTCCACAGACGCCCCCCGTTTGCCCCATGCGCCCCCCGTTCCTGCTCGTGCTGGGGACCCTTCTGCTCGCCGCCTGCACCACCGTCAACGTTCAACCAAGCCCGCCGACCGACGACGAACCGGCCGCGCCGTCCGCAGAAACGGCCACGGCCAATGCCGAGACGAAGGACGACGAAGAGGCAGACGAGGACGAAGAAGACGAAGACGATCCGTTCACGCCCTGGAAAAAGGCCCTCGAGGACACCGAGGAGATTGAGGGCTTCCTCCCCCTCCACCGGACCGAGGACGGCACGCTCTACGCCGAAATCCCCGACGAGCGCCTCGGCACCCTCTTCGGACTCACCCTCCACATCAGCCAGGGCGCCGGCGTCTTTAACCTGCACGACGGCCTTCCGCTCAGCAACACGCGCTTGATGCAGTTTCGGCGCGTAGACCACACGGTGCACCTCGTCCACCGCAACGTCCGCTTCCGCGCCGACGCAGGCCCGATGCGCCAATCGCTGACCGACAACACGGCCCACTCCACCGTCCAGGCCTTCGACATCGTGAGCCGCAACGACTCGACGGGCCACGTGCTCGTTGAATTTTCCGACTTCCTGGTGTCCGACTATCCCCAGATCGGGGACCGCCTGCGGCTCTACTTCGGCGGGGCATCCGCCACGCTGCAGCGCGGCAAGAGCTACGTGGACCGGGCGCTGGGCTTCCCGGACAACACCGAGATCGACGTGTCGCTCACCTATCAGGGGTCGAGCCCGCCGCTCATTGGGGGCGAGGCGGTGCCCGACTACCGCGCCGTGCCCGTGGGCGTGCGGTACTCGCTGTTTGAACTGCCCGACACAAAAATGCAGCGACGGCTCGCCGACGACCGGGTGGGCTACTTCACCAACGCCGTAAAGGACTTCTCGCGCGACCCGCAGGCCTCCCCGTACGTGCAATACGTACAGCGCTGGCGGCTGGCCCCCAGCGACACCGCTGCGTACAAGGCGGGCGATCTCGTGGAGCCGGCCGAGCCGATTGTGTACTACGTAGACCGCACCGTTCCCGCGCGCTACCGCCCGTACGTGAGGCAGGGCATTGAGGCCTGGAACGAGGCCTTCCGGGCCGCCGGCTACAAGAACGCCGTGGTGGCCAAACGGGCCCCGGACGACTCTACCTGGAGCGCCGAGGACATCCGCTACTCCACCGTGCGCTGGACGGCGGCCCACCAGATGGGCTACGCCATCGGCCCCTCGCAGACGGACCCGCGGACGGGCGAGATTCTGAACGCCGACATTCTCATCTCCTCCTCGTTCGTGCGCGGCTGGCAGCAGTCCTTTCGTCAGCTTACGCCCGAAACGGCAGCCCCCGGCGACGCGGCGGGCCGCCTTCCGGTTCGCCCCCGCACGCCCCAGACGCTCCGCACGATGCTCTCGCCCGCCCTCGCCCGCCGGGCCTGCTGGGCCGAGCGCGGCAAGGCCCAACAACTGGGGCTGCAGCGCACCCTGCTGCTCGCCCGCGGCCGCATGGAGCCCGGCGCTCCCATGCCCGACGACTACCTCGGCGCCGCCATCAAAGACCTTGTGATGCACGAGGTGGGCCACACGCTCGGCCTGCGCCACAACTTCAAGGCCTCCTCCGGCATCCCCAGCGACAAGCTCCACGACGAACGCTACACCCGGGAGCACGGCGTTAGCCTCTCGGTGATGGACTACGCGCCGGTAAACGTGGCGCTCAACGAAGACAGGCAGGGCCACTACTGGAACCCAACCGTGGGGCCCTACGACGAGTGGGCCATCCAGTACGGCTACATGCCCATTGCGGAACAGGCGGAGAAGGGCCCGCTCACGCGAAACGGCCCCCTGGCCGACACCCTGACCGCCGAGACGGCCGGGCTCGACAAGATTGCTGCTGCGTCGAGCGACCCGGAGCACCGCTACGGCACCGACGAGGACACCTGGCTGGGGGCCTACGCCGTCGATCCCCTCACCAACGCCTGGGAGCTGGGCCACGACCCCAAGGCGTTTGCCCGCTCCCGCACCCGGCTCGTGGACAAGGTGATGCCGAAGCTCGATGAACGGCTCGTGGCGGAGGGCGAACGCTACTCCCCCCTCCGCCAGGCCACCACGTCCCTCCTCCTCACCCGCTACCAGGCGCTCCTCCCGGTCGTCAAATCCGTGGGTGGCAACTACGTGGCCCGCGACCACAAGGGCACACCCAACGCCCGCCCCCCGCTCCGGCCCGTGCCGGCAAAAGAGCAGCGCGCGGCCGTGCAGTTGCTCGTCGACGACGCTTTTGCCCCCGACGCCTTTCAGTTTGAAGCCGAGCGCCTCAACAAGCTGGCGCCCAACCGCAACAACCACTGGGGCGCCTCGCTGAGCCTGCCGGTGGACTACCCCGTGCACAGCTACGTGGACCGCGTGCAGTCGAACCTGCTCCGCGAGCTGCTCCATCCGGCCCGCCTGCGGCGCATGATCGACAATGAAGTGCGCACCTCGGGCGACACCTACCGGCCCGGTGCTCTCCTGCAGGACCTGACGGCGGCCATCTGGAGCGAACTGAATGCGAGCGCCCCCCCAACCCCCATCAACTCGTTCCGCCGCCCGCTGCAGCGCACCTACACCGACCTGCTCATCGAGCTCATGATGGGCAAAACCAGCTGGATCACCATCACGATGGCCGGGGCCGACCAGGTGGAGTCTCCCGAGGACGTGCGCTCAATGGCGCGGCTCGAACTGGCCGAACTGTCCGACCGGGTCGCCCAGGCCCTTCAGGCCTCGGGCCTCGACCGAGACACCCAGGCCCACCTCGCCGAGACGAAGGCCCGCATCGACCGCGCCCTCAACGCCTCGCTGGACCTGGCCCCGTAAGAGCCTGCGTCCTACCGAGGGTGGACCGGGCCCTCCCAGATGATCTCTCCGACTCCGACGGTTGATACGTGATGAGTGATTCGTGATCTTTGGGCTGGAGCGCCAATCACGCCTCACGTTCCACGCCTCACGTTCCACGCCTCACACATCTCCCTCACGCATTACGCCCCTCCCATGCCCTTCGACGACCATCTCCGCCCGGAGACGTCTGCCCTGTACACGGACCTCTATCAGCTCACCATGCTCCAGGCCTACTGGCGCGAAGGCATGGACGCCCCCGCCGTGTTCGACCTCTTCGTGCGCCGCCTGCAGGGCCGCAACTACCTGCTGGCCTGCGGGCTGGAACAGGCGCTGGAGTTTCTCGAGACGCTGTCCTTCTCCGAGGCCGCCCTCGACTACCTCCACGACCAGGGGCAGTTCGACGATGCCTTCCTCGACTGGCTCTCGGGCTTCGAATTTACCGGCGACGTATACGCCGTTCCGGAGGGCACCCCGGTGTTTGCCGATGAGCCCATCGTGGAGGTCGTGGCGCCCATCGGCGAGGCGCAGCTCGTGGAAACCTTTCTGCTGAACCAGATCACGTTCCAGACCGCCATCGCCTCCAAGGCCTGCCGCGTGGTGGACGCTGCCCGACGGGACGACGCGGACCGGCTGGTGGCCGACTTTGGGATGCGCCGCATGCAGGGCACCGACGCGGCAATGAAGGGCGCCCGCGCTGCCCTCATCGCGGGTGCCGACGCCACCTCCAACGTAGCCGCCGGACAGGCCTACGACGCCCCCATCACCGGCACCATGGCCCACAGCTACGTCGAGGCCCACGACTCGGAGCTGGACGCCCTGCGCGCCTTCGCGCAGCAGTACCCGGAGACGGTCCTGCTGGTGGACACGTACGACACGCTCGACGGCGTGCGCAAGGTGATCGACCTCGTGACCGACCCCGAGCTCGACATCGAGGTGGGCGGCATCCGGCTCGACTCTGGCAACCTGGCGGCCCTGGCTCAGCAGTCGCGCCGCCTGCTCGACGAGGCCGGCCTCCACGACGTTCTCATCCTGGCCAGCGGCGGGCTCGACGAGTACGCAATCGCGGAGCTCCTCGATCGCGGAGCGCCCCTCGACGGCTTTGGGGTGGGCACCAAAATGGGGACCTCGGCCGATCATCCCGCGCTCGACAGCGCCTACAAGCTCTCCGGCTACGCCGGCGAGCCCCGCATGAAGCTCTCCAAGGCGAAGTCGAACCTGCCGGGCCGCAAGCAGGTGGTGCGGCAGTACGAAAACGGCATGGCCGTGCGCGACGTGATTGCTACGGACGCAGAGCAGGTCAGCGGCGCGCCCCTGCTGGAGCGCGTCATGGCCAACGGGCAGCGCACGGAGGCCGGCGCCTCGCGTCCCCTCACGGCCCTGCGCGAACACGCCACGGCGCGCCTCGCGGAACTGCCGGCGCGCCTCCGGGCCCTCTCCCCCGACGTGCCGCCGCACGAGGTGGTCCTCAGCGACGGGCTGGAGGCGCGCCGCCGCTCTACCCGGCGCGCCCTCGAAGCAGAAATGGCCGCCGAAACCTCCTGAG
>CAZFJR010000042.1:0-11204 GCA_964519235.1 uncultured Salinivenus sp. | reverse complement strand
CCGACGCCATGAACGCGTCCGCCTCAGACCCCGAACGGCCCGACCCAGACGCTGAACGGCTCCGCACGCTCGCGCAGTATGATGTGCTCGACGCCCCTCCCACCGAGGCGTTCGACCGGATTACACGCCTGGCTGCCCGGCTCTTCGAGGTGCCCGTTGCCATGGTCAGCTTTATCGACCAGGACCACCAGTGGTGCCTCTCTGCACACGGCATCGCGCTGGAGCGCGCCGACCGCGAGGTCTCCTTTTGCACCCACGCCATCCAGCGGGCCGGGGTGATGGTGGTGCCGGACGCCCGCGAGGACCCCCGCTTTGCCGACAACCCTTTTGTGACCGGCGCGCCGCACATCCGGTTCTACGCCGGCGCGCCCCTTGCCGCCCCCAACGGCCCTCGCCTGGGGACGCTCTGCCTGATCGACGACACGCCACGATCGTTCGGGGACGACGACCGCGCGACGCTCGCCGACCTGGCCGGCGTGGTGGTGAACGAACTCACGCTCCGGCACTACGCGTCGGACCTGAACGCGTCGCGTAAGGTGCACCGCGAAACCAGCCAGCAGCGCCGGCGCATCCTCGAAAGCATCACCGACGCCTTCGTGGCTCTCGACGAGGACTGGATCCTCACCTACGTGAATGCCCAGGCCGAAACCCTGCTCGAACGCCCCCGCGAGGAGCTCCTCGGGAGAAACATATGGGACGCATTTCCGGGGGCCGCAGGCTCCACGTTCCAAGAAAACTATGAAACGGCAATGGCCGAGGAGCGCACGGTGGAATTTCTCGAATACTACCCCCCGCTCAATCGCTGGCTGGAGGTGAAGGCCTTCCCCTTCGAGGGCGGCCTCTCAGTGTACTTCAACGACGTGACCAGCCGCATCGAGACGCAACGCGACCTGCAACGGGAGCGCAGCCTCACCAAGGCCATTCTGGACACCAGCGTCACGGCCCTCCTTATCGTCGACGCCGACGGCACCATTTCCTTCGCCAACGAGCGGGCTGCGGACATCATCGGGAGGGACCCAGACGCGCTCCGCGGCACGCACTACCTCGACACGGGCACGCTTGCCGACCTCGACGGCAACGCCCTTCCGCCCCCCGAATGGCCGTTTCGGCGCATCCTGCGCGAAGACACGTCCATCTCCGGCGAACGATACCTCTTGAAACGCCCCGACGGCACGGCGCGCTCCCTCTCCTTCCACGCCGCGCCCCTCCATAACGCGGCCGGCCGCATCCGGCAGGTGGTCTACTCCATCGAAGACGTCAGCGAGCAGGTGCGGTACGAGCGCGACCTGAAAGCCGCGAAGGAGAAGGCCGAACGCGCCAACGAGCTCAAAGCCGCCTTCTTCGCCAACGTCACCCACGACCTGCGCACGCCCCTCTCCTCCATCATCGGATCGGCGGAGATGCTGGCCCAGCACGTCTCCGGCGACCAGCAGGACAGCGTTCGGCGCATCGAACGCAGCAGCCGCCGCCTGCTCAGCACCATCAACTCCGTGCTCGACCTGTCGAAGCTGGAAACCGGCGCCGTGGAACCGGACTGGGAGCTAATCGACGTAGCCGACGAGGTGCTGGGCACCGCCGAGATTTTTCGCCCCCAGGCCGACGCACAGGACCTCACGCTCACTACCGAGGTCGCCCCCAACCACATTTCGGCGGAGCTCGACCCGACGATGCTGCACCGCATCACCGATAACCTGATGAGCAACGCCCTCAAGTTCACCGACGCCGGCGGTACCGTTTCGCTGCGTGCCACCGCAACCGACGAGCACGTGACCCTTGTGGTGGCCGACACGGGCATGGGCATCGACGACACGTTTCTGCCCCGCCTGTTCGAGTCGTTTGCGCGCGGGGACGACGCCATTGGGCAAGCCGGAAGTGGCCTCGGGCTGCCCATCACGAAGCGCCTCACGGAGTTGATGGGCGGGACCATCGAGGTAGACAGCCAGAAGGGGGTGGGCACCACGTTCACGGTCCGCCTCCCACGATAAGCCCGTCCGGGCGCCACCGGGCTGGGCGTCGCGCATCCTCCGGAGCAGAGCTCAGCAGCGACTGGTGCGTCTAGCGCTTGCTCAAAGCTTGCGGCAAACGCTTCAGAATGCGCACAGGCCCTGCCCCCACCGCCCGCTCGCCCACACAAAAACGCACAAAAAAATGCCCGGCCCCCACCAAGAAGACCGGGCATTCGGCAGAAATGTGACGCCTGAGGAAGTGGGCCGCTGCGGAACGCCAACCGGTGAACGTGCCAGTATCCCCAGCAGCATTCCTCCATGCGAGGCCCCCTTGCGGGGATGCCGGGCCAGGGCAGCACGCTGGGCCCAGTGGTTGCCGCAACGACGTGCCCACAAGAATAGGACGCACCATGGCAGTGCGAAAGACAAAAGTTACAATTTGAGCGGCCGTCATTCCCCGCATTCTTGAGTAGGAAATGTTCTTATGCCTGTTCCCTACCCCCCCTTTTACTCTCTTCTAAACCCACTTTTGTGAAGATCCGTAGGCACAATCGACGGGCCCCGGGGCCGTGCGGTCGCTTTTATCGCCCATCCGCCGCCCCGATGGCGAACCTCCCTCCGCGACGGGATTTCACAAGATGACACGCTGCGTCTTTTTCTCTGCCTCCCGTTCTGCAGCCCCCTGCGTTTCCCCTCTCGACGACTCTACGCTGTCCTCGCATGTCTTCCGATCCGCCCGCCCCCGCGTCTCCCACCGAGATGCCCATTGTAGGCATCGGCACGACGACGGAAAACGAGAACGCCCTCCGGTCTTTCTTCGGGGCGCTTCCGCCCGCCCCCAACATGGCGTTTGCCGTGGTCCCGGCCTCTGTGCCCGATGCCCCCCGCACGCACAGCCTCTCGGACGTTCTGCGAGACTGCACCGACCTTGCAGTCCAGCCCCTTTCGGAGGGCACCCGCCCCGCCCCTGGCACCGTGTCGGTGTGCCCCCCCGGCCGGCAGGTGCGCCTGCACGACGGCCAGTTTCACCTCGCCAACGCTGGGTCCGCCCACGCGTCGCCCGGAGCCGTGGACACCCTCTTCCAAAGCCTCGTGGCCGAGCGGGGGGGCCGCGCCATCGGCGTCTTGCTGGGCAATACGCTTCCCGACGGCCTGCTGGGCCTCCGATCCTTCAAGGAGCACGGGGCGCTCGTCCTTGCCGAGATGCCCGAGGCACGCGGCCCCGACACCCCGCTCTACCTCGAAGATGAACTTGTGGACACCTACGACCGGGCGGACCAGTTGGCCGCCGACCTGCCCCGGTACTGGGCCTGTGCCGCAGACTCTGAGGACGCCCCTGAGCAGAACGAGGACCTCCTGACGACGATTTTTGCCCGCCTCTACGCCGAGACGGACCACGACTTTTCCAAATACGAGCGGTCAACCGTGTGGCGCCGCATCCAACGGCGAATGGCGGTGCATCATCTGTCCTCCCCCGACGCCTACCTCGACCACATTCAACGCGATCCCGCAGAGGTACAGGCCCTGTTTCGGGAGCTGCTCATCAGCGTTACCTCGTTTTTTCGCACCCCCGAGGCCTTCCAGGCACTGGAAGAACAGGTGATTCCGCGCCTGTTCGCCGGAAAGGACCGCAGCGACTGCGTCCGCGTCTGGTCGGCCGGATGCGCCACCGGCGAGGAGGCGTACTCCCTGGCCATGCTGCTCGACGAGCACGCCGCCTCCCTCCCCCGCGCCCCCGAGATTCAAATCTTCGCGACCGACCCCAGTCCGCAGGCCATTCAGCGCGCCCGCGACGGCCGCTACGCACGGTCTGTGGTGGCCGAGCTGTCGGAGGCGCGCCGGGCCCGTCACCTGCGGCAGGTGGGGGAAAACTACCGGGTTAAAAAGGCGCTCCGCGACCGGGTTCTCTTTGCACAGCACGACCTGCTGACCGACCCGCCGTTCTCGAAAATCGACCTCGTGGCCTGCCGGAACGTGCTCATCTACCTTCAGCGCAGTGTGCACTCGCGCGTGCTGCGTCTTCTGCACTACGGGCTGCGGCCCGGGGGCATTCTATTTCTGGGAGAGGCCGAGTCGGCCCGCGACGAGTCGGACCTGTTCGGCCCGATGAACGCTCATTCCACGCTGTACCGCCGCAACGACACGCAGCGGACAGGCGTCCCCGTGCCTGCCTCCTCGCGCACCTCCTCTCAGCCCCCGGCCCAGAGCGCGCGCCCGGCGTCGGCGGACCTTCGGTCGGCGCACCAGGAGGCCCTCTTCGACAAAGTGCCCAGCCTCCTCGTCGACTCGCGCGGCGACATCGTGCACCTCAACGAGCCGGCCACGCAGCACCTGAGCTACCAGGGCGGGCCGCCCGCCCACAACATTCTGCAGGCCACGCCCGGCCTGCTCCACGCCCCTTTGCAGCAGGCCCTCCACCGCGTGTTTCAGGACCGCCAGCCCACGGGCCCGACGGTGGTTGCGCCCCCCGAGGACACCGGGGCGGCTTCCTTCTTGCTCCGGGTGCGCCCGCTTCGCGTTGCCGGGCAGGCCCCACTGCTGGCCCAGGTGATGCTAGACCGCCTCGCGTCGCGGCCCGCAAGCGCGCCCGCGCCGGACGGCGAGCCCCCCTCTGCGGGCGGGGCCTCCTCCGCCCACGAGTGGAAGAGGATGAACGAGGACACGCAGACGACCCGCGACCTTCAAGCCTCCAACGAAAAGCTGCGGCTGCTCAACGAAGAGCTGCAGTCGAAGAATGAGGAAATCGAGACCAGCCGCACGGAACTCCGCGCCCTCAACAGACAACTCGAAGCGACCAACCGCGAGCTCCAGGAAAAAGTCAGCGAGCTAAAGCAGTCCAACAGCGACCTTCGCAACCTGATGCAGGCCACCGACATGGCCACGCTGTTCCTGGACCGGGAGCTCCACATCGAGTGGTTCACCCCACAGGTACGCGAGATTTTTCCCCTCCAGGAGGCAGACACGGGGCGGCCCATTTCTGACCTCTCGAAGCGGCTGCATTACGACCGCTTGGTGGAAGACGCCGAAGCTGTGTTCGATCGCTGCGCTCCGATTGAGCGTGAGGTCGAATGCCAGGAGGAGGAGTGGTTCTTAGTCCGCTTGCGTCCGTACCGCACGCTCGACGACGACGTGGAGGGCGTGGTGATCACGTTCGTGGACATCACCGACCGGAAGCAGGCGGAGCTGGAGGTGCGAAGGGACCGCAACTTTATCGAGAGCCTGCTGAATACAGTAGGGGCGCTCATTGTCGTGCTGGACGCGGACGGCCGCATTGTGCGCTTTAACCAGAAGTGCGAATCCGTGACCGGATACTCGGCCGCGGAGGTGAAGGGGGAGTCCATTTTCGACCGTCTGATTCCGCCGGAAGAGGCCGACGAGGTGCGGGCCGTGTTTTCGTCGCTTCGGGACGGCGCCCCCCCTTCTCCCTATGAGCACCATTGGTGCACGCGCGACCAGGAACGCCGCCTCATCCGGTGGTCCAACACGGCCCTTACCGACGAGGACGGATCGGTGGAATACATTATCAAGACGGGCGTGGACGTCTCGGAGCGCCGGCAGTTGGAGCGCGAGCTCACCGCCATCAGCGACCGGGAGCGGCAGCGCATTGGGCAAGACCTGCACGACATTTTGGCCTCGCACCTCTCCGGCACCGCCATGATGACGCAGGGCGTGGCCCAGCGGGTGGCCGAGGGGAAGAGCGTGAGTGCCGACGAAATCCGCGAGATTTCGACGCTGGTTCAGGAGGCCAGCGAGCAGGCGCGCACGCTGTCCCACTCGCTCATGCCCCTCGACATCCACGGCACCGATTTGATGGAGGGCCTCGAGAACCTGGCGCGCCGGCAGGAGGAGATGACCCAGGTAACGTGCACGGTACGCGGCCCCGACAAGATGCCTGCCCTAGCCCCGGACGTCACCGCACACCTCTACCGCATCACGAGCGAAGCGGTGACCAACGCGCTAAAACACGGCGACGCCGACCACATCCGGATTCGTCTCGAACACGACCCCGACACACTGCGCCTCTGCGTGCGAGACAACGGGGTGGGCATTCCCGACGACGTGCCGGACGATGCCTCGCTCGGCCTCAAGATGATGCGCTACCGCACCAACCTGATCGGGGGCCGCATTCGCATCCGCGCTGTCGACGGCGCGGACGGCGGCACGATGGTGCAGTGCATACTGCCCCTGACCAAGGCCGCACAGTCCGCCGTGCCTCACGACCACGCGGAGACGTGAATGCCGAGGGCGCGAGGCGCGCCCGAAAAGCGGCGCGCGCAACGACCAGTCCGTCCGCCTCCTCCCCGCCCCCGGCGCCCGAAACGCCGCGAACAGGCCGCGCCCACCACGCCGCACCCCCGCGAACAGGCCGCGTCCCCCTGGAGTTTTTAACACCTCTCGCACGCTGTAAATCAGGAAATATGACGACCTACGCCCTGAGACAATGAAACTTGTTACATATACGTATTATTCTTATCTACATAGCTCAGGGTGTGTGTCATTCCTCTTCTCGCTGCAGAACCTGCCTCAAGCAAGCCGACCGGATCGCTGAGATTCCCACAAGGGATGGCCATTTGGGCTCTTGAATTAGGTTCAGGCTTCTCTTTTTCCGGGTGCGCCGCAACTTGGGGAATTATCCCCTCTCCCTCATTCTTCTCTATTTTCGTCTCTACAACTCCCCACGTCTTCTCATGACCTACCAGATCTACATTGTCGAAGACCACCCTGTAGTCCGGCGCGGGCTTGCCTCTCTCATCGAGCCGGAGCCCGGCCTCACCATTTCTGGGGAAACGGGCTCAGCCAAAGAAGCGCGCAACGACCTGTTCGAGGCCGAGCCCGACCTTGTCGTTCTCGACCTGTCGCTGGAGGAAGGAAGCGGCCTGAGCCTACTCGAACATCTCCACAACACGCGTCCGGACCTTCCGGTGCTGGTGGTGTCGATGCACGACGAGGTGCTGTATGCCCGCCGCGCTCTGGACGCCGGGGCGCGGGGCTACCTCATGAAGAGCAATGCGGACACGCAGGTGGTGGACGCCATTCGCCGCCTCCTGAACGGGAATGTCTACCTGAGCTCGGAAATGACGTCGACCATTCTGTCTCAGCACGTAGGAGGCGGCCCGCCCGAAGACGTCTCGCCTCTCGACCGCCTCAGCGACCGGGAACTGGAGGTGCTCACGCTGTTGGGAAAGGGCTACGAGCGGCGTGAGATTGCCGAGGAACTGGCGCTCAGCCCCAAGACCATCGACACCTACAAGAACCACCTCAAGCAGAAGCTGTCGCTCGACAGCAACGCAGGGCTTCGCCGATACGCGGCTGTCTGGGAGGCGTCGGACGATTTTCCGAGCCCGGAGTGACCGCCCGTTGGGGGGACTCCCGCCCGGCGCTGTCTCCGCCACGCGGCCCTGCCCTACGCGCGGCCCTGCCCTACGCGCGGCCCTTTCCGCTCCTTCGCTATTCGGGGCGGAGGCCCTGGCGCCCAAGCGACTGCTCCAGGGCGTCGAGGGCAAATCGCGCAATCTCTCGGCCCAGGCGGGGGACGAGTGCAAGGGGCGTGTCCGATTCGGGCGCGCCGGACAGGGAATAGACAAACGTCCGCGAGGGGCCGCCTTCGATTGTGCAGTGGATGTCGTAGACGTTTCCGCCCACGTGCTGGACGGCGAGCCGCGCGGTCAGGGCCTCTTGGCCCGGACACTGAAGGCGGACGCGGGTGCTCCGTGCAGTCGTGGACCGCTCCACCATCACGTCCTGTCCGTGCCGGTCGTCGCACCGGTCGATGAGGGCGCGCCGAAAGCTGCGGTACACGACGTCGGCGATGCGACGCCGCAGGGCCTGGGTGTCGCGAAACGGAGAGGAGGCGTGGCTGTCCATGGCGGAGGGGCGGGCTGGGCCCGTCGTGAATGTACGGCTGTATGGTGCATGCGCGCCGCCTAGGGAACTTTCCCGGCGGACCGACCCATCTACGCAGTCTCGCCTGTGCGCCGGACGTTCGCCGGGGCCAGGGGAGGGAATGTTCGCCTCCGTCGCAACGACGCGCTTTCGCGCCGCCTCTCGTCCACGGCGGGGCCTCGCGCGCTCAGCGGGTCTTGCGCTCCCGTCGTCGGAGTGAAAGCGATCTGCCTCGGCTATCTGTCTTGCAGGGCTGCCTCTTGATCGGGACGGGTGCGCGTCCGGATGCGGTCGGCGAGAATCGTGGCGCTCCGCCCGATAAGTACCTCGCTCTCCCCCAGGCGCGAGGCCATGTAAAGCGCCTCGTTGCCAAGGTCCCGCCGAAGCAAGATCCACGGGCGCCCAGGCCCCTTCGGAGCCTCGCCGCCCTCCGTTTCCGTCTCTCTCGCCGCCGCGGTCACACGCTTCCGCTCGGCGGTCGTCCATGCCCCTTCGAAATACGCAAGATCCGAGGTGCCCATGGCGGAAGCGAGCGGGCCTAGACGGGATGCGACGCTGGACCACAATATACCCCGTCTCTTCGGCCGCCTACAACCTAGAACCTTCTCGTTGCCGATTAGGAAATTTTCTTACGACGCATGCGGGCATGTTTGCACTACCTCCCCCTCTTTCGGCGCCTCTCTCGTTCTTTGCGCATCTTCGAGGCCCAAGGGCCACTTTTCCGATGTTGCGTGTCTCTTTCGGCACGCTGTACGGGCCGGGTGCGCGGCGCCCCTGGGGGGCAGGCTCTACTCCCCGACACAGCGCTGTACTCCGTTGGAGCACAGGCTATTGCTGCCCCCGCGGCGCCGGCGTGGGGGGTGCAGGCTCGGGCTGGATGGGACCCTCCTCTGGCAAGCGCTGGAGGGCCTCCTGCACGGCACGGTCGAGCTGCGGGTCGGCTCCATTGATGACAGCACGCGGGCGCTGGATCACCCGGATGTCAGGCGCCACGCCCTCGTTCTCCACGTCCCACGCGCCATCGAGGTTGTAAAAGCCGCCCCGTGGCACGGTAAGGGTGCCGCCGTCGATGAGGGGCGGGGTGTCCCAGATGCCCACGAGACCGCCCCACGTGCGGCGTCCCACGGTGGGCCCCAGGTCGGCCTTCTTGAACATGTAGGGCAGCAGGTCGCCGCCGGAGCCGGCCGCCTCGTTGGTGATCATCACCTTGGGCCCCCAGATGCCGGCCCCGGGCGTGGTGAAGGGGGCCTTGTCGCCGATCGGGTTGTTAAAGAAGCCGAAGAGCTCGCGGTCCATGATGTCGATCATGTAGTCGGCCGCCGAGCCGCCGCCGTTGAACCGTTCGTCGACGATGATGCCGGCGCGGTCCTGCTGTGCGAAGTAGTAGCGGTTGAAGTAGGTGTAGCCGGCCTGTGCAGTGTTGGGCACCCACACGTACCCGATCTGCCCGTCGGTGGCTTCGGTGACGCGCTCGCGGTTGGCCTCCACCCAGGCGCGGGTGCGCAGCTCCGTCTCGCTGCCCACCGGCACGACCGTCACCTCGCGGGCGCCCTCTCGCGTCGGCTCGTCGTTGATGAGGAGCGTGGTCTGGCGGTCCACCGTGCCCTCGAAGAAGCGGTACGGGTTCGCGTCGGCGGTCACGGCCTCGCCGTCCACCGCGATCAGGTAGTCGCCCTCCTCCACGTTCAGGCCGGGGCCGCGGAGCGGGGCGCGCAGGGTGGGGTTCCAGCTCTCCCCGTCGTAGATGCGGGCGAAGCGCCAGCGGCCATTCGCCGCCTCAAAGTCGACGCCCAGCAGGCCGGTGCCCGGCCCCTCCACCTCCGGCAGGTCGCCACCGCCCACATAGGTGTGGCCGAGCGAGAGCTCGCCGATCATGTTGGCGATCAGGTAGTTGAGGTCGGCGCGGTGCTGCACGTGGTCGAGCCAGGGTTCGTAGAGGGTGCGGACGTTGTCCCAGTCGAGGCCGTGGGCGTTGTCCACGTAGAGGTAGTCGCGGTAGAGGCGCCACGCCTCGTCGAAAATCTGCTCCCACTCCGCCTCCGGATCGACCTCCATGTCGAGGCCCGAGACGTCGATGGAGCCGTCCCCCACAGACGGGCTGCCCCCCGTCTCAACGATGCCCCACTGTCCACGGGCCTGGTAAAGCGCCTTCTCACCGTTGTGGGAGACGGAGAAGCTCATGACGCCGTCGAGGTAGGGCGTCGCCTCCCGCTCCGAGAGCTGGTAGCGGTGGATCTGCATGCCGGGCCCGTCGCCCCCTGTCTCGCCGAAGAAGAGGGTGCCCTCGGTGGCGGCGTAGAGCCCGTTGTAGGTGTCCACGGGTACGTCGAGCGACAGGATGCGCTGGTCGAGGCCGTCGAGGTCGATCTGCACGTCGGCCCCATCCTCCTCCGCGGCCGCGGTCTCGTCCTGCTCTTCGTCTTCCGCCACTGGTTCCTCGTCGCTCTCGGGGAGCAGGGGCGAGGGCTGGTCGGCGTCGAGCACGGCCATGTAGAGCCCACGCTCCACCGGGCGGCCGTACGAGCTCATGTCCAGCCAGCCGGTGTCGAGCCCGTAGTCGGTGCTGGCCATGAAATAGAGGTACTCGCCGCTTTTGTCCCAGGTGGGGTGCACCGCATCGGCCAGTCCGTCGGTGAGGGCGAGGCTCGTGTCCCGTTCCAGCGAATACGTGTAGAGGACGCGGAACTGGCTGTCGGTGCGCTTCGAGTAGGCGATCCAGTCGCCATCGGGCGACCACTCGGGATTGAGCGAGCGCTCGGGATGGGCGTAGAGGTCGTAGTCGATTTTTTCCAGGGTGCCGGACTCCACCTCCAGGAGCCAGAGGGTGCGGTCGGCGTCCGTAAAGAGGAGGTGCGACCCGTCGGGCGACCATTGCGGACGGTAGTAGAACGAGGACGGCAGATCGATCCGGCGCGGGGCCTCCTGCCCGTCCTGCGGCCCGATGTAGAGCTCGTACTCGCCGGTGCGGTCCGAGAACCAGGCCACCTGTTGCCCGTCGGGCGACCACGCCGGAAAGCGGTCCGCGTGGCCGGGCGTCTCGGAGATGTTTCGCCAGTCGCCCTTCTCGGCGGGGACGGTAAAGAGGTCGCCGCGGGCGCTGAAGAGGGCCCGGACGCCGGAGGGAGAGAGCCCCGCGCTCATAATGTCGTCGCCCACCTCTTTCCACTGGGGCCGCGTCCACGGAAAGTCGCCCTGCACCGTGATGTCGAGCGTCGTGATCTCGCCGGAGTTCAGGTCGAGCCGGTGGAGGCGCCCGGCCTGCTCGTAGACCAGCGTGCCGTCGGCAGCGCCCATCGACTTCACGTCGAACTCGGTGTGATTCGTAAGGGCCCGCACCGCGTCGCCCCCCACGGTGTAGGCGTGCACGTTGCGCAC
>CAZFJR010000041.1:13004-21782 GCA_964519235.1 uncultured Salinivenus sp. | reverse complement strand
GCGATTCGATGTGGTGGAGGGGCGAGTTTGCCACGTAGGCGTCCATGTCCTCCCAGGGGGGCACCTCCATGCGGCCCTGGCTGATCTCGAAGATGCGGGCATCGGTGCCGCCGCTGCGCCAGTAGATGGAGTTGTACATCGACACCATGTTGGTGAGCGGCGCCCCGGCCACAGCCGTCCGGAAAATGTCCGTTTGCGTGACGGTGAAGGTCGTCTGGTAGCCGCCCCAGGAGTGGCCCACGAGGCCCACCCGGTCGGCATCCACCGGCACTTCCTCGGTCACTTTCTGAACGGCCGGCACGAGGGCATCCACGGCCGAGTTGCCGGGGTCGCGGGGGCGGTACCGGATGTCGGGCTGAAAGACGAAGTAGCCCTCCTGCGTGAAGGCCGTCGTGTTGTACGGGTGCTCGCGGGTAGGCACCACGTAGTTGCGGGCCGAGGGCGAGCGGATTTCGTAGATGTACGTGATCATCGGGTAGCTCTTGTCCGGGTCGTAGTCCGCCGGGTAGAAGAGCGCCCCCTGCAGCGTCTCGCCGTCGCGGGTGCGGTAGGAGACAAGCGTAGAGCGGCCCCACGCGTAGTCCTCCTGGAATGGGTTCGTCTCGGTCACCTGACGCGCATCCGCGAGCATGGGCCCGGCCTGGAAGTAGTCGGGCGAGTCCTCAAAATCCCCCATCCGGTAGGCGTACACGTCCGCCGAGTCGGCCTGCGTAAGGCCGCCGACCCGTTTTGGCGTCCAGAGCAGCCGCTCCGGCGTGCCGGTCAGCTGCGACGAGCGGGCGTAGCCGTGCTCCTCGGTCCACTCGTCGTAGACGCTCCAGTAGATCGATCCATCGCGCGGAATGACGTCCGGCTCGCCCGGGTCTTCGTCGGTCAGGTCCACGTAGCGGTGCTCCACCGAGTCGGGGCGTCCGTTGGTGAGGCGCTCGGACTCCGAGCCGTCCGCCGCAACCCGCCAGGCGTCGTACTCGCTGTAGACGACCACGGAGCGGTCCCCGGCGGTCCACCCCGCCACGCCGAACGGCGGCTTCTGGTCTACGGTGTGGTCGTCGTCGGTGTCGACGACGGAGACGGGCAGGTCGTCGGTAAGGTTGGAGGTCGTTTCCGCCTGCACGTCGTAGGCGTAGTAGTGGTCGTCCTTCAGCCAGAGCAGGTGTTCGCCGTTGGGACTGCCGCCCTCCCAGTACTGCACCTTCTCGGCGACCTTCTCGCGCTCGCCCGTCGCCACGTCGATCGTGTAGAGGTCGTGGTAGACGGGGCCGAACATGCGCTCCTGCCGGTAGGGGGTTTGGTCGAGCCCCACGGCCATGTCGCCGCCGTGGAGGACCTGCACGTCCTCCGTCCGCTCCGTGCCGAGGCGGGTCCATCGGGGGTCGGTGTCCGCCGACAGGTGCCACGCGGCGAGGTAGTTGTCGCGGCGGTCCCGTTCGGCCTGCACCTCCTGGCGCGGGATGATCTCGACGTCGCTCGTGTGCCACACCTGCACGTCGGCGGGGTCGTATTCTTCGGGGCCCGACGCCTCAGACGAATCGGCCGCCGCCGAGTCGCTTTGTGCGGCGGACTGCTTCTTCGTCGCCGCGTCGGTTGAGTCGCGGGCCTGCACGCCAAAGAACAGCCGGGTGCCGTCTGCGGACCATTTCGGGGTGCGGTAGTCGACAATGCGGAGGGTATCGGGGAAGGTCGCAGTGGTCGCCGGGTCGAACTGGTGCTTGGGCGAGGAGGGTGCGTCCACGTCGGTCCACGCGAGCAGGACGTGGTTTTTCTTCTCCCAGTCGTCCGACGTCCGCGCCCGAAGCGCCGCGAGGTCGTCCTCCCCGGGCCGCCACGAGAGGCCCGTGTATTCGCCGGGCGCGGAGGCGAGCGTCTGCAGCCGGCCGCTCGACGCGTCGTAGAGCCGCACGCCGTTGCCCGCCTGGTTCATGCCGTCGATCACCATGGCCAGGTGGGGCGCGTCGTCCTGCCACGCGAAGTCGGCCACGTTGCCGAAGCTGGTATAGGTGCCGGTCTCCAGGTCGCGGATGAGGAGGTCGGCCCCGCGCATCTCGTCGGGCGCCTCCTGGGGCGGATAGCGCCGCATCGCGAGGTAGCGCCCATCGTCGCTAAAGGCGAAGTCGGCCACCGATTCCACGAGCGTCGTGTCGCCGCTCTCCAGGTTCAGGAGCCCGAGCGTCCGGTGGGCGGGCTTCTTCTGCTTGCGGAGCTTTTTTCGCGTTTCCTCCGACATCCCGATGTTGTAGGCGAGCCACTGCCCGTCCGCCGAGAAGGCCGGGGCGCGTCCGAAGTCGACGGCCCGCACCGAGTCTTGGTCCGTGTGGCGGATGCGGAGCTCGTGCTCGTCGTTCACGCGGCGAATTGAGACGGCCATCCACGTGCCCTCCGGCGAGAGGCGCGCCGGGCCGAGCCGTTCCCACGGTCCGTAGTCGGCCTCGTCGAGCGTGGGCGGGGCGGTGGGCTGTGCTGTGGCGGCCGGCGGGGCCGCGATGAGGAAAGCGGCGAGCAGCAGGCCGAGGGCGGGGAGTGTGCCTCGGGGGGAGGCGGGGGGCGAGGCAGGAGGCATGGGCGAGAGTGGAGGCGTGTTCACGAGAAGAAACAGGGGTCTTTAAGAGAGCGTCTTCGATCCGCTGTTCCCCAACGCGCCGCCTCCGTGTGGGCGGCCCGGCTCGTTGTAGGAAGTGCCGCCCCCCATGCAGGCGTCATGGCGGTGGAAAAAGAGGCCTGAATCATTTAGAACAGACTTGGGTAATCACACCTCATTTCTGTTCGTCCAACAACCTTCAACCACCGACACACCCGTGATGATTGCTCTCCGGCGTATTCGGGAATGCCTTCAGCGTGCCGTGATGGGCGCCATTGCCGCGGTGCTCCTGGTTGGGGGAGTCTCTACCGGGCAGGCTCAGGCCCCGGACACACCGAGTCCCCACAGTGAAGCAACGCTGGTCAGTGAGCAGGCGAGCATCGTTCCGGGCGAGCCGTTTACCGTAGCCCTGCGGCTGGAGATGGAGGACGGCTGGCACAGCTACTGGAAAAACCCGGGCGCCTCGGGGGAGGCAACGTCGATCGACTGGACGCTGCCGGACGGGTACGAGGCTGGCGCACTGCAGTGGCCCTATCCGCACAAGATTCCGTTTGGGTCGCTCATCAGCTACGGATACTCCGACGAGGTCTTTCTCCTTGCCGAAATTACGCCGCCCGAATCGCTGACGCCGGGCACGACGGTGGCGCTGCGCGGGCAGGCAAACTGGCTCATCTGTGAGGAGATCTGCCTTCCGGCGCGGTCGGAGATCGAGTTGTCTCTGCCAGTCGCCGAGGGACCGCCGGAGCCGACCCGGTGGGCCGAGGCCTTCGAGGCGGCGCGGGCCAAGCACCCGACGCCCGTTGCGGAATGGTCCGTGGGCGCCGGGCGCAGCGACGGCACGTATCAGCTCCTGCTGAACGCTGCCGGCGACAGGCGGCCGGACCTGGAGGGCGCGTACTTCTACGCCACCGAGAAATCGGTCGTCGATCCGGGGGCGCCGCAGCCGGTGACGCAAAGCGGCGGCACTTACGCGCTCTCGCTCACGCCGTCGGAGTACGCGCAGGAGCCGGCCGATCGGCTGCGCGGCGTGCTGGTGGCGCCGGAGGGGACGCACTGGGACGCGGACGGCGACGTGCGGGCCATGCGGGTGGACGTGCCGGTCGACACGACGCTCTCGGTGGCGGAGGCCGTGGGGGCGCCTGCGTCGTCTGCGGGCGGGGGGCTGTCGCTACCATGGGCGCTCGCGTTTGCGCTCGTGGGAGGCGCCCTGCTCAACCTGATGCCGTGCGTCTTTCCGGTCCTCTCGGTCAAGATCCTCGGCTTTGCGCAGGAGGCCGAGGAGGGGAGCGGGGCGATGCAGCGCAATGGGCTGCTCTTCGGGGCGGGTGTGCTGGTGTCGATGTGGATCCTGGCCGGGGCGCTGCTGGGGCTGCGGGCCGCGGGAAGCCAGATCGGGTGGGGGTTTCAGCTGCAGTCGCCCATCTTCATCGCGCTGATGACGATGCTGTTCTTCGGCATCGGGCTGAACCTGCTCGGGGCCTTCGAGGTGGGCACGACGCTGATGAACTGGGGCGGGCGGGTGGAGTCTTCCGCCACGGACGGACACGGCGGCACGAATGCTTTTCTGACCGGCGTGCTCGCGACGGTCGTGGCGACGCCCTGTACCGCGCCGTTCATGGGCGCGGCCCTCGGGGTGGCCCTGACGCTTTCGGCCGCGGGGGCGCTGCTCATCTTCACGGCGTTGGGCGTGGGCATGGCCACGCCCTACGTCGTCCTCTCCATGACGCCCGCCTTGCTCGACCGCCTGCCCAAGCCCGGGGCCTGGATGGAGACGCTCAAGCAGGCGTTCTCCTTCCCCATGTTCGCCACCGCCATCTGGCTCGTCTGGGTCTTTGGACAGCAGGCGGGCACCGGCGGGGTGGCCTTTCTGCTTGTGGGGCTGCTCCTGCTCGGGGTGGCGGCCTGGATCGTCAGCCGCTGGTCCGCCCCGCAGCTCTCCCGCACTACCACGCTCGTGACGCGGACGCTCGCCGGGGCGGCCCTCGTTGGCGGCATTGCCGTCGCGGTCATCGGGGCCGGGTCCGCCCCGCCCCCGGAATCCACGTCTACGTCGGCCTCCACGGCGGCCACAACCGAGGCGGCCTGGCAGTCCTACTCGCCCAACACCGTCGAGTCGCTCCGGGCCGAGGGGCGCCCGGTCTTCGTGGACTTTACCGCCGCCTGGTGCCTTACGTGCCAGGTCAACAAGCGCCGCGTGCTGTCTGCCCCGTCCATTCAGGAGGCCTTTGACAAAAGCAACGTGGCGCTCGTGCGTGCCGACTGGACCAACCGCGACCCCGAAATTACCAAAGCCCTCCGCTCGCACGGCCGGAGCGGCGTGCCCGTCTACGTCCTCTACCCTGGCGACGGCTCCGCGCCCCGCCTCCTCCCGGAGGTGCTGACCGACGACATCGTGCTGGACGCCCTCAACGACCTTCCTGCTGCCTCGCCCCGCGTGTCGGGATTGTAGCGCGGCGGGCGTACCCTGCGCCCCGGCGCTTCGGGTCGGTTCTTTCCCGTTTTCCTACCACAGAGCTTCGTTCCTCCCATGGTCTCTTCTCCGCGCCCTTTCTCGTGTCTCACGCTCACTTTCGCGCTCTTGCTGGCTCCCCTGCTCGCCCCGCCGGCCACGGCCCAGAGCGACCAGGCCGAGGTGGGCCGGCCGGCGCCCGACTTTACCCTGCAGGCCGCGGACGGGGACACGCACCGCCTGTCCGACTTTGAGGGCACGCACGTGGTGCTGGAATGGCTCAACTTCGAGTGCCCGTTTGTGGCCAAGCACTACGGCAGCGGCCACATGCAGGCACTCCAACAGACATACACCGAGAACGGCGTCGTGTGGCTCTCTATCGTGTCCTCCGCGCCCGGCAAGCAGGGCTACTACCCGCCCAAGCAGATGGTAAAAGAAAAGAACAAGCACGATGGCAACATGACGGCCATCCTGATGGACCCGGACGGCACGGTCGGAAAGACCTACGGGGCGACAGTCACCCCGCACATGTACGTCATCGGCCCAGAGGGCACGCTTCTCTACCGCGGCGGCATCGACAACCGGCCCACCACCGACGAGGCCGACATCCAGGGCGCGACAAACTACGTGGAAAGGGCCCTCGACGCGGCGCTGAGCGGAGAAGACGTGGAGCCGAAGCGCGCCAAGCCGTACGGCTGTACAATCAAGTACGCGGCGAAGTAGCAGGTACGCGGCGAAGTAGAACGCCGCCGTAACGCAGGCGCGAGCGCCCCAGCACGAGAATTTTTCTACGGTTCCTGCCACTGGCCTACCATAAATGCTGGTCGGCCATCTCTATGAGGAAGTCCGTTCGAAATGAAGAGACGTTTGACCCAGGCGCAACGAATTTATTGCGTATTTGGGTGAGAGTCCGTTCGGAGCAGGGGCCACCCCGCTGTTGGGATTGCAGTTATTTAAAAAACCTTCTATGGTGAATTCTGTTACTGATCGCAACTGAAATCTCGGGAACACCTCCCACCTCATTTCACGGAAGGCTTGCGCCCGGGCGTTGCCTCCGGATCGCACTTCGTCTCACAACATTTCTCTTTTTCGCTGATGGACATCGCAGTTATTGGTACAGGATACGTGGGGCTCGTCTCCGGCACCTGCTTTGCGGAGATGGGCCACGACGTCACGTGTGTCGACGTTGACGAAGACAAGATCGCGAAGCTTTCTTCCGGGGAGGTGCCCATCTACGAGCCCGACCTCGATCGGTACTTCGACCGGGCCCGGAGCGAAGACCGGCTACACTTCACGACGGACCTGGCCGAAGGGCTCGACGGCGCAAAAATCATCTTCTTTGCCCTGCCCACACCGCCGGGGGAGGACGGCTCCGCCGATCTCTCGTATGTGTTGGACGCAGCCGACGACGTGGCGGACCTGCTGGTGGCGGATGAGGAGCGGGGCCACCGCATCGTGGTCAACAAAAGCACCGTGCCGGTGGGCACGGGCGACAAGGTGGAAGCCGTCTTTGCCGACCGTGGGTTGACGATTGGGGAGGAGGTGGACGTGGTGTCCAACCCCGAGTTCTTGCGCGAAGGCGCGGCCGTGGAAGACTTCCTGAAGCCGGACCGGGTCGTAATCGGTACGGAGAGCGACCAGGCGGCCGAAACGATGAAGCGGCTCTACGAGCCGTTCGTGCGCCAGGGCAATCCCATTCTGGTGGTCGACCGTCGCTCGGCAGAAATGATCAAGTACGCGGCCAACTCGCTGCTGGCCACGCGCATCTCGTTTATGAACGAGATCGCAAATGTCTGCGAACGAGTAGACGCCAACGTTGACAAGGTGCGGCTCGGGATCGGGAAGGACCACCGGATCGGCCCGCACTTCCTGTACGCCGGCATCGGGTTTGGGGGCAGTTGCTTTCCGAAAGACGTGAAGGCCCTCGCCCGGAAGGGGCGCCAGGAAGGATACGACTTTCAGATTCTGGATGCCGTGCTCGACGTTAACGACGAGCAGCGGCAGCGCCTGGCCACACAGGCCGAGGACTACTTCGACGGCGACCTGGAGGGACGGCGGATTGCCATCTGGGGGCTGTCCTTCAAGCCCGGCACCGACGACACCCGTGAGGCGCCCTCCCACGTCATCATTGACTACCTCCTAGACAAGGGGGCCGACGTGGTGGGCTACGATCCCGAGGCGATTGACACGACGAAGAAGACGTTTGGCGACCGCATCGAGTACGGGGAGGGCATGTACGACGTGATTGACGGGGCTGAGGCGCTGCTGATCTGCACGGAGTGGCACGAGTTCCGACGACCGGACCTGGGCCGCGTGCGGGAGCTTCTGGACCCCCCGCTTGTGCTCGATGGGCGCAACCTGTACGACCCCGCCCGAATGGCCGAGATGGGCTTCGAGTACCACTCCGTGGGGCGTCCCAGCTACGCCCCGGAGACGAATCAGGACGCTATCGAAAAGGCCATTGTTGAGAACGGCCAGCCGTAAAAGCTCTCTACCTTTTTTGCTCACGTTTCCACGCCTACCTTCATGCCCCGCATTCTCATCACCGGTGGTGCCGGCTTTCTTGGGTCCCACCTCTGCGACCGCTTCATCGAGGAGGGCCACTCGGTCATTTGTATGGACAACCTCATCACGGGGGACACCGAGAACATCGAGCATCTCTTTGAGCTGGGGCAGGATCGCTTCCGGTTCGTAGAGTACGACGTCACGGACTACCTGCACGTGAACGGCGAGCTCGATTATGTCCTTCACTTTGCCAGCCCGGCCGCGCCGGACGACTACCTGCAGTACCCCATCCAGACCATGAAGGTGGGGGCACTGGGCACGCACAAGGCCCTGGGCCTGGCAAAGGCAAAGGATGCACGCCTCCTCCTTGCGTCTACGAGCGAGGTGTACGGCGATCCGCTGGTGCACCCGCAGCCGGAGGACTACTGGGGCAACGTCAACCCGATTGGCGAGCGCGGCGTCTACGACGAGGCCAAGCGCTTTGCAGAAGCCCTCACCATGGCGTACCACCGCTACCACGGCGTCGAAACCCGCATCGTGCGCATCTTCAACACGTACGGCCCCCGCATCCGTGTGGACGACGGGCGCGCCCTCCCGACGTTCATGGCGCAGGCGCTGCGGGGCGAGCCGCTGACGGTCTACGGCGACGGGAGCCAAACGCGCGCCTTCTGCTACGTCGACGATCTGGTGGAGGGCATCTACCGGCTCTTGATGAGCGATGTGGCCGAGCCGGTCAACCTGGGCAACCCCGACGAGATTACAATCCGGGAGTTTGCGGAGGAGATCATTGAGGTGACGAACAGCGATAGCGACATTACGTACGAGCCCCTTCCGTCCGACGACCCGCAGGTGCGACAGCCGGACATCTCGAAGGCGCAGGAAGTGCTGGGGTGGACGCCGGCGGTGGACCGGCGCGAGGGACTGCGTCGCACGCTGGAGTACTTTCGCACGCAGCTCGACCTTCCAGCCCCGGCAGACGAGCAGGCGTAGCGCGCGTGCACTGGAGACGGCGCTGCAGGCGCGTGGAGGAAGCACCGTGGGCCCTTGGGGCTTGAGGCCGGGCTAGGAGGACGCCTGTTGCTTGAATCGACGCAGTGCCCTCAACACCCCGCGAATCGGCTCGGCGGCTGCCGGCCCGTTGCCCGACTGGAGAAAAGACGAGAGGCCTTTCATCTCCACAAATGCATCCGGGTGCTCCAGGCCCATTTCCCAATCGGAGAACGTGCGGTCGGAGGGACGAGCGGTGAGT
>CAZFJR010000041.1:0-12904 GCA_964519235.1 uncultured Salinivenus sp. | reverse complement strand
TCATCGCGTCGACCGCCCGCCAGACAACCGTAAGCCCCATGCCCATCCCCTCGTACTCGCGTCCCAGTCCCTGTGACTCCTGCCGGAACGCCTCGAAGATTGCAGGCAGGGCCTCGCCCTCAATCCCAATGCCATTGTCCTCTATTTCCAGAATCCCCGTAGCATCCTCTGGCCGCACCCGCACCTCTACGCGCCCGCCGTCCGGGGTAAACTTAATCGCGTTGCCGATCAGATTCTCGGCGATGCGGTGAATTGCGTTATCGTTCCAGGCCCCGATGGTCGGGGTGGGGGCGGCAAGAACCAGGTCTACGGCCTTTTCCTGCGCGTGGGGCTGCAGCATCTCGGTCGTTTCTGCCACCACCGAGTCGAGTTGACCCTGCTCGCGCTCCAGGGGCAGTTCCCCGGCCTCCAGCCGAGAGAGCTCCAACATCGAGTCGAGCGTTCGCAGCAGCCGGTGTCTGCTCCGGTACCCCTGCTCAGCCAAGACCCATTGAAACCCCGAAAGTTCGTCCTTCAGAATTTCCGAGAAGCCGCTGATCGAGGGAAGAGGAGTGCGCACCTCGTGGCTCATGTTGGCCAGCACGGCCGTTTTAAGGCGGCTGGCCTCCTCGGCTGTCGCGCGTGCCGTCTCGGCCTCAGCTTTGGCCCGGCGAAGGGCGTCCTCGCGCTTCTTCTGAGAGCTGATGTCCTGCAGGTTCCCCGCACGCGAATGATCTCTCCGTCGCGGGTTTGCGGTTCGCCCCGGGTGCGAACCCACCGCTGCTCACGGGAGATAAATACGAACCACATCTCCAGGTCGTACGGCGCGTCCGCCTTCACCGCTTGCGCGAGTGGCTCTGCCTCGTGCAAGGCAACAACCGAGAGGCCCAGCAGCACCAGCGCCGTGCTGGCCGGGCACAGCAGGGCGGCCGGCATCGAGAGCCGAGGGCCGAGGGCGGGTGCGGAGGAGACATGGGGCGCCGGACGGCAAAACCAGGGGGCGGTGCATAGAGGGAGGCAGCGTGTCGGGGAGAAAAAGAGGCTACCGTGCGGACGTCGATCCTTTGCGAGACTGGGTTTCGGGACGCGCCCCCGCCCGTTCCGGCTGCCCGTTTCGCAGAGCCACCACGCGCTGTGGGAAGGGAATCTCGATGTGGGCCTCTTCGAACTCGGCGAGGGCGCGCCGGTAGACCGCGTTGCGGACTGCGCGCTTGCCGCGGGGAGCGTCGATCCACACCAGCACCTGCAGCACGATGGCGTTGTCCCCCAGGCGGCGCACGTTTACCTCCGGCGCGGGTGCCGACAAAATCCGCGCCTGCTCAGCAATGAGATCGTGCAGGATGGCCGTGGCGCGGTCTAGATCCGTGTCGTACGCCACCCCAATCTCCAGGTCGATCCGCGTTTTTTGCTCGGGAAGCATGTGGTTGATAATCACCTCCGTGCCGAGCACGTCGTTCGGAATCATCACGATCTCGTTGTCGCGCGTACGGAGAACGGTTTTGTGGAGGTTGATGGCCAGCACATCGCCCACGTACCCGCCCACCTCGATGCGGTCGCCCACCCGAAAGTTGGGATCGGCCGTGAGGGTCACCCCCGCAAGCACGTTGGAGAGCACCGTCTTGGCGGCCAGGGCCACGGCCAGCCCCACAATGCCCATCGACGCCAGGAAGGCCGTCACCTGAATGCCCAGCTCGCGCAGCGCCACCATCCCGCCCACAATCCAGATCACGTAGACGGCCGTCAGGTCCATCAGTCGAACGATTCGCTCGTCGATGTCGGTATCGGTCCGCTCAGCGAGGGGAAGCCCGTACTCCCGGATAAGACTCTTGACCAGGCTTGCCAGAATCCAGGTGCCGGTAAGCACGAACACGGCTCGCTGCGCGCCCTCCCACTGCCCAAATTGAGCGCGCACCTGAGGGATGCGATACAGGGCGTAGTTTGCCGAAACGAGGGCCACCAGTGCGCTGAGGGGCGGGCCAAGGACGCGGACCAGCACCCCGTCGATGCGGTATCGCCCCCGGTCGGCCCTGCGCCCCAGTCGCCGCAGGCCGTGGTGCAGGAGGTAGGCACCCAGGCCGCCAGCCGCAACGATGACGAGGGACACGACGACGGTGTTTGGGGAAATCCCGTTCATGGCAGTGGCCCCGCGGGTGCCCAGGGAAAGAAAATGCAAACTGCGTGTAAAGTATAGGGCTGGCCTAGAAAGAGCACAAGGGGGATGGCCTGCGCTCGGTCCCGACGTGGGGGGGCGTGTACGGGCAAATGCGCATCGGCAAACGCGAGTGCTGTGTGTTGCCGGGGGCAGTGCGTGTATAGAAACCGACGCGAAAAAGAGGACACAGCAAAACGATTACCTCTCGATACCTCTCTGGACCAACCTGCTTCTACCGATGCTGCAGAATCGACCGACCGACATGCGGGGATGGACCTTCGTTTGGCGCCCCGCCGTTTTCGTAGCGGCATGCCTTCTTATGGCCCTCGGCGGGTGCGACGGCGTGGGCAGCGATGCGGACGCCCCCCCGGAGTACACCACCAACGTAACCACCGAAACGTTGAAGGCTGACGGCGTGACTCTCGACCAGATCGACAAGGGACAGTACGGAAATCTCGTGGAGGGCACCCGGGCGGTGCTCCAGACCCAAGAGGAATACGAGGCGCTGTGGGCGGACCTGCACGCCGACCGCAGCACGGTGCCTGCTCCCCCCAGTGTTGATTTCGAAGCGGAGGTTGTGGTGGCGATTGTGCTGGGAGAGCGCCCGACCGCGGGCTACAGCGTGGAGATTGAGGGAGTAGAAGCCAGTGAAAACGGAGAAGAGGCCCGCATTCAGTTCACCGAAGTTGTGCCCTCGTGCGCAGCCGCGCAGGTCCTGACTGCACCCTACGTGCTGGCCAAGATGGACCGTCAGGGAGCCGCCGCGGCGATCGGCAACGACGCGATTACGTTCGAGGGTAGAGAAGAGACGCGCACCTGCGAGGAATAGGCATACAGGGCAAGCGGCACCATGCGCGGGGAACGCGGGAATGCCTGGAGAATGGGAACGCGGCCCGTACACCGAGGGGAGCCACCGCGGTAGGCAGCACTCCGGCCGGGACGCCGTGCCCGGCCAGGGGAAGAATGCGTCTTCCTCTGGAAATGCCTCCCCCTTCCATACGCTCCCCGTTCCCCGTGCTTCCACTACGCCCCCCCGTTCGTTGTGGTCTTCTCCTTTGCGGCTGCCTCCCGGGCGGTTGACTCTGTGGCGGAGGGGGCCTCGTCTGCCTCCGAACGGTTCGAGCAATTCTCACGAACGCAGCGGCCGTACATGTTCAGCGAGTGGTGCTTGATGTCAAACTCGTAGATGTCGGCCACCATCTCCTGGATGCCCTGCAGCCGCGGATCGCAAAATTCGAACAACTCGTTGCAGTCCATGCAGATGAGGTGGTCGTGCTGCCAGTAGCTGTAGGCCCGTTCGTACTTGGCCTGGTTTTTCCCGAACTGATGCCGCACCACCAGGTCGCACTCCAGCAGCAGCTCCAGTGTGTTGTAAACCGTTGCACGGCTTACCTCGGTGCCGTCCTGCTTCAGGCGAACGTACAGCTCGTCGGCGTCAATGTGGTCGTCCGTCTGATAAATCTCTTCCAGCACGGCCAAGCGCTCAGGCGTCTGCCGCTTGTTGCGCTTCTTGAGAAACGCCTGAAAGATGGAGCGGACCTCGTCGAGCTTTTGTTGGGGGAGGGTCGACATGCCACTGGTGGGCGCGTGCTGAGCAACACGAAGGCGGCAGGACGGCCGTTGGGAGGGGGGCCAGAACCAAAAACAATTGGCCCTGCCTAGCAGTCCGACGAACCGGTGCTGGCAGAGGGGGTTCCAGTCTGCGCGCTGAGCAGGGCGTTCACGTCGGAGCGGATGGTGGCGTGCAGGGCCTCAATGGATTGCTGGCCGTCAAGCCGACGAATGCGCTGGGGATGCTCGCGGGCCAGCGTATCGTAGGCCGCCGCAACTCGGTGGTAGAACGCCTCGGCCTCGGCCTCCATCCGGTCGTTCGGCGCGCCGTCTACGTTGCGTCGCTCCTGAGCCGTCTCGGGATCGAGCGCTACGAGGTACGTGCGGTCCGGGACGAGGCCGTCGGTGACCCGGCGGTGAAACGACTGCAGCCAGGCGGGATCGGCCACGCCACGCCCCGCGCCCTGGTAGGCGGTAGTGGAATCATAGAAGCGATCGCAAATGACGATGCGACCTGCTTCGAGGGCCGGCTGGATGCGCTCGGTCACAAGCTGGGTGCGCGCCGCCGAAAACAGAAGCAACTCTGTCATTGGATGAACGTTTACATCCGGCTCTAGAAGCGTTGCGCGAATCTTTTCGGACAGCTCGGTCCCGCCGGGCTCGCGGACGAGAAGGGGGTCGTGGCCTTGCTCGCGCAAAAACGCCGCTAGGCGCCGAGCCTGCGTGCTCTTTCCGCTTCCGTCAATGCCCTCGAAGGTGAGAAGAAGCATGGAGGATGATCCGAACGAGCAGCCGAGTGGGCGTGAAGACACGCCCTGTGCGTGACGACCGGTCGCGGGCGGGCGTCGTTTTTGCAAGTTCCTGCGAGGAGGCATTATACTTTAGGGGCGAACACGCCGGCTGTGGTACGCCGCGTGAGCCCGAAAAGATGACCGTGTGTTCTGGCAAATCACGTACTGGTCTGGTATGAACACGTTCGATTTCGGCTTCGACAACCTCGAAGGGTCGGACTGGGAGGATCCTCTCAAGGACCTCGTGGCCGCGTACGAAGACGATCCCTCGGCGTATTTCGACTCGGGCGACCTCGAGGAGATCGCGTCGTTTTACTTTGAAGAGGGGAAGCTGGAGAAGGCGCTGGAGGTGATCGATCGTCTGATTGAACTCCATCCGTACACCTCCGACGCCTGGATGCGGCGTGGCATCCTCCTGAACAATCTCGACCGTCCGGACGAGGCGCTGGAGGCCTACGAGCAGGCCCTGGACATCAACCCTACCGATACGGAAACGCTCATTAATCTCGGCATCACGCTCGACGGGTTGGGGCGCGTGGACGAAGCATTGGAGGCGTACCACGAGGCGCTTTCCATTAACCCGCTCCACGGAGAGGCGTTGTTCAACCTGGGCGTCACCCTGGAGCGAGACGACCAACTGGCGGAGGCGGTCGATGCCTTCGAGCAGTGTGCCGATGTCTACCCCGAGCATCCGGAGGTCTGGTACGAACTAGGCTACTGCTACGACCGCCTCGGTGAAAACGAAAAAAGCGTATCGGCCTACGACAACCACCTCGACATTGACCCCTACTCGCAGGATGCCTGGTACAACCGCGGCATCGTGCTGAACCGGCTGGGACGGTACGAGGAGGCGGTGGACAGCTACGACATGGCCCTCGCCATTCGGGATGAGTTTGCGTCGGCCTATTACAACCGGGGGAATGCGCAGGCCAACCTGGGCAACTTTGGGGCCGCCATTGAGAGTTACGAGCGGGTGTTGGAGCTGGAGGGACCCGATGCAGCGACCTACTACAACTTGGCCCTGGCCTACGAAGAACAGGGGGATCTGGCCGCCGCCCGAACGTACTACCAGAAAACCCTTGATCGGGAATCGAAGTACCCGGAGGCCTGGTACGGACTCGGCTGTTGCTTCGACGCGGAAGGCAAGTTTGAGGAGGCGCTAGAGTGCTTCCGGTACGCCGTGAATCTGAAGTCGACCGTGCCCAAGTTCTGGACGGGCCGGGCCGACTGTGCCTACAGGGCCGGCCGGTTCGACGAGGCGCTGGAGTCGTACCGCCACGCCGTACGGCTCGACGAGTCGGACCCGCATACGTGGATGGGCTACGCCGAGACGCTCCTCCAGCAGCAACAGCCCGAAGAAGCGCTCGACGCGTACCGACAGGCCCTGGAGCTGGACCCTGAACGAGCCAGTACGTACTTCCGGCAGGCAAAAGCCCTACTGGCCCTGGGCCGGGCCGACGAAAGCATCCGGGCACTCAAGACGGCCTTTCAACTCGATCCCGCCAAAAAAGACGAGTTTCGACAGGCCTATCCTAGTCTCTACAACAACGATCACGTGCGCCAGCTCCTCGACCTCGACTCGTGAGCATCTTTACTCGTCTGCCCTGTGGGCCTGTCTCGAGGCCCGCCCGCTGCCTCCCGCTTGCTTCTGACGTCGCTCCCCCGCATGCCCTCTACACCGCTTGCCCTCGTTCGCTATGTGCTGTACGGGGTGCTCATGGGGGGTGCCGACGTGATCCCCGGCGTGAGCGGGGGCACCATGGCGCTCATTGTGGGCATCTACGAGCGGCTCGTACGGGCCCTCCGCGTTTCCGTCTCGTTTGGGGGGGCGCTTCTGCGGTTCGATTTTGAGGCAGCGCGCCGACACTGGCAGGCGGTGCCGTGGCGCATGATTGTGCCGCTTCTGGGGGGCATTGCCCTTGCCATTGTGGTGGGGGCCCGGGTGATTCCGCCCCTCATACGTGCCTACCCGGCTCCCATGCGGGGGTTGTTCTTTGGGCTCGTAGCGGCGTCGCTGCTCATCCCGGCCCGGCGCATTGAGCGCGTGACGCCACTGCGTGTGGGCATCGGGGTGGCGTGTGCCGTGGGGGCGTTCGGGCTGACCGGGCTTCCGGTACTCTCGGTGTCCGACCCCGGCCTGCTCCGGGTGTTTTTTTCCGCCGCCGTGGCGATTTGTGCCATGATCCTTCCAGGAGTCAGCGGCGCGTTCTTGCTGGAGGCCCTGGGCATCTACACGCCTACCCTGGAGGCGCTCAACGGGCTGCAGTGGGGGTACGTGCTGACATTCTGCGGAGGGGCCGCCGTGGGGCTTGCGACCTTTGCAACCCTGCTCGACCTGCTGCTCACGCACCGCCACGATGCGACCATGGCGGCCCTCGTGGGGCTCATCGCCGGAGCGCTCCGGGCTCTTTGGCCGTACGTGGGAGACGGGCGTGCTCTCCGGCTGCCTACGGCCGAGGACCCCGTGGGAATTGTGGTGGGGCTGGCCTTTGTGGGGTTCGGGGCGGTACTGGCACTTCTGCGCTGGGGCAACGCGGCCGAGGCAGAGCAGGCCACGATCCGCGGTTCATAAACAAGGTTCTCTCCTCGTCTCTCGCCGCCTTGCGCCCGATGCGCACGCTCGTTCCACTCTTCGGTCTTGGGCTCGTGCTTGCTGCCCTGAGCGGGTGTGCATCCGTGCGTCCCACGGGGACCGCGTCACCGACGCTCGACTCGCTCCGCTCCGAAACGGCTACGTTGCGTGCGCGCCTCCGGCAGCTTCGAGACTCGTTGGAGATGCGCACGGATGTGGCCAGCGGGCAGTACTACCGCGACCTGCGAGTTTTGCGCGACCGTCTGAATCGCCTCACCTACGAGGCCCGGACGCTGCGCGACGGCGGGCAAACGGTGCGTGTCCTGTCGGTCGATGTGCTGTTCGAACCCGCGACCGCTACCCTCACAGACACTGGCGCCGACCGCCTCCAGGGAGTCGCGGTCCATCTGCAGGCCGCTTACCCCAACCGAACCGTCCGGGTGGAGGGGCACGCCAGCGATACGCCCCTGAGCGCGTCGCTCCGGGAACGCTTCGCGTCGAACTGGGAGCTCTCGGCCGCCCGGGCTACGGCGGTCGTGCGGCAGTTGGCGGAGGCAGAGGGGCTGGCTCCCAATCAGTTCGTGGCCGTGGCGTACGGGGGGACCGATCCGGTCGCTTCCAACAGGACCGCACGCGGGCGCCGTCGCAACCGCCGCGTTCGCATTGCCGTCCTTCCGCCCCCGCGCGACTACTCGCGCCCATTCGAGACGTCCTGGTGAACCGCCCGATACCGCCCTACGAAGTGAACGTAGCTGCGCGACCCGTCCTCGTTCGGATACACGCCGAAGCCATCGATCCGGTATTCGGGCCCGGTGGGCGTTTTGACGACGCGCTCGCGGAAACTTTCGACGAGGCCGGCCTCGGTGCGTCGGTGCCACACGATGGCTCCGTCGGATACGTGGCCGCGGTAGGTGCGGGTCGAGTCGTCGGGCGGGTTTACCTCACAGATGAGTGTGCCGCTGGCGGTCACGTAGTTGCGGGCAGTTTTCCGGACGGTGCGTCCGTCGGGGTACCGGTCGATCTGGGTGCCTACCTGCACGCCATCATCCCATCGGTACCGATGCTCGGCCGTGAGGGAGTCGACCTGTGTCCCCTCCGGGGCATATACTGTGAACGAGCCCTTCCAGTGGCCCGTGAGGGCGTCTAAGGCTGCACGCGGCGACTGCGCAATGGCCGGGCGGGCCACGAAGAAAAGCAAAAGTCCCAGCGCAGCCGCATTCAGCGTGGGGTGGGCTCGAGCGCTTACGTGCTTGGGGCCCGGCCCGAGGCGAACGCGGGCCGGGTCGAAGACGCACGGGGAAGGGTCAACGTACATTAACCAGCTAGGAGACGATGACGAACGTGCTGCGATGGATCGGACTGCTCGGAGGGCTCCTTGTAGGGGGCGCCGTGCTGTTTGTGCTGTGGGCCAGCTCGGGCCGCCTTCCGGACGAGAAGCGCGCACAGATTCGTACGTACGCCGCTTTTCCCGACACATCCACCCCGCCGGAGTCGCTCACGGTAACGACTTACAACGTGGGCTACCTGTCGGGCATGACCAACAACGAGCCTGTGGTGCGGCCCAACCACCTTTTCTACACCAACATGGAGCAGGTGGTTGGGTTTTTACAAAGGGCACAGCCCGACATCGTTGCGGCCCAGGAAATCGACTTCGGGGGGGCGCGGGCTGCCCACGTGCACCAGCTCGATACGCTCGCTGCACGACTAGGATATCCTGCCGCAGCACAGTCTGTAAACTGGGACGAGCGCTATCTGCCGTTTCCGTACGGCCGTCCTGCGGTTCACTTTGGGCGCACCCTCTCCGGCCAAGCCATCCTAAGCCGCTTCCCAATTCGCAGGCACACGCGAAACGTCCTGCCGCGTCCGCCGCAGCCGTTCTACCGAGATATCTTTTACCTGGACCGCCTCGCTCAGGTTGCCCTCATGGACCTCGGCGGGCGTCCGCTCGTCGTGATCAACGTGCACTTGGAAGCCTTTAACGCCGATACGCGGAAGAGGCAGGCCCGACGTGTGAGCGACCTCTATCGCCGCCTCGCAGATCGGGGGATCCCGGCGCTCCTGCTGGGAGACTTCAACAGTACGCTGTCTTCTGCGGAGACCGTCGCCTCCGACGGGTCGGCGGACCCCACAATGCAGGTTCTGCTGGAGGGAACAGGTCTGCAGGCTGCGGTGCCGCCGGAGGCGGAGACCACGAGTGGGGCAACCTATCCCGCCAGCAGCCCCACCCGTCAGATCGACTACATTCTCTACCCCCCGAGCGTTTTTCGGCCGAGTGATGTGCGCCGCTGGTGCGGGGCCCCCGCTCCCCCCTCGGATCACTGCGCCGTCACAGCCACTCTCCGCTTCAAATCCTCCGTAGAAACATGGCTGGGCTACGAGGCTCTTCCCTCCCTGCAGATTCGCACAGGCGAGTAGCCGACGCAGACGAGCAGCCGGGTCGGCTCTTTGGCGTTACTCTTCCGAGGGCGAGGCCGGCTCGCTCTCTCCCGCATCTCCGCCGTTCAGTTGCCAGGCCACTATGCCGTTTCCAGCTCGCGGGCCTCCGTCTCTTCCGACGCATTCCAATTGGTTGCTTCGGCCACGTGCTGGCACTGGTGGCAGCGGATGTTTCGATCCTTCACCTGGTAGCACGGACGTTCGCAGGCCGGCGTCGGCGTCTGTACGTTGGGGAGCTGCAGCTGGGCGGCCGTCATGTCCGCCAGCGTCTCGATGAACTTGGGGTGACTGTTGAGCGCCGGCATTACCTCGTAATGTTCCGGAATTGGGGCGCCTTCCTCCTCTAGCTCTTCGGGAATCTCGATAGCCAACTCGTAGCTCGTCTCGATGTGCTCAGTCACAAACGCCACCGGAATGACGAGTACGTTCTCGTCCTCTTCGGCGAGCTCCTCCACCGTCTCGTCTGTAGCGGGCGTGAGCCACTCCGAAGGCCCCACCTTGCTCTGGAACGCCGAGGTGAACTCGTGGTCGTGGCCGCGCTGCTCCATCACGTGCTTTACAGTGGAGTGGACTAGGCAGCAGTACGGGTCGTTCCGGTCCTTCATTTCGTTGAGGGGCGTCCCGTGCGCGCTGAAAAGAAGGTGCACGTCGTCGCGCACATTCTCTGGGAAGCGCTCCAGGCCTTCGTCGATGCGGTCGTTCAGCGCCTCGATGTACTTCGGGTACGTCGCGTACTCGAAGACTGAGGTGGTGGGCCAGGCTGGAATCTCGCCCGCCTTTTCCAGTTCGTGCCAGTACACAAGCGAGGCCCCGGTCGTGGTCTTGGAGTACTGCGGGTAGAGGGGGAGCAGCACCACCTTGTCAACCCCATCCTCTTGCATCTGAGCCGCCGCCTGCTCACTGAACGGCTCCCAGTACCGCATGGCCATGTAGGTCTTAAAAGTGGCGCCCGTCTGCGCCGCGTACTGCTCGTTGAGCCGGTGCTCCAGCTTGGTGGATTGCTCACGTGTGAGCGGATTGATGGGAGAGCCCCCGTCGTCGCTGATTTCCGCGTAGTCCTCCGCAACCGACTTGGAGCGGAAATACGAAATGATCTTGGAGAAGGCCTGCCGGACCCGCCCCCGAGCCTGAAAGTACACGACCTGGGAGAAGTCGATAATGGCGGGGTCCATGAACAGGTTGTAGAGAAAGGGCTCTACGGCTTCCTCGCCGTCGGGGCCACCTAGGTTTAACAGCACCACCCCGACCGTATCGCCCGACTCAACCCCAAGCTTCGAAGAAGGAAAAAACTCTCCCTCTACGAGCCGAGGGTCGCTGTTGTAGTCCTCACGGTCGTAGCGGCGCAAAAACTCGTACGGCGTCATCTGACTACGGGGGTTGCTTCGTGGAAAAAGATCAGCGGTGCGCGAGACAGAACGGAAACGAGGACCGGAAGACCCACCGGTTCGCCCAATTGTTGCAAATGTGTTTCGGTTGTCCAGAACGAAATAGAGGTGCCGCGGATCCGGGACCTCGTATCTGGGCAGCAGAACATCTAAACCATTAAAAAATACGCACCGAGCGAGATATTTCTTCGGCGCAATCGCCCAGAGACCCCTAGAATCATGCCGATTTCTCGGAGGCGTTTCCTAGCGATGGGGGCAGGGGCGGCGGCCCTGCTTTCGACGCGCTCCTTGCAGGGGAGGCAGCCCTCTTGGCACGCCTGGAGGGCCGCTCCCTCATTGCCCGCGGCCGCGCAGGAAATCTATTGCGCGACCTGGAACGGGCAGATCGTTGTTGCGGGAGGGCTACGATCCGCGGCGGACAGTAGCCGTCGGTTTACGACTCTGAGCCAGACGTCCCTTTTCGATCCCGGCGCCAACGCCTGGACGCACGGCCCGGACCTCCCGGCACCCCGGCACCACATTGTGCTCGCCTCTGGGGCCGATGCGATGTACGGATTCGGGGGGTTCGTTGGTGAAGCCCTTGAGCGCGGGTTTCAGTTTCGAGGCGATGTATACGCCTTTGACGGGCAACGATGGACCCAGGTAGGGACCATGCCCACTCCGTTGGGAGAGACCGTGGCGCTTTCTCACGATGGCCGCATCCACCTGTTGACTGGCAGTCTGCACCCACGAGGGAAGACGTCCCAAGGAGCCTCCTCCACACACCTGGTGTATGCCCCAAAGGCCGGTGCGTGGAGCGAGGTACGCCCCGTGCCTACCCCCCGGAGTAGTGCCACCGGTGCCGTCTTGGACGGGCACCTCTATGTAGCTGGGGGGCGCCGCACTGACGGCGGCGTCACGAACCTCGGAGCGCTGGAGCGCTACGACCCTGCTTCGGACGACTGGACGTCGCTTTGGCCGCTACCGCAACCTTCCGGTGGGCTCGCGGGGGCCTCCCTCGGCGGCGTGCTTTACGTCTTCGGTGGCGAATACTTCGCAGGAGGAAGTGGGGTATACCGTCACACTTGGGCCTACGATCCCGCTTCGGACACCTGGGAAGAGAAGACGCCCATGCGCACGCCCCGGCACGGCCTGGCTGGTACCGCAATCAACGAACGCATCTACGCCATTGGCGGCAACCGGGCCGCGGGCATCGGGGCCGCAACCTCCGCCGTGGTTGAGGCTCTCGTTCCGGACGCTGGCTAATCCGTACCTCGCAGGCGTCCCCACCGATGGAGCCCTTCGCCAGCGCGTAGGGTTTCGACATTCGGTCCGCCGTCTCATAAGTTCAAAAAGCATACCCTCGTTTTGGGGAGTACCGTTTTGGGGAGTACCGTTTTGGGGAGTACCCATTAGGGGAGTGCCCAACGCTCATTTCGTCTCCTGATTCGTCCCAGTCCCTCATGGCCCAGACGCGCATCATGTCGCCGGAGCAGGTCCGACGTACGCTCCGCCGCTTCGCCTACGAAATCATCGAGCGCAACCGAGGGGTGGAATCGACGGTGCTCTTCGGCATCCGAGAAAGTGGCGTGCCCCTGGCCCACGCCGTCGCGGAAGAAATGAGTGCCGTCTCGAATGGTACCGTCCGCGCACGTGCCTTGAACGTTACGCCATTCCGGGACGATCGTCCGGAGCTTGACCCGCCGGCCACCCCGCCCCACAATTTGGATGTAGCGGACCGCAACGTCATCCTCATCGACGACGTCATATTCACCGGCCGCACGGCCCGCGCAGCCTTCGACGCTGTCTTGCAGTACGGGCGTCCCCGGAGCATTCAACTCGTCGTGCTCATCGATCGTGGCCATCGCGAGTGTCCCATCCAGCCCGACTGTACGGGGCGTCGCCTCCAGACGAAGCGGGAGGAGCGTGTGGTTGTGCAGGGCGACGAAGAGTTCGCGGTGTCGGTCCAGCGCGGAGATGCATCGAGTGCGCCTCCTCAGTCAACCAGGTCCGATGTATCCTGAGATGTGGTGTCCGGGCGGGGCACCTGCGTAGAGTC
>CAZFJR010000040.1:0-22169 GCA_964519235.1 uncultured Salinivenus sp. | reverse complement strand
CGCTTGCGCTCCTCCATGGCCGCCTCCGCGCGCTGATCGTCGGCCCGGGCGCCGCGTTCGGCCTGCTGGGTGGTGGCCACCTCCGCGATGACCTCCTCGAGGGTCGTGGCCGTCGACTCCACCGCGCCGGTGCACGTCATGTCTCCGATCGTGCGGAAGCGGACCATCTTCTCCACGTAGTGCTCGTCGTCGCGGAGGTCGTTGTAGGGCGACTTGGGCAGCAGCACGCCGTCACGCTCGAACATGGTGCGCTTGTGGGCCAGGTACAGGCTCGGAATCTCGACGCCCTCCTGGGCGATGTACTGCCACACGTCCAGCTCCGTCCAGTTGCTGAGGGGAAAGACCCGGAAGTGCTCCCCCTTCCGGCTCCGGCCGTTGTACAGGTTCCAGAGCTCCGGGCGCTGGTTCTTCGGGTCCCAATTGCCAAACCGGTCGCGATGGGAGAAGAAGCGCTCTTTGGCCCGGGCTTTCTCCTCGTCCCGACGCGCCCCGCCCAGGGCCGCATCAAAGCCATATTCCTCAATCGTGTCGAGCAGCGTCACAATCTGGAGCTTGTTGCGGCTCGCGTCCGGCCCCTGTTCCTCCTTCGCCCGGCCCGACTCAATGGTCTCCTCCACGCTCCCCACGATCAGGTCCAGGCCGTGCTTCTGCATCAGGGTGTCCCGAAATTCGATCGTCTCTGGGAAGTTGTGGCCCGTGTCCACGTGCAGGATGGGAAACGGCACCTTCGCCGGATAGAAGGCCTTGCGGGCCAGATGAATCATCGTGAGCGAGTCCTTTCCCCCGCTGAACATGAGCACAGGATTGTCGAACTGGGCCACGGTTTCCCGCATCACGTGGATGGCCTCCGACTCCAGCCAGTCGAGGTGCTCGGAGGTATTGGTTGGAACAGTCATAGAGGACGAATTGAGAATTCTGAACAGGGATCGCGGCGCAAGAAGGGCGCTGGGGGCTCATGCCCCCACGTTGCTGGCGGGAACCCCGCCCCCTTCAGGCGGCACGGCGCGCTTTCTTCGGGTTGTAGCATGGATACAACCACATGTTCAAAACGCCGTAAATACGCTCGACACAGCAAGAACTGTCCCGCCAGTTTCTCCTGAAGGACGGATGAACATCGCGAACGATACCGGGAAAAGCAATGCCCACTTTTCGCGCTTGATGCCTCTTTTCCACAAATTGAGCGCCGTTCGGCCTCGATCCGTCGTTTTTTCACGCGATCCGGCCGCACGGCCCGGCCGGTTTCCACTTTTCCCGCTTCCTTCCTACGTTACTCGTGGTCGTGTCTCGCGGAGCCCTGCCTCCGTTCCGCACGCGCTCTCGTTCCGCACGCGTCCTTTGCCTGCTCATGTCTTCTCGCACTCCCGCTCCACGCGACTCGTCTGCACCAACGGCGGAGCCCCTTCCTTTGGCCCGCCCGGACATTGCGGCCGCGGGGCGCGACCACGTCGCGAACGTGCTGCAGTCCCGACGGCTGTCTCGTGGGCCGTACCTGGAAGCGTTCGAAGACGCAATGGCCACCCGCTGCGGCACCGAGCACGCGGTGGCCGTAAGCAGCGGCACGGGCGCGCTCCACTGCATTGTGGCCGCCCTCGACCTGCCGGACGGCGCCGAGGTGATTACAACCCCGTTCAGCTTCGTGGCCTCCACCAACGCGCTGCTGTACGAAAACCTCCGGCCGCGCTTCGTCGACATTGATCGCTCGACGTACAACCTCGACGTCAACCACGTGGAAGACGCCATCGGGCCGGAGACGCACGCCCTGCTCGCCGTCGACGTGTTCGGCGTACCGGCCGACTGGCCCGCACTCGCCGACCTGGCCGATACGTACGACCTCACACTTGTGGATGACGCCTGCGAAGCGATTGGGGCCTCGGTGGAGGGCACTCCCATCGGGGCCTGGGGAGACGCCGCCAGCTTCGGGTTCTACCCGAACAAACAGATCACGACGGGCGAGGGCGGCTGCATTACGACCAACGATCCGACCCTGGCCCGGCGCTGCCGCTCTCTGCGTAACCAGGGACGCTCCCCGGACGCGTCCGGTCGCATGCGCCACGACCGCCTCGGGTACAACTACCGGCTCGACGAGATGTCGGCCGCACTCGGGGTGGCCCAGCTCGACCGCCTCGACACGCTGCTCAACCGCCGCGCCGCCGTTGCGGACCTGTACCGGGAGGCGCTGGCCCCGCTCTCCGACGCCCTCGTGCTCCCCGCCCGCCCCACAGACGCTCGGCGCAGCTGGTTCGTGTACGTGGTCCGCCTGCGCGACCACTTCGCTACGGAGGTCCGAGACGCCCTTCTGGCGCACCTCCAGGAGGCAGGCATCGGGTGTGCGCCGTACTTTCCTGCCATTCACCTGCAGCCGTACTACCGGGAGCGGTTTGGCTTCTCGCCGGGCGACTTTCCGGGGTGCGAGTCTGTCTCGGCACGGACCCTCGCGCTGCCGTTCTACGGCTCGATGACCCGCGCGGACGTGGACCGCGTGGCCCGCGCGCTTCGCAACTTTCTGTCTTCACACTCCTGAGAGTCCTCCCTCATTGCCCCTCTGATGCCGTGACGGCTCGTACCGTGACGTTCCGTGCCACGAAGCGGGCCCTAGATGTCGTTCTCGGGGGCGCCCTGTTGCTGGCGTGTGCGCCCCTTCTCGGGGCCGTGGCCGCGGCAGTGCGCGTGCGAATGGGCACGCCTGTGCTCTTCCGGCAGTCGCGCATCGGGAAACGCGAGGCCTCCTTCGTGCTTCTAAAGTTCCGCACGATGCGTCCCGGCCCCGCGACCGACGCGAAGCGGCTTACGCCGTTGGGCCGGTGGCTGCGCCGCACGAGTCTCGATGAGCTTCCGTCCCTCCTCAACGTTCTGCGGGGCGACATGAGCCTCGTGGGACCGCGCCCTCTGCTGGCGCGATACGTCCCGCACTACACAGACGAGGAGCGCCTCCGCCACCGGGTGCGTCCGGGCCTTACGGGGTGGGCCCAAGTTCACGGGCGCAACAGACTGGGCTGGGACGCGCGCCTCGCCCACGACGTATGGTACGTGCGGCATCGATCCCTCGCGCTCGATCTGTACATCCTCTGGGAAACCCTCCGAATTGTGCTCACGGGCCAAGGCATCGTGGAGGCCCCGGCAACAACGCAGCGCGATCTAGACGAGCAACGCAGCGACTAGCGGCCTTGTCTCTTTGCACGCCCCCTATGGCTCCGCGTCCCAGCATTTCCATTCGGCGGCCCGTCCCTGCAGAGGCCCCGGCCACCGCGGCGCTTCTTCGGGACGCGGTGCCGGCCTCGGTACGCCCCCTGACAATTTTTGGGCAGTCCGGCGTGGCCGAGTGGATCGACTGGTCGATTCGATCGGGGTCCGGCCCCTCAACCTTCCTCGTTGCCACTACCGGCGACGCCCTCTGCGCCGCCGCCGAGTGGCGCCACCACGGCTGCGCCCTGTTCCTGAACCGCATTGCGGTGGCGCCCGCCTACCGGCAGCGCGGCGTAGCGACGCGCCTTCTCCAGGCTGGGATCGATGCGTTTGAAACGGGCGCTCACGTTGCACTGGACGTCTTTCGGGGTGCCCACGTGGCCCGGCGCTGGTACAAGCGCCTCGGCTTTCGGAAGAGCGGGCAGCGGAAGTGGATTGTGGGCCCGCTGGAGGCAGGAACCAATCTTTCGAGCCGCCCCGCCCCGCGCGACAGCATGCCGAACGTTCGTCTCCGCAACCGGGCGGACGCGCAGGCGCAGCACGAGCGCTTCGGGTTCTCGACGCTGCGGTTCGTAATCGAGGAGGCCTCCGGCGCGGGCGATCACGAGGTGGGGCGCCTGGGCACCGACTACTTCCGCATCACGAGTCCCGAGACGGTCCGGACCCGCCCGCTCCGAGCAGCCCTCCTGGCCCTGAACCCGTCCCGCTCGCTGCTCTACCTTTCCCCAGTGTCTTCCCCGAAGGTGCCGCCGCGCCTTCGGGAACAGGCCGGCTGCCGGGCCGACTCGCTCCGTCTGACGGCCCCAAGGCCGGCCCTCGACGACGCCCTTTCGACGTCCTCTTCCGACGCATGAACACCGCGTTCCTCTCTCCCAGCGACGGGCAGTGGGCGGACGTCTTAGAGACGGTCCGGCACGATGTGTATCACCGGCCCGCGTACGCACGCGCAGCGGCGGCGCACGAGGACAGGACGCCGGTCGCCTTCTACGCCGAGGATGCCTCGGGCCTCCTGCTGGTCCCCTTGCTGTTGCGTGCCGTTCCTGAAACGGAGCGAATCGACGCGACCAGTCCCTACGGATATCCTGCCCCCCTCTGGACTGCCGCCGACCCGACCCCACACTGGACCGCGTTCCTCCGCGCTGCACAGGCGCGGGGCCTGGTCAGCGTGTTTGTGCGGCTGCACCCTTTTCTGCCCATTCCTGCCCCGTCCTGCTTTCCAGAAGGACGTGCGGCTGTGGTGACGCACGGCCCCACGGTATGGATCGACTGCGCGCGTTCGCCGGAGACCATGTGGGCGAACACCCGCTCCGGACACCAAAGCGACCTCCGGCGGCTCCAGCGCGAAGGGTACCACGTTGAGGTCAGCGGCGAGGCAGCCCCAGTGGGGGCTCTCCTCCCCGAATTTGTTGCCCTATACCGCGAGACGATGGACCGCGTCGGTGCCAGTCCGTTTTACGACTTTTCGGACGCTTACTTTCGGGCCTGGGCCCACTCGCTCCGTCCCTACTGCCGGATTGCCGTCGTTCGCTCTGGAAGCGGTGCGGCCGCGGCGGCGGGACTGTTCACGGAGGTGGACGGATGGATGCAGTACCACCTCTCCGGAACGGCCGCGGCTCATCGCCCGCTCGCCCCGGCAAAGCTTATGCTCCACATGATGCGCGTGCGCGCCCACAACGGTCCCTGCACGCGGCTGCACCTCGGCGGCGGCGTAGGGGCCGACACGGATTCTCTCTTCGACTTCAAGGCGGGCTTCTCCTCCACCCGTGCGTCCTTTTCCTCGCTGCGGATCGTGTGCGACCCGGACGCCTATCGCGCCTTGTGCCCGGAGGCGCTCCCTCCTGGAGAGGGCTTTTTTCCTGCCTACCGCCCCCAGACGTGAGCCTCGCGCCTTCTTTCCGTTCCCCCCTGCCGTGAAAATCGTCGCGTTCCTCCAGTACTACCACACGCCGGACTGCCCCACCGCGGCACGGCCCTACGCACTGGCGAGGCGGCTGGGACAGGACCACGACGTGACGGTGGTGACCACCCGGGCATGGGAGGCAAAGCGGCAGGCGCGCCGGTTTCCGTGGATCCCGCCGGGCGTGAAGCTTGTGCGCTTCGACGTGCCCTACAACAACGCGATGTCGGCGCCAGAACGCCTGGCAGCCTTTCTCCGGTACGCCGTCCGTGCCCTCCGGTACGGGCTGCGGATGTCGCGGCCGGACCTTGTTCTCGGGTCGTCGACGCCCCTAACGGCCGCCGCGGCCGCAGGAGCGGTGGCGCGCCTTCGCGGCATCCCGTGGGTCTTTGAGGTGCGCGACCTCTGGCCCGCCTTCCCGATTCAGATGGGCGCGGTGCCCGGTTCCGGGCTGCACCGCCTCCTGCAATGGGGGGAGGCGGCGCTGTATCGAAGCGCGGCGCGGGTGGTAACGCTCTCGCCCGACATGGAGCAGCACGTTCGGGTGCGGGCCCCCGGTGCCTCTGTCACAACAATCGAGTACGGAACCGACCCGGCGCTCGCCGACCGCTCCAGCGGCGAACGGCGCTCCGAACTCAGGGATCGCTTCGGCCTGGACCGTCGGTTCCTCGTTCTCTACGCCGGATCGTTCGGGCGGGCCAACGCACTTCCCACGCTGCTCCGTGCCGCCCGGCGCCTGGCCGACCGGCGCTCCGACGTGCTGGTGGCCTTCGCCGGCGATGGCTACCACGCCCCTGCCGTGCAGCAAGCCGCCCGGGAGCACAGCGCGATCCGTCGCCTTCCCCCACTTCCGTACCCCGATACGCTGGCCCTCTTCGCCTGCGCCGACGTCTCGCTCGTTTCCTTCATCGACCGGCCCGTGCTGGCGTCAAACTCCCCCTGCAAATTCTTCGACAGCCTCGCGGCCGGCACCCCCGTCGTGGTAACGAACCCTGGCTGGACGAAGCGGTTTGTGGAGCGGCACGGCTGCGGGTGGTTCGTTCCGCCCGAATCCCCGAAACGTCTCGCCACGTGCCTCCAGGCGGCACTCGCTTCGCCCGAGGCCCTGAACGCGAAGGGCCGCGTGGCCCGTCAGGTGAGCCACGCCCGTTTCGACCGGACGTCGCTCATGGACCGGTATGCGCGCTTGATCAGACGCGCCGGCACTGCCCCCCGTGGCGGCGCCGACGCCTTCCGGTAAGGCGGATCTGTTCTGGCCCCTCCGCGCTTCCATTAACGTCGCGATTCATGCCCCTCTCCACCGCAGAGCCCTCCGCCTTCTGGTCCCACCTCCGGAGCCGGCTGCCGCTCCTCCTGGCCTTGCCAGATGTGCTCATTCTGTACGGGGGGCTTCTTCTGGGCCACCGCATCCGCCTGGGGGAGTGGGTATGGCTCCGCGCCACGGAATGGGGCACGGCGTCGATCCTTGTCCTGTGCGCCTACGGAGCGGCCCTCGTCGCGAGCGGTGTGTATCGGCTCTCTCCGCGGCTCATGCACCTGTCGGCATTCATGCGGGTGGGCCTGTGGCTGGTGGGCGCATGGGGGATTTCCATTCCGCTGACCTACGCCGCCGGCCCGAGCGGCAGCGTCCCTCACGGCGTGATGGCCGTGCTTGGGCTTGTGGCCCTCGTGGGCGTTCTGGGCCTGCGCGCCCTCACCCGACGCCTTCTGGAGGCCACCGCCGATTCCCCCAGCGCCCCGTCACCAGGTCGCCCCTCCCCCTCCGTGCGCCTCAAGGACCTTGTGGCGCGCCCGCCCTCGCCTGTGGACCGCTCGGCCCTGCGCAACGCGCTCGCGGACCGCACGGTGCTGGTCACCGGGGCCGGCGGCTCTATTGGGGCGGAACTGAGTCGCCAACTGGCAGCCCTGACGCCCTTCCGGCTCGCGTTGGTTGACGTGAGCGAGCACAACCTGTACCGCCTCGAAACGGCCCTCCACGCTGAAGGGCACAGCAACCCAGAGTTTTGCATCGCCGACGTGCGCGACGCCTCCCTCATGGAGGGCCTGTTCCGACGGCTTCGTCCCGACGTGGTGCTTCACGCCGCGGCCTACAAGCACGTCCCCCTCATGGAGCGCCATCCGGCCGAGGCCTTCCGCACGAACACCCTGGCCACGGCACGCCTGCTTCGCCTCTGCGAAGAGCACCGCGTGGACCGCTTCGTATTCGTGTCGACCGACAAGGCGGTGCGCCCCGCCAGCGTGATGGGGAGCACGAAGCAATTGTCGGAATGGTACGTGCGCACCGCCGAGACTCCGCCCCACTGCACCACCGTGCGTTTTGGCAACGTGTTCGGGACGCAGGGCAGCGTCGTGCCCCGGTTCGAGGAAAAGCTCGCGGCGGGCGAGCCGGTGCCCGTTACGCACCCGGACATGGAGCGCTACTTCATGAGTCCGGAGGAGGCCTGCGGGCTCATCCTGCAAACGCTTTTGCTCAAGACCTATCCCACGTACATTTTCCGCATGGGGGAGCCCCTCAAGATTCAGTGGCTGGCTGAGCGGTTGGTGGAGCACTGGTATCCGCACGTAGACCCGGAGACAATGATCGAGTACGTGGGCCGCCGACCCGGCGAGAAACTGAGCGAAGACTTGGTGCGGGAGGACGAGACGATTCACGATACCGACCACCCCAGCATTCTCGGCCTCGACGCCCCTGTGCCGCACGCCCGGGCCCGCCTGCACGCGCACCTCCAGCGCCTTCAGGCCGCCTCTGCGCCTGGCCACGCGTCGCGCGAGCAACTACGCACGCTGCTGCTGAGCACCACTCCCGACGACGCCGAGGCCGTTGAGGCCTCGTCCTCCGACCGCTCTTCTTTCGACCCCTAAGGACGGGTTCGCCACAGCACTGAAGAGCAGCAGACGGCAAAGCAGTTCCGTCCAGAACATCCCCCTTCTGCCAAGGGATCTGCACGCGCTGATGGGGCCCCGCGTTTGTCCGGCATCGGCCGGAACCTTTCGCTCGCCGCACGCGATCATTCTACCGCTGGGAACAGGCGACCTCCGCTTGCCCCGTTCGCTCTCTCCCATTCCGTCCCCGCTCCCGGACGGATTGCCTCTGCCCCCTCATGCTGCCTCTCCCCCGTGCATTCTGGGCCGTCCTCGCGTGCGTCCTAGCACTCTTTCCGCCCCGCCTTGCCCCGGCGCAGTCCGATTCCTACGACGCCTCGTGGTACGTCCCCGACGCACCTCACCTCAAAATTAACGTTGCCCACGACGGCGTCTACCGCGTCTCGGCCAGCGCCCTCCAGGCGGCCCTCCCCGACGGCACCCGCCTGTCGGACATTGCCCCGGAGACGCTCCGGCTGATTGAGAACGGCACGGAGGTGCCCATCGAGGTACGGGGCGTCGCGGACGGCACGCTCGACCCTACCGACACGATCACGTTCGTGGGCCGCCGCAACCGCGGGGGCGACGAGGTGTGGGCCTACAACGGCAATGCGTCTGCCCAGAGCAGCACGGCCCGGAGCCTCTACAGCGACACAACGCACTACTGGATGACGTGGGGCGGGCCCCCCGGCCTCCGCTACGAGCCCACCTCCCCCGCTTCCACTGCCCCCACGACGGCCCTCCCCGATACCGCCCACATCGAGCAGGACCAGCACTACTACTTCGGGCGGCCCGGGCGAACCGGCAATCCGCTCTACACCCGCTCGGAAGGCTACTACTGGCGCCGCTTCCGCCACAACGACACCGAGCCTCTCTCGGCAACCTACACACTTCCGGTGGGGCGCCGCATGCCCTCGGGCGACAGCCTGCACCTCTCGCTCCGGTTCGACGCCGAGACCAATGCCTCGTGCCACCGCGTCGAGGTGGAGGGCGAGTTGCTGCAGCCCGACGGCCCCCGCGCCTTCGAGTCGCTGCAGACCCGCGAGTGGGAAGACTTGAATCGCGTTACGGTGGAGGCCACGGTGGCCCAGAACCGGATTCCGGACACGGGCCTGTCCCTGCGCATGACGTCGTACAACAGCGGATTTGCGAACGCAGACTGCCCCGATCCGGCCAGCACGCCCAACTACGTGTTGTTTGACTGGGCGGAAGCAGTGTACACGCGTAGCCTGGCGGCCCGAGACAACCAGCAGCGCCTCTCCGTGCCTACGGCGGGAGCACGCACCATGGCCCTCACCGGCCACACCGGCGACTCGGTGCGCGTCTACAATCCGGCCGACGGCCACCGGTACGCCGCCCCCGTCGACGGCGACACCGCGTCCGTCTCGGTAGCCCCCGCCGCCGGCCCCACGACGCTCTGGGCCGTGGGCGGCAGCGGCTACGAGCGTCCCGCCTCCGTCGAGCCCGACGCCCCAAGCAACTGGTCGACCCCAACCGCCCACGGGGCCGACTACGTGCTCCTCACCACCGAGGCCCTGCTCCCCGCGGCCCAGCAACTGGCGGCCCACCGGCGGTCGCACGACGGCTACGCGGTGGAGGTGGCCCTCGTGCAAAATGTGTTCGACGAGTTCGACTACGGGCGCCCCACGCCCATCGCCATCCGGCGCTTCGTGCGGGCGACGCAGGACTGGAGCCCCGCCCCCCGCTTCCTCTCCATCTTTGCCGACGCGCAGTATCCCATCCGCGACGGCTCGGTCGACACCGCCTTTCCCCCGTGGAGCGTGCCCTCGTTCGGCTACGCCCCGTCGGACGGCTGGTTTGCCATGCAGAGCAACGGGCCCGGCGACTGGTCGGAGCTGCTGGCCGTAGGCCGCATCCCGGTCCGCTCCGTGGCGCAGGGCGAGCTCTTCGTCGAGAAGCTGATAAACTACGAAACGGCCCCCCTGGCGCAGTGGCAAAAGCGGATGCTCCTCCTCGCCGGTGGCACGAACGAGGGCGAGCAGGACCAACTCCAGTTCTATTCCAACCGCTGGGGCGAAATCGCGGCGGACACGGTGGCCAACATCGACGGCGACCCGGTGCCAGTCCACACTGGAGCGGACACGCTTCAGTACTACAAAAAAGTGAACGACGCCCTCGACGCCAGCTTTCAGGACTCTCTCGCCGTGGACCTCCAAGAAGGCGCCGGGTGGCTCAATTACTTTGGCCATTCAGGCGCGCAGACCTGGGAGATTGTGACGGACCCGCCGGCCGAGTGGCAAAACGCCGGCCGCCTTCCCATCGCTGTCTCGCTGGGCTGCCGCACCGGCTCGTTCGCGGGCGGGCGGTTCGAGGAAAAAGGCGCGCCGTCCCTCGGGGAGCAGATTGTGGTGGGCTCCGTGCGTCCCGACGGCACCCCGCGCGACGGCGCCCTCAACGGCGGCATCGCGCACTTCGGCGAGTCGGCCCTCGGCAATCTCATCCCGTCGGCCCGCATCAACAACGCCTTGGTGGAGCGCGTCTTCGTGGACACCATGCGCGTGCTCGGCACGGCCCTCCAGGAGGCTAAGGCCGAGATCGACGCCAACTTTGGGAGCAGCGACTTCTATGTGAAGCACCTCCTGCAGTACGGCCTCATCGGCGACCCGGCCACGCGCATCGCCCTGCCCACGCGCCCCGACTTCCACGTCGCGCCCAGCCTCCTCTCCACCGCTCCCACCACGCCGGTGCCCTCCGACGAACTCACCGTGGAGGTGCGCCTTCAGAACCGCGGCCTCATTCCGTCCGACAGCGTCACGGCCCGCCTGACCTGGGAGCAGCCAAACGGCCGTGTGGCCCGGCGCACCCGGCGCCTCGACCGCTTCCGGCGCACACGGACGCTTTCGTTCTCGTTCGACCTCGACGAGCGGGCCGTCGGCACCAATACGTTCCGCGTGCAGGTAGACCTGGACGACGCCTACGCAGAAGCCAACGAAGCCAACAACACGGCCGAGCGCACTCAGGTGGTGTTCGACACCGGCGTGTCCCTCCTCCGCCCGTCCGACTACGGCACGGTCGCCTCCGACCGCCCGGCGCTCGCATTCACCGTCTCCGGGCAACGCACCGACCAGGCCCCCGTTGTCTTGCAGCTCGACACGGTGCCCGACTTTTCCTCGCCGGCCCGGCAGGAAGTGCGGCGCGAAGTGAGCGGGCTGCGGGGCACGTGGCAGCCCTCCTCCCTCCAGCCCAACCAGACCTATTACTGGCGCGCCCGGCTGGCCGGAACCGACGCGGGAGCCTGGCGCTCGGCCCGCTTTACGGTCGATCCGGCCCGTCCCGAGGGGGCGTGGCTCCAGCAGGGTCGCTTTTTTGCCGCCAACGCAAACCGCCAGCTTCAACGGGCCGACCGCTCTTGGGCCTTCGAGACCTACTCGCGCAATGTGCTGACCTCCTCGGAGCGCGGAGGCGGCTCCGAGGAGGACGGATTCACGATCAATGGCACGGCGGACTACGAGTACCTGAAGTTCGGATTTGGCGTGCTCGTCATGGACGGTCGCACGGGAGCGGTGAGGGCCAGCGAATCATTTCCGACCTACGACCTTGCGCCCGCCTCGGAGGACTACCTCCGTGAGCGGGGCGCGTACATCGGCGACCAACAGGAGGCCATCGATGCGCTCGCCACCTTTCTCGACCAGGTGCCGCAGAGCGGCGATTACGTCTTCGTCCGCACCCGGCACCTGGCCCGCGAGAGCGGCGCTTCGATCCCGGAAGCGGTGACGTCGCTGTTTCAAGAACTGGGGTCGGCCGCCATCGACACCCTCACCTACAATCACGTCTGGGCCATGGCGGCCCGCACGGGCGCCTCGGGCGAAACCGTAGAGCGCGTCTCGCCGCCGTCGGAGGCCGGCGACGTTAGCGAGGTTCGGCTCGAATCGGAGCCGCGCTTTTCGTACGGCACCGGCACCACCCTCTCGCCCCGCATCGGCCCGGCACGCGCGTGGTCGTCGCTCCAGTGGGACGGGCGCGTGGAGGCGGAGGACGCGATCCGCCTCGATGTGCTCGCCGCCGACTCGACCATGCTCCTCGAAGGCCTTCGCGGCCCATCTGGAGAACAATCTCTCGCCTCGATCGATGCGCAGGCACATCCCTACTTGCGCCTCCGTGCCACCCTTGCCGACTCGACGCGCCGCACCGCGCCGGAGCTTGCGAACTGGCGCGTGTCGTACACGGGCGTTCCCGAGATTGCCCTCGACCCGTCCGGCCTCAATGCCCTCCCCGATACGCTCCGGCAGGGCGAGAGGGCCTCCGCGCCTCTCCCCGTCGTCAACTTTGGCCCCGTCGAGAGCCCCCCTGTGCAGGTGCGCGCTACGATCCAGGACGCGTCGAACACAACCACGCCCCTTCTGACGGACACTCTCTCGGCCCTCGCCCCCAATGGCGGACGCGACACGACCTCTCTCACGTTTTCCAGCGCGCAATTTCCGGGCGGCAACGTGCTTACGGCCGAGGCCTCCTCGGACGCGCCCCCGGAGCGCCTCCCGAGCAACAACACCCGCGTGCGGAACCTCTTCGTAAACCGGGACGAGACGCCGCCCTCCATCCGCGTGCTGGCCAACGGGCGTGAGCTGCCTACCACGCCGGACGGCGTCGGGCTGCAGGCGCCCCAGCTTCCGTTTGTCTCAACCCAGCCCACCCTCGAGATCCAGGTCCGCGACGACAATCCGTACCGCACCCTCAGCGACACGAGCCAGGTGGACGTATTTTTGAAAGACGGCCTGCCGGAGCGCGATCCGGCCCCCGTGTCGCCCTTTCGGCGCATTCCCTTTGCCGGCGACGCCCTGGAGTTTGTGCCCCCGGACTCGGGCCGTGCCGACCCGGCGCGGGTGCTCTACCAGCCCGACCTGCCAGCGCGCGACTCTACGTACACCTTGAAGGTGGTGGCCGAAGACGCCCAGGGGAACCAAATGGAGCCGTACCAGGGCAGCTTCCGCGTGCAGCAGGACCAGGTGATTGACGACGTGTACCCGTACCCGAATCCGATGCGCACGCGCACAACATTCGCGTTCCGGGTAAAGGGGGGCAAAACCGAAGCGCTCGGCGACTTCACGCTGCGCATCTACACCCTATCCGGACGGCTCGTGCGCCAGCTGGAGGAGCGCCACCTGGAGGCGCCGCTGCGCGTGGGCTGGAATACGCTGCACTGGAACGGACGCGACCAGAACGGAGACCGGGTGGCCAGCGGCGTGTACCTGTACCGGGTGCGCATCGAGGGGGACAATACAACGTTTCGCGGCGACGTGGAAAAGATCAGTGTTATCCGGTAGGGGCCGGAAACGGCCCGCGTCCTTCTGCGGCGCCGTGTGTTGCGACGCCCGCCGCCCGTGCTTACTCACGACCCCTTCCCACCCTGTGAACGTCCCGCCCGCCGCTCGTCCCCACCTTGCCTTTTTCGTTCCCATCCTCGCCGGAGGGGGCGCCGAACGCGTCGTCGTCACATTGGCAAACGCCTTTGCCGACGCAGGGCACACTGTCGATCTGCTCCTCACCTCCCGTCGCGGCCCGCTGTCGGACCGGGTCTCCCCGCAGGTGTCCGTCGTCGACTTCGGGCGTCAACGGACATGGCACACAGTTCCGGCCCTAGTGCGGACGCTCCGCCGCCGACAACCCGACGTGCTGGTGTCGGCGCTGTTTGGCGCCACGGTGGCCGCCTACGGGGCGACGGCCTGGATGCAGGCCTGGGGGGAGCGCGTCCCGTCCCTGTGCGCGACCGTCCATGCCCCACTCCCCCGAACCGACGCCCAGGGGCTGCGCGCTCGCCTGCAGGTCCGTGCCGCCCACCACGCCCTCCGCCGCGCAGACCGCGTCGTTGCCGTCTCCGCACGCGTGGCCCGCGACCTTTCCACCCACGCTGGGCGGAGCCGAGACCGGATCGATGTTATCCACAACCCGATCGACATCGACGCCGTGCAGGCGGGCGCACAGGCCTCGTCGCCCCACGACTGGTTTCGGGACGACGTGCCAGTCATCGTCTCTGCCGGGCGCCTGCACGTTCAAAAAGCCCATCGGATCTTGCTCCGTGCCCTCGCTCGCCTCCGCGAGCAGCGTCCCGTGCGCGCGCTCCTTTTGGGGGATGGCCCCGAACAAGAGCGCCTGGAGGCCCAGAGCCGACGGCTAGGAATTTTTGCCGACACCTCCTTTCCTGGTTTTGTGGACAACCCGTACGCCTTCATGGCGCGGGCGGACGCGCTCGCCCTGCCCTCCGCCGCAGAGGCATTCGGGAATGTGGCGGTGGAGGCCCTGGCGTGCGGAACCCCCGTGGTGGCCACTGCCTCCTCCGGCGGCCCCGTCGAAATCCTGCGCACGGACAGCGCGGCGTACGGGACCCTCGTTCCTCCCCACAGCCCGGCTGCCCTGGCCGAGGCCTTGGCCGCGGCGATCGACCGGCCGGTCAATCCACAACGACTACGGCGGCGCGCTCGGGACTTCGACGTGGCCGTGGCCGTAGATCGCTACCGCGCCTTGTTCGCGCAACTCGCTCGCGGCGCCTCACTGCCGGCCTGAGGCGCCCTCGGTGCCGTTTTCCTTCTTTCTCGTCCCCATGGAGATTGCGTACATCGTCTCGCAGTACCCGGCGCGAAGCGAAACCTTTATCGCCCGTGAGATGGAGCAGCTGCGTGCCCTGGGCAACCGCCTGATGATTGCCCCGCTGCGGTGGAGCGATACCGGCGCGGGCATTCGGGTAGAGGGGGCGGACGTGCTCGGGCTCGCATGGAATCCGCTCGGCTGGATCGTGGGACTCGTGTGGGCCTCTGTCCGCCACCCGCACCACGTCGCCCAGATGGGACGAGACGTCTGCAAAGCCCCCTTGTTTTCGAATTCGTGGTGGCGCCTTCTCGTCCTCAGTCTGGTCTCGGTCGCCCTTGCCCGCGACCTGAAGGGTCGTTCAGTCGACCACCTTCGTGCCCACTTTCTGGACACCGAAGCCATCGCGGCGCTTTGGATCGGCCGTCTGCTGGATCTTCCGTTCAGCACGACCGTCCACACCCTGAATACGCGGTTCCCTGTTCCCCTCCTGCAGCGCGTTGTCCGGGCCGCCTCCTTCTGCGCGGCCATCAGCCGGGAGACGCAGAAAAAGGCGACGCAGATGGCCGGAGGCCGCACGCCGGTCGTCGGGGTCCGCAACGGCGTGTCCATGCCGCCGGCGGCCCAGCCGCGCACGGCCCCGCTCGCCCCGCCCTCCTGGCGACTCTTGGCCGTGGGCCGCCTCGTGGACAAAAAGGGATTCGACACGCTTCTTCGCGCCTGCGCATGCCTCCGCAACTGGGGGCGGCCGTTTCGCTGCTCCATCATTGGCGACGGCCCGCAGCGAGGCCAGCTTCGGACGCAGGCCCGGCGGCTTGGGATCGAACGCCGCGTCACGTTTCACGGGGGGCAGCCAAACGGCGCGGTGTACCGCGCGCTCTACCGCCACGACGTGCTCGTGGCCCCGAGCCGCCCCGCCCTCAACGGCGACCGCGACGGGCTGCCCACCGTCCTCATCGAGGCCCTGTCCTGCGGAGTGCCGGCCGTGGCGTCCGCGTTCGCGGCCATTCCAGAGCTGGTGAGGGAGGGGAAAACGGGACGGCTGGTCCCCCCCAATGCCCCGGCAGCCCTGGCCCGCACCCTTCGCCGACTTTTCGACCGGCCGCAGCACGCGCTTCGCATGGGCCGGCAGGGACGCGAAGAAGTTCGCCGTCGCTTCCAAATCGAACGCGAGGTCCGCACCCTCCACGACTGGATCCGCACCACCGCTCCCCCCCCAACACCGGACGCCCCTCCGTACCCGGACGGGCCGTGACCGGACGCCGGGCGCGCGCCTGCCCTGTCCCTTCTACTCGGGCACCTCCCATCGTCTCCCCCGCACTCATGCCTCCCCGCGCCTCCCCCCCTCTCCGCGATGCGGTTGTCATTTGCACGCGAAACCGCCCCGCAGAGCTCGAACGTACCCTCCAGAGCGTCGCACGGCAGTCCGGCGCGCACCACCGACGCGTCGTGGTGGTGGACGGAAGCGATCACGACGATGCGGAGCGCACGGCCGCGGTCGTTCGGCGCTGGAACGACGCCCCAGTGCCCTTTCACCACCACCGTTACTCCGGGCCACCAGCGGGCACGCGGCAGCGCAACGCAGGCGTCGACTTGCTGCCGGACTCGGTCGACGTGGTGCACTTTCTCGACGACGACATGACCCTGCAGGCCGGGTACTTCGAGGCGCTCTGTGCTGCCCTGGTGGAGCATCCGTCGCTCCTCGGGGTCGGCGGGATCATTCTAGACTCCACGGAGGACTCTCCTCGTCCCTCCGTCTCGTGGGCGCATCGAATGTTTCTTCTACGGACGGACCGGCCCAGCCGCGTGCTCCCCTCCGGCCAAACCACAATTGCCTGGCCCCTGCCGGGACGGCCCCTCCAGCCCGCCGAGTGGCTCGCCACGGGCGCGTCCAGCTACCGGGCCTCCGTCTTCAGCGCGCACCGCTTCGACCCTGCCGTCGCGGGCCCCTCCCCCCGCCTCGAAGACCTCGACTTTTCATTTCGGGTGGCCCAGGACGGCCCCCTGGCCGTCGTTTCTCGCGCCCGGTGCGTACACCGCGGCGCCTCCCGGAATGCACGCGGAATGCCTGCGACGGCCCGAGAGCGGGTCGTGCGGCGATACTGGTTCATCCGAAAGAACATGGACTCCCCCCGCAACCGCCTCGCGTACTGGTGGAGCCTCGTGGGACAGGTCGTTGCCCTGGCGTTCTCCTCCCACCCCGGCAGCACCGAGGCGCTGCGAGGCCTGCTCCGCGGCCTGCGCACGGTCCTGCGCCGCGACCATCCGCTGCTGCGCCCCTAATCTCCGGGCACGACGCTTCACTTCTTCCCCCTCCAGCCCCTATGTTGAAAGGTCCCTACACGCCTTCGCTGACCCTTCCCTCACGAGCTTGCTCTCCGTAATGAAGTACGCCGTCATTATGGCCGGAGGCATCGGCACCCGCTTCTGGCCCGCCAGCCGCAAGGAGCACCCCAAACAATTTCTCGACGTGTTCGGCGACGGGACGCTCATCCAAAACACCGTCGCGCGGCTGCAGGGCCTTGTGCCTCCGGAACGCTGCCTCATCGTGACCCACGAGCGGTACGTGGAGAAGACCCAAAAGCAGCTCCCGGCTGTGCCCGACGAGAACATTCTCGCCGAGCCTATCAGCCGCAACACGGCCCCCTGCATCGCCTACGCCGCCACGACGCTCGCCCAGCGCGACCCCGACGCCACGATGGCGGTCCTGCCGGCCGACCATGTGATTGGGAACGTCGAGCAGTTCCACAAAACGCTCGATGTGGCGTTTGAGACGGCCCACGCCCACGAGGCGCTGGTGACCATCGGCATCGAGCCCACCTACCCGGCCACCGGCTACGGCTATATTCAGTACAACGGGGCCGACGACGAGGACGAGCTGAAGGCCTACCCCGTGCGCACGTTCGCCGAAAAGCCGGACCCGTCCACTGCCGAGCGCTTTATCGACGCGGGCGATTTTCTGTGGAACAGCGGCATGTTCATCTGGCGCGCCGACACAATTCTCGACCAGATTGAGACGCACCTGCCGGAGGCCCACGCGGCCTTCGCGCCGGTTCGGGCAGCCGACGGGGACGTGGCCCCGGAGACGCTTACGGAGGCCTTTCGCGACAGCCCGCACATCTCCATCGACTACGGCGTGATGGAGCAGGCGGACACGGTGTACGTGGTGCCCGGCACCTTCGACTGGAACGACGTGGGCGACTGGCGCGCCGTCTACGACCTCAGCGAGAAGGACGAGCACGGCAATGTGATCGAGGGCGATGTGATCATGCAGGACTCCAGCCGGTGCTACGTGCAGACCGAAGACCGCCTCGTGGTTCTCGTGGGCATCCACGACCAGGTGGTGGTGGACACTGGCGATGCGGTCCTGGTGTGCGACCGCGAAAATGCCCAGCAGGTGAAGCAGGTCGTCGAATACCTCCATGCGCACCAGTTCGAGGAGTACGTCTGACCGGAACGGCGGACCGCAGCGGACCGCAAAAGCGGTGCGGCAGCCCTGGCGTCAAACGTACTGGTGGAGGTACTCCATCACGGCGTCGGGGCCGCTGAGGTGCGCCCCGGCCCGGGTGTCGCCCGCCCCAACCTTGATGGTGACCGTCTCCCGCCCCATGGCCTGCAGGGCCTCGAACGCATCCTCGTCCGTCACGTCATCGCCGAGGTATACCGGCACGCACTCGGGGTGCCGGTCTGCAATGCGGCGCACGGCGGTGCCTTTCGTAAGACCCTGCGGCCGCAGCTCCACCACTTTCTTTCCCCAGAGGGCATCGAGCGCGTCCGGCAGGTCGGCCAGCCACTCGCGAAGACGGGCCCGGGCCACCGCTGCGTCCGCCGCCGCCCGGTAGTGCACCGCAAACGACTGCTCCTTTGCCTCCACCTCCAGCCCCTCCATGGCAGGGACCGACTGGCGGAAGCGCCGGAGCGCAGCGGCGGCGTCCTCTGGGATCAGGGTGGTCGTCTCTCGCCCCAGCACGCCCTCCTGCGCCCCGTGCAGGCCGATGGCCTTGTAGGGCCGGTCCAGAAACGACGCGAGCGCCTGCAGGTCGCGCCCCGTCACCACCCAGAGGGGGTAGCGCGCGTCGAGTTGCCGCAGCAGATCGGGCGCCTCGGGGTGCGGCACCGCCGCTGCGGGGTCGTCCACGATGGGCGCAAGCGTGCCGTCGTAGTCGAGGAAGAAGAGCGGAGTCTCAACGACCGGGGGCATGGGGCTGGATGGATCGATGCGTACGGTCAAAGTGCGAGAGGGCTGCCCTCTTTTCAGACAGCGTGGATCGCGATGCGTGACTCGTGACTGGCGTCGAAGCCGCCCTTACGCATCACTCCTCACGTCTCACGCATCACTCCTGAATCGAGCCCAGGAAATTGCCCGCCCAGTTGTGGACGTCGAGCGTCTCGATAGAGGCCTTGAGGCCGCGGAGGCGATCTTTTCGCTCGTCGGTCGGCATTTCGAGGGCCGTGCGAATGGCGTCGGCCACGCCGCCGTGGTCGTAGGGGTTTACCTGGACCGCCTCGGGCAGCAGGTAGGCCGCGCCGGTCAGTTCCGACAAGATGAGCACCCCGTCCTGCGAGGCGGTGATAAACTCCTGCGTCACCACGTTCATCCCGTCGCGCAGGGGCGTGATGAGCGCCGCGTCGGCCGCCCGGTAGAAGGTGCACAGCTCGTACTGGGTGTAGGTGCGGTAGCGATAGTTGACCGGCACCCAGCTGTCCTGGGCAAAGCGGCCGTTGATGCGCCCTACCACCTCGTCTACCTCGCGGCGAATCTGCTGGTACGATTCCAATTCTGTGCGACTGGGCGTGGCAATCTGGAAAAAGCTGACCCGGCCGTGGTACTCGGGGTTCTTCTCCAGGAACTGCTCGAACGCGAGCATGCGGGAGCGAATGCCCTTCGTGTAGTCGAGCCGGTCGATGCCAATGACGATGTGCTCGGAGCCAAGGCGCTCCCGGAATTTCTGGGCCTCCTGCTCGATGGAGGGGTCCCGGGACATGCGTTTGAACCGCTCCACATCGATCCCGATGGGATGGGCCTCCACCCGGGTCTCCTGCCCGTCGTACCGGACGCGGTTGCCGTCCACCTCTGCATCCAGCAGCACATCAGCGCTCTCGATGAAGTTGTCGACGTACTCTTCGACGTGAAACCCGATCAGGTCGCACCCCAGCATGCCGCGCAGCAGCTCGCGTGACCACGGCAGGATGCGAAAGATTTCCATGGCCGGCCACGGAATGTGCCAGAAATGGCCGATGGTGGCCTCCGGGCGCTCCTGTCGGATCAGGTTGGGAGAGAGCATCTGGTGGTAGTCCTGAATCCAGATCACGTCCCCGGCCCCTTTCTCCGTTTCCTCCAGCACTGCGTCCGCAAAGCGCTGATTGACGTGCCGGTACGTCTCGATGAAGTCATCCTCGAGGTTAAGGTGCTGGATCAGGTAGTGCGACAGGGGCCAGAGAATCTGGTTGGCCATGCCGTAGTAGTAGCCATCGAGCTCTTGGCTGCTGAGCGGCACACGGCGCACGAGAAAGTCCGGCGCGTCGGACGGGTACGGCTGGCGCTCGGGCAGGTCTGGGTCTTCGCCCATGCCCACCCACACGCCGCCCTGGTTCTGGAGCACGGGAAGAAGTGCGGTGGTGAGTCCCCCGACGGAGGTTTCCCATCCCTCCTCGGTTTTCCGAATGGGAACGCGGTTCGCGACTACGGTCAGGCTCAAAGTGGTATCGGATGCATGGTCGCAGAGACTATGATGGGGCGTTGAACGCCCCTTCTTGCCGGGGACGGCCGGCGAGAGTTGAACCCTGTCTGATTTTGACCGGCCGGTACCAGCATACCGGTGCGGAGGAACGAAGGCAAGGAGCCGGGGGCAGCCGCGTCGGAGACGGACTCAGGCCGCTTCCCGATCGCTGCCAGACGCTGTGGACGACGCTTCGGTGTGCCACTCGTACAGCGCGCGGTGCTTCACCGCATCGCCGAACAGGCTGAGCCCGGCATTGAGCGCCACAAGACTGGCCGTGCCGGCCGCGACCCACTTCCAGGTGGCGTCGCCCCGCCCCTTCATCAGGGTCGACTGTCCCACCCCGCTGGCCCCAAGCCCGGTGGCGAGAAGCCCGAGGGGAGCGAGCATCTTCCACTGCTGGTAGTGCGTGTCGGCCTCGTCGGTGGTGGCGGCAGTGTGCGGCATGGAAGATGAGAGATTGTGCAGAGGGTGCGCATGTCTGGAAAGCGCTCGCGGACGTGCTGGTTCGGGGCGTAGCGGGCAGCGCCGCCGCGCCCCTACTCCGTTGCGGGCTCCATCGCCGCCACGACGTCTTGGCCAACGTCCGGATGGTCGGTGATGAGACCGTCGACCCCGAGGCGGAGGAGATGGCGCATCTGCTCACGCTTGTTGACCGTCCACGGCACCACCTGTAGGCCTCGCCTGTGGGCCGCATGCACGAGGGCCTCGTCCACGGACGCGTGGGCCGGGCTGTAGAGGTCCGGCGTGAAGCCGAGTTCGTCGAGTTGCTCGGGGAGACGGGCGGCCGTCCCGTCGACCACGAGAAGAGCGAGCCGTACCGCATCCTCGGGGGGCTCGTCGTCCCGCAGCTGTTGCGTGGCGCGGAGGGCCCGCTCGTCGAACGACTGGATGGTGGTCCGGGCCGCCACGCTGCCCTCGCGCACCACGCCGAGCACCCGACGTGCGAAGGTCTCGGGCTTGGGGTGAAACGTCCCGTCCCCCTCGGGCCGCGACTTGATCTCGATGTTGTAGAAGACGGGCGGGCGGTCGTGCTCAGCGACGTAGGACTCTGCCCTCCCGATCACGTCGCGGAGCAGCGGCTTTGCGGCGGGCTGCGTCGCCTGTCGGGGGAAGTCGGGGTGCTGCCGACGGCCGCAGTCGTACTGCTCGATCTCGGCGTAGGGCATGCGGTAAAGGGTGTGCTCCTTCGCCACGTCGGGGGGGACGGGCGCGCCGGAGGGCAGGCTGCAAATCTTGGGGTTCATCCACGGCTCGTGCGAGACCACGACCCGCCCGTCCCCACTGATCACGACGTCCATCTCCAGGGTCGTCACGCCGGTCTCCAGCGCCCGCCGGAACGCGGGAATCGTGTTCTCGGGGGCGAGCCCGCGAGCGCCGCGATGGCCCTGGAGGTCGAAGCCCGCCGGGCCTCGTTCCGGGCCGCGCACCTCGGTCCCGCCAGGCCCGGCCGCCACGGCGAGGCCCACAGCCCCAAGAACAAGAGCACAAATCACTGGATGCATCGGAGCGGGCTGGGGAGCAAAAAGGAAGAGGGAAGAATTCCACTTCCAAAACGTCTCCATACAGGCGCGGTTCGGCCCCACTCGGGTCGGGCGGCAACCCCTTTAGGGCTCTTGCGGAGCTTCGTCGTAGGGCCCTGTCAAAAGCCGGTGCAGCCCCCTTTCGGGGGGAACGGGAGGTGGCACTTCTCCCCCCGTGTGGGTATGTTGGAACGAATAGAGAGACTTTTGCCACGCCGCCCTCGGCGGCCCCCTCCCTTGTCGCAACCCCTTCCGCACCAGCAGTCCCCCCACACATGGAAGCGGACAACAGCCGCGTGATCCCCATCAACATCGAGGAGGAGATGAAGTCCTCCTACATCGACTACTCCATGTCGGTGATTGTGAGCCGGGCGCTCCCCGATGTGCGCGACGGCCTCAAGCCGGTGCACCGCCGCGTCCTGTACGGCATGCACGAGCTCGGCC
>CAZFJR010000039.1:0-22367 GCA_964519235.1 uncultured Salinivenus sp. | reverse complement strand
TGGAGTTTGAGAAGGAGTTCGACCTGACGATCCCGGACGAGGAGGCCGAAGAGATTGCCACCGTCGGCGACGCAGTCGACTACCTCGAGGAGAAGGCGTAGAGGCCCACGAGCCTGTGCTCCGGCAGGCCCCGGTCAGGCGAGGGCGAGCGTGCCAGCGTGAATCCGGGAGCTGCAAGGCCGGGGTGCAAAACACACGTATCTTTGCAGAGGCGAACTTAACAGAAGCATGGCAGCCACGGCACGTCGGGTCGTCGTTACGGGCATGGGCGCCCTCACCCCCCTTGGGCTCTCAGTGGAGGAATACTGGGACGGGCTCGTGGAGGGACGGAGTGGGGCCGCCACCATCGACTCGTTCGATCCGGAGGGGCTCCGCGTCACGTTTGCCTGTGAGCTCGACGGCTTCGATCCGGAAGAGCACCTCGATGCGAAGCAGGCGCGGCGCGTAGACCCGTTCAGCCAGTATGCCCTCGTCTCGGCCGACCAAGCCGTGCACGACGCTGGGCTGGACCCGGACGCCATGCCGCAGAAGAAGAAAGACCGGATCGGGGTCATCTACGGCACAGGCATCGGGGGCATCCAGACGTTTCGGGACCAGGCGGAAGAGTTTATCGAGGGGGGCGAGAAGCGCACGTCGCCCTTCTTTATCCCGATGCTCATCCCCGACATTGCCGCTGGGCAAATTGCCATGCGGCATGGCTTCCGCGGCCCCAACCACGCGATGGTGTCGGCCTGTGCTACGGGCAATCACAACATCGGGGACGCCTACCGCATGATCCGCGAGGGAGACATGGACGCGGCCGTTTGCGGCGGCACCGACGCGTGTGTGACGCGACTCGGCATTGCAGGCTTTGCCAGCATGCGGGCCCTGTCCACACGCAACGACGATCCGGCCCGGGCCTCGCGTCCTTTTGATGCGGGGCGCGACGGATTTGTGATGGGCGAAGGGGCCGGGGCGCTCTTCGTGGAGAGCCTGGAGCACGCACAGGCCCGCAACGCCGAGATCTACGCCGAAATTGTCGGGATTGGCATGTCGGCCGATGCGCACCACCTCACGGCCCCCGATCCAGAGGGGGGCGGCGTGTGTCTCGCTCTCAACCGCGTGCTCGAAAATGCTGGGATCGATGCAACGAATGTTGACTACATCAACGCGCACGGCACCTCTACGCCCCTCGGCGACAAGGCCGAGACGAAGGCGCTGAAGACGGTGTTCGGCGACCATGCCTACGAGCTCAACGTCTCCTCCACCAAGAGCATGACGGGCCACCTGCTGGGGGCGGCCGGCGCTGTTGAAGCCATCGCCACCATTCAGGCCCTACGGCACGACGTGGTGCCGCCCACCATCAACTACGAGGAGGCCGATCCGGACTGCGACCTCGATTACACGTTCAATGAGGCGAAAAAGCGGCCTGTAACGCTTGCGCTCTCCAACGCCTTTGGCTTCGGCGGGCACAACACATCGCTCGCCCTCCGGGCCTACAACGGATAGGGGGGCGGCTGCGCGTCCCCAGAGCGGCTGCGCGTCCCCGGAACGACCGAAACGCCTCGGCCCGTCAGCAAGGGGCGATCTCTCAGCGAAAGACAATCTCGTCGACGATGTCCGACTCAAACTCGCTGTTGAGCCGTGTGCGCCACTTGCGCCGGTTCATGTGTAGCTCCTGACGCCACGCAGCGGACGTGATCTTGACGTAGAGCGTGGAGCCGTCCATCCAGGCCGTCTCGGTCACTTCATTAATCTTGCGCCCGGCCACGACCGCCCATGTTTCTATCACCCGGGCCTCGTCAATTTCGGCCTGCACGCCAAGGTCGTCGATCACGTCCTGGAGCACCTCCCCGAGCGGACGTGGGCGGTCGCTGCTGGGCATAGTGGACACCGGGCGATGGGTGAAAAGAAGACAGGCAACACGTTCTCTACGGCGCACGTCTCTGCATGTGCCGAGGGGCCGTTGCGGCCGGCGTTACCTTCGGCCGAAAGACAGCGGCCCCACTGTCGTCCCGCAGGTGCCTCCCGTTCCGAGACGCCGCCCGTTCTGCTTCCCGTTCAGCCCCACAGTGCCGGAATGACGCGCTTCCCCGTTGCCCTTTTCGCTGCGGTCCTCTTGCTCGCCGCGATGGTGGGGCGGGGAGGGGCGCTTGCCGCGCAGCCCACCGCGTCGCCCTCCCCCGATACCGTGCAGGTCACCCTCACGGAGGCGCTGGTGCAGGCCCTGGAGGCCAGCCCCGAGATGGACCGGCGCCGTGCCGAGCGCCGATTTGCCACCGCCCGCAACGACGAGGCGCGCGCCAACCGCTTCCTCACCGACGTGTCGCTCGACGTGGCGTCGTCTTTCGCGCCGGGCCTCGACATTCCATCGGACAACGAGCAGCCGGACAATGCGCTGTACCTGAACCCAAACGTGGAAAATGACTGGTCCATCGGAGCGCTCCGCCCCTTTGGCCGAGCCGAGATTGCGGTGCGCCAGCCCCTCTGGACTGGGGGCGAGCTATCGGGCACCCTCCGGGCCGCCCGGCACGGCGTGGACGTGGAGGCGGCCGAGGTGGACCGCAAGGCCCTGGCGGTGGCGGCCCGCGCCGGAGAGACCTACTACAGCCTGCTCCTTACGGAGGCCCTCGACCGCCTGGCCGACCGCACCCGAGAGGTGGTAAACCGCGCCCAGCGCGAAATCAATCGCCTGCTGAAGGAGGGGGACGAGGGCGTCAGTCAGGCCGACCTCTTCCAGACGCGCCTGACCGAAGAGGAAGTAAAGCGCCGGGTCGTCGAGATCGATCAGCAGCAGGCCACGGCGCGCTCAGCCCTGCGGCGCCAGCTGTTCCTGCCGGATGGAACGACGGTGGCGCCCGCGATGGACGAGCTCCAGCCCATTTCGTTTTCCATCCACCCCGACTCGCTCAACTACTACATCCGACGGGCCCTCCAAAACCGCCCTGAAATCGACCAGGCCGAGGCGGGCACGAAGGCGCGCCGGGCGCTCGTCGATGTGGCGCAGTCCGACTACTACCCCAAGATCGGCCTGCAGGCCAGCCTCTCGCAAAGCATCACGCTGCCGGAGCGCCCCAACCCCAACAATGCCTTTGTGGGCGACTCGTTCATGGGCACGGGCACGCGCACCGGCATCGGCATCCAGCAGAACCTCAACTTCGGCCAGACGAAGGCCCGGGTGGAGCAGGCCGAGGCCGAACTCAGTGCCGTAGAGCACCAGCGCACCGCCGCCCAGCAGCTTGTGCGCTTCGAGGTGGAAGAGGCCTACCGGTCCCTTCTCACCGCCCTCGCCGACGTCGAGTCCCGCGACCGCTCCACCACCATCTCCGGAGAATGGCTCCGCACCGAGCAGGTCAACTTCGATCTCGACCTCGGCGATACGGAAGACCTGGTAAAGGCCGTGCGGGCCGATTTGGAGGCGCGCGCCCGGTACCTTGAAGCGGTGAAGCGCTACAACGTGGCGGTCCTCAATCTGCTGGAGGCCACCGGCACGCTCGCCGACCGTGCTCAGAGCGGTACGCTTCTTGAGACAGAGAAATAGTGCGCATGGCGAAGGGCGCATTTCGTGATGCATGACGGCCTGATGCATGACGGCCTGATGCATGACGGCCTGATGGGGATGGCCTGGTGCATGACTGTTCGATGCGGGGGCGCTGCCTGCCCAATTGCTTTTCTACACCACAACCACCGTCTCATGACTCGTTTTCGGCTGCTCTTTTCGGGCCTTCTCGCCGCTGTGCTCCTGCTGAGCATGGGGCTCACGCCTGCTCACGCCCAGGGGGACACTGCCACAGCGACGGAGATCCGGCAGATGCTGGAGGCGCGAGATCAGCAAATTAAGGACATTCTGGAGGGGAGCGAGGACTACACCGCCGAGCAGCGCACAGAGCTGAAGGCCCTCATTAACGGGGTAATCGACTTTGCGGTGATGGGACAACGGGCCCTTGGGCCGCACTGGGAAGACCTAAGTGCCGAGCAGCAGGAGGAGTTTGTGGCGGTCTTCCGCGACGTCGTGCGCGCCCAGTCCATGAGCGATCTCGGGGTGTACAACTCAAAGGTCACCTACGACCAGATCCACGTACACGGCGACAGTGCGTTTGTGCGAACCCGAACAAAGTACGAGGGGCGCACCACCCCGGTCGAGTACGTGCTGGAGCGCCGCGAGGAGGAGTGGCGGGCAGAAGACATCATTGTGGATGGCGTAAGCACAGCAGAGGGGTACGCCCGCTCCTTCCAGACCGTCGTTCGGCAGCGCGGGTTCGAGACGTTGATGAAGAGCCTCCGGAAGAAGCGCGACGAGGTGACAGCGACAAAGAAGACCGGCGGTGCGCGCTAGGCAGAAGGCTCACGCCGCCTCGTCCGGCAGCGACAGGTCTTCCAGCGCCGCACGCTCTCCGGCCGTAGCTGCGTCGAGGGCCGCAGTGCCGGCGTAGGTAAAGAGGTTGAGCCCGCGGTCGAGAAGCGTCTGGGCCAGGAGCATGCTCGCCAGGGCGGCCTCCGGAATGTGGAGCGGGCCCGAGAGCCCCACGCCCGCGCTCATGAACACAAGGCCGCGAGAGGGGACGAGCGGCACCTGGTTGATCACGATGTGGAGCGCGAGGAGCGTGATCCACGTTTCGGGCGGCACCGACGGCAGGACGACGGCCCACTGCGTCACCTGCAGACCGTTGTTCAGCAGAAAACGGACGACGTGTCCCGTCCCTATCAGCCACAGGAGGGAGGGAGGCAGCGAGAAGAGGGCGTGCCGGAAGCGAACCCCCAGAACCACTGCCAGCACAAAGACCGACGCGCCGGCCGCAAGCGTGGAGGAGGGCCCGGGCAGAAACTGCGTGAGCACGTCGACCTGTTCCGTTGCGAAAAACACCGCGAGCAGCAGGAACGCCACGCTGGTGGAGGCGACCGAGGAAAGGAGCGTGCTGTCCTTGATCGTCGCCAGAATTTCGCGCGAGCCGAGGTTCGTATGGCGGTAGGCCCAGGCCGAAAAGTACGCCTCGCCGGAGTAGCCCGCCACGTCGTTGTTGAGCACGCGCTTTCGGAGCAGGGCGGGCAGTAGCGCCCACGGAGAGCCGTTCCACGCCGTGCCGTACAGCACCATCTCCGTGGCCGGCAGGGTGGCGTACATCAGCAGCAGGAGCACGTAAAACCAGGGCGTGGTGGGGAGGGCGGACCACACCCGCGCCCATCCCACGCTCGTAAACTGGTACGTAAGATACGCCAGAATACCAGCCAGCGCCCCCCAGCGCAGTCCCCGGAGAAGCCACTGCCCCAGGCGGCTCTTCCGGACCTGGCTCCATTGCGTCCGGGCGGTTTCAAACAGGCGGTCCAGCCGCTGCGTCATGTGGAACATGGGAAACGCACGGGGCAAAAGGGCTGCTCGCAGGAGGTGGTAGGCACGCTACAGAGGGTCGTAGCCGAGAGCGTGCATGAGGGGGCCGAGTTGCGCCTGCCGGATGCCGTTCCGGAAGCGCGCTTCGCCGGACGACACGTTGGCCCAGCGGCGGCGGGCGGGATCGACGGAGTGGCGCGCGTAGTCGCACACGGCGTCGGGGAGGGAGCGTCCCATCGCGTCGTAGAGCGTGCGGAGCGCGTCCCCCGAGGCGGCACAAAAGTCCTCGTACCGGAGCTGAAGATACCGATCCCCGAAGGCCGCCTGGCCAGTGCGCCAGCATGTCTCCACTTGTGCCCCCCAGACCGCCAGGGCCTTCACGTACGGCAGGGCCTCCTGCACGGCGTCAAGACGACGCAAAGCGGCCTCCCCCGAGGCGGCCTCCCCCGAGGTGTCGTCTGGCGCGTTGTGCAGGCGCTGGCGGCCCGCTTCGAAGTGCGCGTCGAGTTCGTACGCCCCAAAGTACGCGTGCTCGGAGAAAGCGTGGCGCGAGCGGCCGGACGACACAGGAAGCGTGCGCCCTAGCAGTGGCCAATCCATGCGCACGCGGCCCGAACTGGTTGTCAGTTGCGACCACACCACCGACCGAGGGTCGCGGACGAGGTGCACAAACAAGGCGTCCGGAAACGTGTGGGCCAGCCAGGGCGCCATCCAGAACGCCCGATTGCACTGTAGGAAGGGCACTAAGGCGGCGCCGGGCGCGGTCGGGGGCTCCAGGAACGGCGGACGGCATAGGGCCCGGAGGTGCGCCGCGAGGGCCGGAGCCGCGTCGGCTTCGGCGAGGGAGCGCGGCCAGGACGGCGGCTCGGTGCCCAGCCGCGTCTCGAGAGCATCGAGTCCAGGGATGTATTCCGCGTACAGGGGCGACTTTGGATGACTGGGGGAGCGGGCGCAGGCGTCCTGGACGTGGCCCACCAGGTTGGGATGAAGCGGCTCGTAAAAGCAGCGCAGCCGGTCGTCCCGGCGCAGCGTCCGAAAGAAGGTCGTCGTGCCCGATCGGAAGGTGCCCTGGAGAAGAAGCATGGCGGTGAGCGTGAAAAGCGGGAACGGCGGGCCTGGGTTTGGCTCCGCATTTGGAAGGGTTTGTACGGGCAATCAAGGACAGAGATCACCCTCTGCGAGGCGTCAGGCGGAGGCGGCGAGTACGGTGTAGATGCGGTCGGCAGTGCGGCCCCAGTGGGCCTTTTCGAGCACCCGGCGCCGCCCCTGTTGGCCCAGAGCGGCGGCTCGCTTGGGGGACGTGAGAAGACCGAGGGCAGCCTCCGCCAGCGCATCGGGCGCGTCGGGCGGGACCAGCAGGCCCGTTTCGCCGTCGCGAACGGCATCGGGGACTCCCCCGGCCCGGGCGCCGATGACGGGTGTGCCGCAGGCGTTGGCTTCCAAAAAGACGAGCCCGAATCCCTCCACGTCCGGCGGGGCCGCCCGGGCGGGCATTGCAAAGAGGGTGGCCGCGCTGTAGTAGAGCGGAAGGCGGTCGTGGCCCACAGCGCCCGCAAACTGTACCCGATTGCGCACCCCGAGGTCCTTGGCGAGGGCCTCCAGGCGGTCACGATCGGGCCCTGTGCCCACCACGGCGTACGCCACGTCTGGGCACTGTTCGGCGAGGGCCGGAAGGCTTCGGAGGACCGTGTCGATGCCCTTGTGGGGCACGAGGCGGCCCACTGTGAGAAGGAGAGGAGAGTCGGGCGGAAACTGGAGGCCGCGGGTGGAGGCGACATCGTACGGGCGGAAGTGCTCCGGGTCGGCCCCTCCGGGGACAACGCGCATACGGCGTTCGGGCACGCCTCGATCGCGCAGCACCCCCGCCGTGTAGTGGCTGACCGGAAGGAAGGTGTCCACCTGGCGAAGAAGAAACTGCCGGAGGCGGTCGTATTCTGCGTCCAGCCCGGAGGCCGGAGGCGCCGGATTGAACAGCAACTCACGCCCGTGGGCCGCACAGGCAATGCGCCGGGGGCGCCCGAACAGGGCCCGCGACAGGACCGACGCCCCCACCGTCTGCCACTGCGCATGGACGGCCACGTTGGCGTTTAGCGCCCGTGCCCGAACGGGAAGCACTGGCAGCAGAGCAAGCGGCAGCAGGGCCGGACGGCCCGGCAGGCGGGTGACGGAAAAGGGCGCGGCGCGGTCCACCGAAGCGGCGCCCAGGCGGCGCGGGGCCAGGACCTCCAGGGCATCGGTCCGCGTCGCCAACCGCCGGGCCACCTCCCACGAGTAGGTTTGGATGCCCCCACGGTCGGGCGGGAAGTCCTGTGTGACAAACAGCACGCGCATCGGAAGAGGCGTCGGTGGCAGGGAGGCGTCGGTGGGAGCAGACGCTGTTCGTGGGCTAAGAGGGGGCCGAGGGGATGTTCCCACACAGCGAAAATGAAGAGAGAGACCGGTGTGAACCAATTGACAGGCGTTCGGTGTGAAGGGAGCAGCCAACCAAAACATCTGGCCCCGGCCTCCATGTCCGCTCCCCGCGAAGGCTACGTCCTTCACAGCTACGGCCCCGACCGGTACGTCAAGTACGCTGTGGCGTCCGTCCACACGCTTCGCCGGTACGACCAGCGGCGGCCCGTGGCCCTGTTCTGCCCGCAGCACCACCGCGCCCTGCTGGAGCGGCGGGGACTGGGGGAGCACTTCGATGTTCTTGGCGACCTTCCGCCGCAGCACCGCTCCATCGTCGGGTTCAAGCACCACCTGCACCAGTTCAAGGCGTTTGAGCGATCGCTCTTCGTGGACACGGACATGCTGTGGTGCCGCGACCCGGACCCGCTCTGGACCCAGTTCGCGGCCTTTCCCTTCACCGTCACGGGCATGCAAAACGCCGACCACGCCTTCGGGGGGCGCAAGCGTCTGGGAATGGTGGCAGACGTGCTTTTGGGTCGCCGCCGCCGCACCCTCCGGCGCATGGGCGTGAGCCACCTGCCTCGTGTGCAGGCGGGCATGATCTACGCGCAGGACCAGGCCTGCACCCGCACCGTCGGCGAGGCGGCGTCGGCCTTCTTCGATCGGGCCGAGGACACCCACTTCCGAGCCCGGCGGGAAGACGGGCGCAGCGAAGAAACCTGTGAGTGGAGCCTGGCGCTGGCCATGAGCGAGCTGAACCTGCACGTGTTTCCGTGGCTGCAGGGCCGCAACAGCCCGCAGCTCGACTACATCAACAGCCTCACCCAGCACGATCCTCAGTTCAAAGAGGTGTCCTACCGCCTTTACACCCACGACCTCATCTACCGGCTGCGCGGGCTGGCCAACGATGCCCTGCGCGATGCCTTGTTCCGGGTGGCCGAATGGCTGCCGGGCCTGGGCGAGTACATAGAACTCACTCCCTACGCGCTCCACTTCGGCTGGCTCCATCAGAAGCCCCACATCAACGCCTTTGCCGAGCACACGTGGGCCCACCTGTCCGCCGAACGGGTCCGGCCTCGTCCGGTCGAACGGGAAGAAGTGCGGCCGGGCCCTCGTGAGTGATGGGGAGACGAGTGGAGGAGACGCGATTAGAGTATTGAGGATGTGGGAAGGAGCAGTAGACCCTCCGGCGTTAGCCGGGGGAGAAGTCAACACATGACCTGCGAACGATGTCCGTCCTTATGCGCCTCGCATACCTCACCGACCAGCTTCTGCCCCAGACGGCCACGGACACGGAGCAGATGATGTCGATGATCGGGGGGTTTGAGGCAGCGGGCGCCACGGTCACGCTCGTCAAACCCGAGCACTGGTTCGACGCGGAGCCGGGCCGCGATGCCATCGCCGACTACTACCAGATCGCCCCGACGTTCGACGTGGCGGCCGTGCGGAGCGTGTACCCGAACATCCGGGGCATTGAGAAAGTGGCGCAGGGCCTCGTGGGGCCCCGCCACCCCGCGGCGCGGCGGGCCGACGTGCTTTATACCCGTACGCTGCCCATTCTGCTGGGAGCACTGCTTGGGGGCACGCGGCCCGTGGTGTACGAGACCTATCGGCCCTGGCCCCGTCAGCAGCCGTGGAGTGCCCCCATTTTCCGCTGGATCGCGCGCCACCCCCGCTTCCTGGGGGCTGTGCTCCACTCCGAGCTGGCGCGGCAGAGCTACGTGGACGCCGGGGTCGACCCCGAACGGCTCCTCACCGCCCACAACGGCTACGACCCGGAGCGCCTCCGGCCCCGCCTCTCCCGAGAAACGGCCCGCGAGCGCTGCGACCTGCCCGACCGCCCCACCGTCACGTACGCCGGACGTGTGACAATGGAGAAGGGCCTGGGCCTCCTGCTCGACATGGCCCGCGCCCTGCCCGCCGTGCAGTTTGTGATCGTCGGCTCTGAGGGGGAAGGCGAGGTCGAACGACAGGCCGCTCCCCTCGATAACGTCCGCGTGGTGCCCTGGCAGCCGTTCGACGACACGGTGCCCTACCTCTACGCCGCTGATGTGCTCCTCATCCCCCCCTCCACGAAGCCTCTCAAGGAGGTCGGCAACACCGTCCTCCCCATGAAAACTTATCTGTACATGGCCGCCGGGCGCGCGATCCTCGCCCCCGCCTCGCCCGACCTCCAGGAACTGCTCCGCGACGATGAGAACGCCGCCCTCGTCCCGCCCGACGATCCCGACGCCGCCATTCGGCGCCTCCGCACCCTTCTAGATCATCCAGATCAGAGCGACCGCCTCGGCCGGGCCGCCCGGGCCGACATCGAAAAAAACACGTGGCCGCACCGGGCCGAGCGCATCTTGCACTTTATTCAGCAACGGAAAGACGCCGACGATCAACCCATCCCGGCAACCGCATCTCAGTAACGCCCGCTGTTTGCCCCGTCGCAACGGGACAGACTGTCGGTGCCCCCACGCTCCCATCCGCCCATGCCTTCCCGGCATGGTGCCGTTGCCTGCGCCCGGAAGCAACTGCGGTGCCCTCGCTCAATGGCGGGCGCTGCCCTACAACCGCCCTCTCTGGGGTCGCGTCTTTCGACGCTCGATGCTATACTTGAAACCAATTGATGGTCTCAGCCGCGACCCTCGTCTGTCCTTCTCCTGCATCCTTTCCCAGCTAGCGCGATGGCATCGTCGTCCCGTTCCGCCGAAAAGGTCGGGTTCATGCTCTCGGTCACGATCCTTGCTGTGCTGTACGGCACAGCTGTGGGACGGTGGCATTGGCCGCCCTTCTCCGTGCTCGAAGGTGCGGTGGCCGAGGCCAAAATGATTCTCGATCCGCGGGGGCCGCTCCTCAACTCGCGAGACTACGAGCGGCACGGCACGCGCCTGGAGCAGCCCGACCGGATGCAGCCGGGCCTTACGTTCGTGGCATCCTCGTGGCGAGGCGACGACGGCAGTCTGGAGCCGGAACTGCGGCTCCTTGCCCCGGACGGCTCCGTGCTGCACACGTGGCGGGTGCCCCGCACGAAGCTGTTCGACAGTGGCCGCCGCAAGCAGCCGGAGCGCACCGGCATGCACGGCTCGTCGCTCCTCCCCGGCGGCGACATCGTCGTCAACCAGCGCTACGTGGGCATGGCGCGCCTCAATGCGTGCGGCGAGGTGGTCTGGGCGCTCAACGAAGGCAACCACCACTCCATCGAACAGGCCGAAGACGGGTCCTTCTGGACGCCGGCCGTGCCGGAGACGCCGCAGGTGGGCAGCGAGCGCTTCCCCGACGGATACCCGGGGCTCGACGGGAAGCCCGTGTGGATCGAGCGGCTCCTGCGCGTCTCGCCCGACGGCGAGATTCTGCGTGACATCAACGCGCTCGACCTCATCTACGAGACCGAATTGAAGCGCTACATCATGAAGGCCTCCTGGGGCGGCAAGCGCCGGGTGACGGGGCCGCCCACCGACATCCTTCACATCAACGACGTGGAGCCGCTTTCGCCCTCGATGGCCGACGAATACCCCACGTTTGAGGCCGGCGACCTCGCGGTGTCTGTCAAGCGCCTCCACCTCGTCTTCGTCTTCGATCCGGACACGCGCGAGGTGAAGTGGCACGCCTCAGATCCCTTCGTCGCCCAGCACGATCCCGACTTCATCGGCGACGGGTGGATTGGGGTTTTCGACAACAATAACGACGGCACAGATCGCGGCACAATACTGGGTGGCAGCCGCATCGTGGCCGTGCAGCCCCACACCGATTCGGTGGAGGTGCTTTTTCCCACTGAGCAGTCCGAGCCGTTTTACACCTCCGGTCAGGGGCGCTGGGAGCTGTTGGACAACGGCAACCTGCTGCTGGCCGAGACGGCCTCGGGCCGGGTGGTCGAGGTCGACTCGACCGGGCGCACCGTGTGGGAATGGGTCCACCGGCCCTACAGCGAGTCGCGGGTGCCAGAGGTGACGCAGGCCAGCCGCCGTGCCCTGACGCCGACCGACGTGGCCGCCTGGCCCTGCGCCTCTGCCGACCCCACGTCGAGAGACAGTTGAATCGAGCCTACTTGGCGGCGCGGCGGGTAGTTTGGAGCCAGGAAGCCGGCTGCCGCCCGATGAGGTCGAAGAGTTGTTCGTTCTCCTCCTCGTAGAGATCGTAGAGGCGCAGCACGCTGTCGGGCGAAGGGTTGAGCTTGGTCGCCGGCAGCGGCCGGTCGATGAGCTTGACGAGGTCCTTCGGCAGCACGTAGTACTGCAGCAGCAGGCCCAGGAGCGACAGGTAGTGCTCGCCGCGTTTTTGCCCGAGTTCCACCTCGTCCCCGACGGCCGGGTCGACCCCCACGAAGTCGTAGAGGCGGCGGAGGGTGCGGCGGGGGGCCTGCAGGATGTCGTCCTCAAAAAGGAGGAGAAGCACCTGATCGCGATCGAAGAGGTCAAGGTACGGGCGCAGCTCGCGGTAGTAGTAGCCCTTTTCAATGATGCCGAGGCCGTCGATGCGGTCCTGCTCGTCCCCAAACAGGAGCGGGTCAATGCCGTAGAGCGGCGTCACGTGCCCGCGCCGGATGAAGTGGTTGAGCGCCGAGACAGCCCGGTTGACCGGGTTGCGAAGCGTCACGACGAGCTTCGTGTCGGGGTACATCTCGTAGATGCGCTCGTGGGAGCCGGCGATGTGGTTGCGGGCCCCGTCCGATGTGGTCCAGAGGTAGTCCGGCGACTTGTCGCCAACGACCTGATCGGGACCGGCCTTCGAGAAGAAGGACTCGTACCAGTCCCGCCCCCTGGCGAGGTTCTGCGAGCGGTTGAAGAACTGCGCTTCGTTGGTGGGCACGTAAACGTCGGGGTGCTGCCGCAGGTGGTAGCGCAGCCAGGTGGTGCCGCACTTTTGTCCGCCGATAATGATGAAGTCGGGGGCAGGCATAAGGGGGAAATCGGGAAGCAGACTCGAAGAGGCGTCGTTGTGCGCAGGGGCCCTCTTCCGGGGGGTAGAATGGGAGCAGTGGGGCTTAGTCCGCCGCGCGGCCGGTCCGGTCCGGCGAGGCGGAGGCGGACGCCGCGTCGAGGGAGGAGCAGGGCCACGACGCCACCTCCGCCCGGGTCAGGTCGTAGCGGTCGGCGCTCGTGATGAACGGGACCTGGGTTTCGCTGTGCGGCTCATGGATCCATTCCCACACGGTGCGCCCCGCGGGCGTTACCTCCAGCACGCGGCCCGCGTTCGACTCCGTGAGGAGGTAGTTTCCGTTGTCTAAGGGCTGCCACTTGCCGCGGTTTTTCGTGTAAATCGTATCGGACTGCGGGGTGGGAAAGAGCACGGCCACCGAGTCGGTGTGCGGCTGGAAGGCAAGCAAGCGACTGCCGCCCAGCATCGCGCCCCGGTCGGTAAAGTCTTCTCGGTTGTCGAACACGCCGATCCAGCCGTTCCCCATAAAATCGGGGTCGTGCTGCTGGAGGAGGTGGTAGCGGTCGTCGGGTCCGGAGTCGCCGTGCCACTTCACCTCCCGCGTGTCCGGATCGAGCACGAGCACGAGGTTGGGGTGCTTGAGGGAGACGACCAGATCGCCCGCCTCAAACGTGGGGTATTCGTCGGCCATCGAGGCCGAAAGCGGCTCCACGTCGTTCAGGTGCGTGGGGTCGCCGTTGTCGTTTGTGAAGGCGCCGCGGGCGTAGGCCATGCGGAGGTAGCGCTCCAGGCCGTTGGCGTAGAGCACGTCGAGCACGTTGATGTCGGTGAGAATTTCCCCGTCGGCCGAGACGTGGAGGAGACGATCCATCCATACGGACCGGTCGAGTCCCGGAAAGCCGTTGGGGTGCCGTTCGGTGGTCGACCGGCGCTCGTCGCTGACCCCCGAGACCCAGACCGTCTCTCCGGCGCCGGCCGTCACCGAATGGTGCGCGCCTTCTTCGAGGGTCCACTCGACCGCCCCACAGGCGTCGAGCCGCACGAGCCCGATGTACGAGAGAGCCAGCAAGAGGTCGCCGTTGGGCTGGAGGTGGGCGCCGTGGAACTTGGCCGTGGCCGGGTTGCCGCCCTTCAGGGCCGTGCCGCCGAAGATGGCCTGTCGGTCCGGCGCCCATTCATGCATCGTCCGGCCGTGCCGGTCGAGCAGCCTGGCACCGGGGCGCATCGATTCGCCGTCCCACGCCCACGCGCTGACCACCAGCGTCAAGCCCGGCTGCACGGCGGTGGAGTCGACGGTGCGAGCCCCTGCTCGGTCGTACACACGAGGCTCCGTGTACTCCTCGGCGGCGGGCTCCCAGAGGACCCCAGCGGCCTGCCGGCCGGCCTGGTTGGCCGCCGTCACGACGTAGGTTTTGGGGAACAGGTCCCAGGCGTGTGCGGCGAAGCCATACCCGAACGACAGAACCATCAGGGAGAGCAGAAACCATCCCTTCGCGAGAGAGAGCGAGCCGACCATGAGAACGAGGGCGCTGGGGCCTGAGGTGGGAGGGGTGCGCGCTGGCGCACGGAAGAGCCAGCACAACTACAGGACCCTACCTCACAGCGCGTCACAAATCCAGCCGGCCGGTCTTCTGTGGTGTGAAAAATTCCGGAGGATATGCGCTCCGTGAGAATGCGGAGGGCAGTAGGGCAGAAGAGCGGCCTTGACGAATGTCTCTCGAACAGCTTGTAAGTGTACGGCGTATTTCAGACGGTTTACATTTGGTGTTCGTACACGCACCGTTCCCAAAGTCCCCACCGTTTCTCTGCCCCCAGCACTGCTTGCTCCTTTGCGTGGCTGATTCAGACCCGCCGGGCTCCCCCCAAGACACAGACCCCCAGGAAGCGGATGAGGCATCGTTTTCGTGGCAGGTGGTCCGGTCACTGCTATATTCGGGCCTCGGGAAGACGGTGAGCAAGGTGCTGAACGTGGTGGCCCTCCTGGTCGTGCTGAAGCTGATCTCGACGGCGGCCTTCGGGGTGGCCAGCATCGTGCTGGCCATTTTCTCAATTCTACGCGCCGTTACCGAGCTCGGCCTTGGGGTGGCCATCGTGCAGGCCCAGGACATCACGCGCGAGGAAATCGATTCTCTCTTTTGGCTGTCGCTTCTGGTCTCCGGCACGCTGTACGTGCTTTTGGTCGCGGTGGCGCCTCTCATCGGGGGATTCTATGGCGAGCCCCAACTGACGCCCCTGTTGCAGGTATACGGTCTCTCCGTCGTCGTCTTCTCCTTCTACTTCGTGCCGAAAAACCTGCTCACGAAGGAGATGGCGTTTGCCCGCATCGTCCTTGCGGAGAATGTCTCTCTGCTCGCGTCGTCGGTCCTCATGGTGGTTCTGGCCTACTACGGCTTCGGGGCCTGGGCCATCATTCTCGGGGAGCTCGGCAACCGTGTGGGCCGCCTGGGCCTCTTCCAGTTTTTTCGGCCCCATTGGCCCGGCTGGACCTTCAACTGGGCCAAGGTGTGGCCGCGCGTCTCTTTCGGGCTTTACGCCACCGGCTCGCGCCTGCTCTACAACTTCTACATTAATGCCGACTACCTGCTCGTGGGCCGCCTCTTCGGACCGGAGGCGGTGGGCATCTATACCATGGCCTACCGCATTGTCTCGGACCCAGTGCGCACCCTCGCCTCCACCATCAACGACGTTGCGTATCCGGCTTTCTCGAAGCTGCAGGATGAACTGGAGCGCCTCCGGACCTACTTCTCGACAATTGCCCGGGCCAACCTCTCGCTGATCGGGCTCGTGCTGGTCGTCATTGGCGTTCACATTCAGGAGCTGCTGGTGGTGGGCGGGTACGAGAAGTATTTCGATGCCGTCCCGCTGGTATACGTTTTCGTGCTCGTAGGCGTCTTCCGGTCGGTGGCTGCCCTCGTTCCCCAGCTGCTGAATGCGGTGGGACAGGCCCGGCTCAACTTCTTTTACGCCATCTTCAGTTCCGTCCTGATGCCTGTTGCATTCTTCGTGGGGGGGCAGTTCTCACTGACCGGCGTGGCCTGGGCCTGGGTGGCCGCGTACCCGCTCGTGGTGGCCGTGCTGCTGTACTTCAGTGCCCGCGTGCTCGAGGTGTCTCTGCCTGCACTCCTCGGGGCCATCGTGCCGGGAGGGATCGTGCTGCTCCCGGCGCTGGGGGCTGGGCTGGGACTGCAGTGGCTGACCGACACGTACCTCTCAGGCATGCCCATCATCGCGCTTGTGCTGGGGGTGCTGGGCACGCTCGGCGTGGGACTGGGGCTCCTCGCCCTGCGTGAAAGAGAGGCCCTCGCCGTGCTCCGGGGCAAGTACTCCGCAGCGAACGCCTGACCATTCTCTTTCCGCCGCGATGCCATCAGGGCACGGAGATGCGCCGGCGGCCCTCGCTCCTCCAACTACCTTTCCCTTGATCGACCATGGGCAACTTCTCCGCCGAAAAAGTTGCGTTTGCCGCATCCGTTTTGGTGCTCGCGCTCCTCTATGGGTATTCCGCACGCCAGAACGGTTTCTTTCCCGATAGCCTCATCCGGCAGGTGCAGCAGGAGGCCAGCGACATCTGGTACCGGCCCATGCTCACCGAGCGGATCTACGACCGCTCCGGCGTAGACATCCGCGACTCCACCGCCATGCAGCCGGGCCTCACCTTCATCAACGCCCTCTGGAACGACCCCGAAGGCCCCCGCCCCGGCTTCAACCTCATCAACCGCCACGGCGAGGTGATTCATACGTGGCGCGTGGACCGGAGCACCCTCTTCCCTGACTCGCTGGAGCTGCGTGGCGACCCGGTCCAGGAAACCCTCCATGGCTCGCACCTTCTGCCCAACGGCGACGTGGTGTTTAACTCCTCCTACATCGGCGCGGTGCGCATCGACGCCTGCAGCGACGTCGTCTGGCGTCTGCCCAGGGGCAACCACCACTCTGTGGACCGGGCCGACGACGGGACCTTCTGGATCGGCGGCACCAGCGACCGGCTCCGCACCGCCTCCGAACAGTTCCCGGACGGCTTTCCCGGTCTCGACGACCCGCTCTGGCTCCACCAGCTCCACCATGTGAGCGCCGACGGTGAGCTGCTGCGCCGCATCAATGTGCTCGACATTCTCTACCAAAACGACCTCCAGCGCTACATCGCCAAGGCCTACCAGCCGCAGGCCAAGGACGATGAGCCCCGCACGACGGACATCCTCCACCTGAACGACGTGGACCCTCTGCCGGCCTCGATGGCCGACGAGTACCCCCTTTTCGAGGCCGGGGACCTGGCGGTGTCCATCCGGAAGGTGGACCTCGTCTTCGTCTTCGACCCCGATACCGGCACGGTGAAGTGGCACACGTCCGATCCTCTCATCATGCAGCACGACCCCGACTTTATGGGGGACGGCTGGATCGGCATCTTCGACAACAACCGCAACTTCATGAAGCGGGGCCGCATGCTGGAGGGCAGCCGCATTGTGGCTGCGCAGCCGCACACCGACTCCGTCGAGATCCGCTTCCCCACGCCCCTCTCCGATCCGTTCTACACGGACACGCAGGGGAAGTGGCAGCCCCTCCCGAACGGCAACATGCTCCTGGCCGAGACGAAGGGCGGGCGCGTCGTGGAGGTGGCCCCGAACGGGGAAACCGTCTGGGAATGGATTATCGAGCCGTACAACGAGTCGAAGGTGTCTCGGGTGATGACGGCCGTGCGTCACGACCTTACGCCGGCCGATGTGGCACAGTGGGACTGTGGCCCGACCGCGGCGGACACCCAGTGACCCTCGGCGGGCGCTGCGCCCCGGAGGCCTTGTCGAAGAACCGGATGGGGATCCCCGCGACGGGCCCTGGGTTGCAGAACCCGCGGGCCAGTGAACCCAACCGGGCGATCCGCATTCAGACACGCGGTGTGTCCCGGACGGGGAGCCCACTGCGCGCTGCTCGCGGGACCGACGCCCTGCTGAGGGCAGGGTTCACGTACTGCTCTGGTGCACTCCTGTGCTGATGAACGTACTGATCTGGGCCACCACCTTTGGCGCGGACCTTTGGAGCTTTGCGAAATACCTCGACCAGCAGCCCGGGGTGACGATCAAGGTCGTGATGGACGACCCGGAGCGGTTCCGGCGCCAGGGCGTCCATGAACTCTTCCCGCTGGACGTTGATCTCGTGAAACGGCGGTTCTGGCACCACGCCCTCGGCGTGCCGGGGTTCGAGGCGGACATTACCATCATGGACAACCGCACGCCCTTTCTCCGCACCGCCCCGAAGGCCCTGATGCTGTGGCACGGCTTTGGGTGGAAGGGGCCCGACAGCGAGAACGACCTCTGGTGGCTGCACCGCTCGCTGCGACGCACCTGGGGCGATGCGCGCGCGCCCAATCCCGATTTTGCCTGGCAGTGCTTCGGGCCGTGGGACCAGAAACACCGGACGGAGGTCACGGGCCTCCACCCCGACAACTGTCACCTCCTGGGCGCGGCCAGTCACGATGACCTGCGTACCCCCATCGATCGCACCCGCGCCCAGCCGTACTACCCGTTCGACGTGGCCTCTACCCCCACGGTGCTCGTGGCCCCCACCTGGCACTACGGCGAGGTCTTTGAGCATTGGGGCACCGACGCCGATCTGCTCGACCGCCTCGTGCGCCACATCGGTCGGCGCGGGGCCAACGTCCTCCTGCGCCTGCACGACTCCTACCGGTTCGACCGCGACTACCGTGCCATGCTGGACGACCTGGCCGCCCGCCACAACCACGTGATGCTCAAATACAAAGACCGCTACCCGGACAACTACCTGGACCTGCAGGTGGCCGACGCCCTCATTACCAACTACAGCAGCATCGCCAACCTCTTCTACGCCACCGGCCGTCCCACCCTTCACGTCTACCCCGTGGCCGACGCCGACGAGGCCTTCATGTCGCGCACCTACACGTTTGCCGGGGTGCTGGAAAGCGAGGTGGAGTCGGCCCGCCACATCTGGAAGCTACCGCCCGAACAGCACGGCGGCCTTCTGGCCCGCGACTTCGACCAGCTGCTGGCCCAGGTGGACCAGGCCCTCGACGACCCCGACTGTTGCCGTGAGGCCGCCCAGGCGTTCCTGAACGAGCACATGCTGGGGGCCGATGGGCACAACTGCGAACGCATCTGGGAGGTCGTGCAGGCCCTCGTGGACGGCCGCTCGCCCGAGGTGCACCCCCCGCAGGCCGCCCCGGTGCGGAGCAGCCTCGATCCTTGACGGCGCCCCCGGTGCCGGGCTCCGCCGCTGCTTCGAGCCGGCCCCGTCGAAGAAGCGCTCGCTTCGTCTGTTCTTTGTGCGCGCGCCGTCCATCCCGTGTTACTTTCACGCATTTCGGTGCGCCTTTCCTAGATGCTTTCACCAGAGAATCCCATTCCCACACGGCGGGCTGTCTCCCCAGTCCCTCCACCACGCCCGCTTCGCACCGCACTGTTTTTACACCACCCCGCCCCACCCCAGGGCGGATTCGTCACACCCGCAGCAGAGCCCTTTGTTTGATGTCCGACCGCACGCCCGAGATCACGCCCCACGAGGGCAACCTCCTCGTCCTTACCCCCGGCTTGGGAGCCGTCGCCACTACCTTTATCGCTGGGGTGGAGGCCATTCGCCGAGAGCGCGCCAAGCCCATCGGCTCCCTCTCGCAGACCCAGACCATCCGCCTGGGCCGCCGCTCCGACCACCGGAGTCCTCTCATCAAGGACTTTGTGGACCTGGCGCCCCTGGACGATCTTGCGTTTGGGGCGTGGGACGTGTTCCAGGACGATGCCTACGAGGCTGCCGCCCGCGCTGAGGTGCTCGATCAGGACGACCTGGCTCCGCTGGAGGAGTTTCTTCACTCCATTGAGCCGATGTCGGCCGCCTTTAGCAAGGAGTACGTCAAGCGCCTCGACGGCCCCAACGTGAAGCAGGGCGCCACGAAGAAGGACCTGGCCGAGGCGCTTCGCGACGACATCCGCCGCCGCAAAGAGGAAACCGACGCCGACCGCGCGGTCATGATCTGGTGCGGCTCTACCGAGATTTACATGAAGCCCTCCGAGTGCCACCTCTCGATTGAGAAGTTTGAGGAGGGCATGGAGAACAACGACCCGTCCATCGCTCCCTCTCAGCTCTACGCCTATGCGGCCATCAAGGAAGGCGTGGCCTACGCCAACGGTGCCCCCAACCTCTCGGCCGACATTCCCGCGCTGGAGCAGCTGGCCGAGCAAAACAACGTGCCGATTGCGGGCAAGGATTTTAAAACGGGCCAGACGATGATGAAGACCATCCTGGCCCCCGGCCTCAAGGCCCGCATGCTGGGCATCGAGGGCTGGTTCTCCACCAACATCCTCGGCAACCGCGACGGCGAGGTGCTCGACGACGAGTCCAGCTTCCGGGCCAAGGAGGTAACCAAGTCGGGCGTCCTGGGGACGATCCTGCAGCCCGACAAGTACGACGACCTTTACGAGGACCTGCACCACAAGGTCTCGATCAACTACTACCCGCCACGCGGCGACGCGAAGGAGGGCTGGGACAACATCGACATCTTCGGATGGCTCGGCTATCCGATGCAGATCAAGCTCGACTTCCTCTGTCGCGACTCCATCCTCGCGGCGCCCATCGTGCTGGACCTGGCCCTCTTCCTCGACCTCGCACAGCGCAGCGGGCGCGACGGCATTCAGGAGTGGCTCTCGTTCTACTTCAAGAGCCCGCACGTCATCGAAGGACACGTGCGCGAGCACGACCTCTTCATCCAGCACTTCCGCCTCAAGAATACGCTGCGCGTGCTGGGCGGGGCCGAACCGCTGACGCACCTGTCCGAAAACTACCCCATGTCCGAAAACGTCTCCGAACCGACCCCCTCGTCGAATGAATAACTCCGCTTCTCCACGAACGGGCGTCGTCCTGGCCGCGGGCTTTGGCTCGCGCCTGGCCGGCACCCAGGAGGCCACCGACCTGAAGCCCCTGACGCCAGTGGCGGGCACGCCCCTGCTCATCCGCACGCTCAACAGCCTGGAAACAGCTGGCTGCGCTCGCGCCGTCATCGTGGTGGGCTACGGCATGGACACGGTGCAGGCAGAAATTGAGGAGCGCTACACCGGGCCCCTGTCCCTCACCTTCGCCGTCAACGAGCACTACGACCGCCAAAATGGCGTGTCGGTCCTGGCGGCCGAGCCTTACGTGGAGAAAGGACCGTTTCTCCTCACCATGGCCGACCATGTGCTCGGCGACGGCCTCATGGAAAAGGCCCGCCGCCACCGCCCCCCCGAACGCGGCGTCACCCTTCTGGTCGACGCCAAGCTCGACACCATCTTCGACATGCACGACGCCACAAAGGTGCGCGTCGAAAACGGCCGTCCGCGGGCCATCGGCAAGCAGCTCGACGACTACAACTGCGTCGACACGGGCGTCTTTGTTGCCACCGACGGGCTGATGGAGGCCCTCTCGGCGGTGTACGCGGCCAAGGGCGACGCGGCCCTGTCCGACGGCATCCAGCGCCTCATGGGCGAGGGCCGCATGCAGACGCTCGACATTGGGGACGGCTTCTGGCAGGATGTGGACACGCCCGAAATGCTGGCCCACGCGGAGAAGATGCTTCAGGGAGACCTGGTGCCTGCCGAGTAGGGCTGTCTCTGGGAAGAACTGCCACGGAGCGCGCTGTCACGTTCTCCAGAAGCGGCATCCCCGACGAGACGCCCCGAGACGAGACCGGGGGCCGAAACGGGCCCACCCCGCAGCGCCACAAATCCCGCAGCCGCAACCAGTGCCGCAGGCGTGGGCGGCCCGGCGTGTTACTGCGTGCCGGTCTCGGGCGGCTTAGGGACACGCGAGCATGCCAACACACGCGGTCTTTCCCAAAGTGAGGTGCCTTCTCTATGCTACGTCGCATTGTCCTTCTGGTCGCCCTCGGGCTGAGCGCTGCCCTTGCCGGATACGCCCAGTCTCCAGATCACAGCGGATGCGACGGTATTCCCGCCGCGCTGAACTGCAAGCTACTCGACGATTTTGAGGCCTACTCTCCTGGAGAGCCGCCGCGGAGCTGGCGCGACACGCGAGGGCGAGACCTGGTGCGGTTGTCGACGGAGGGGGTGATGACCCCCCGAAAGAACGTGTACGTGCGACGTGAAAACGGAAATCAGTTTGCACGGATCTATACCGATGCAAAAGCGCTCCGGGTGGTGCGGTCTCGCCGAAACGGCCTGAGCTGGAACCTCGAAAAACGCCCCGTTCTGCAGTGGAAGTGGCGGGCCGAGGCGCTGCCGGAAGGGGCCAACGAGCAGGACGACGACCGCAACGACACCGGTGGGGCGGTCTACGTCACCTTCGATACCGACTGGCTCGGGCGCCCGAAGAGCATCAAGTACACGTACAGCTCGGCCGCACCCGTGGGCACCACTGTCGACTACGGGCCCCTGAAGGTCCTGGTGGTGGCCTCGAAGGCGGAGCAGGGGCTCGGCACGTGGATTCCCCACGAGCGCAATGTCGTCGAGGATTACAAGCAGCTCTTCGGGGGCAGTCCCGACACCACCCCCGCTGCAGTCATGATGTGGGGAGACTCCAACACGGTGAACGGCGTCTCCACCGTCGACTTCGACGACATTCTTTTCTTATCCGGCCCCACTTCGCACCCGTCCACCACCGCGTCCTCGGACGAACGGTAGGAGTCGGCGCGTGGCAGGGCCGGGCGGCCGAACGAAGCCGTCGAGGCCGCCGACGAACACCGATTCTCTGAATCCACGAACCCGGTCCCGCCAGACCGTGCCATGGCACCGGCGTACGACCTCAACTTCCGGGCCCACCCGGAGGCCTACCGGTACGAGTCCAGCGAGCAGGGCGTGTT
>CAZFJR010000038.1:0-22461 GCA_964519235.1 uncultured Salinivenus sp. | reverse complement strand
CGCACCGCGGATGACATTCCTCCTGCTGGCTACGACAAGCAAACCGGACACGGGCGCCTCGATGCGAAGGATGCCGTACAGTACGTCCAGGACCGGTCCTTCACCCGGGGCACAGTCACGAATGGGTCGGTAACCGTTGTGGAGGAAGACCTCACCTTTACCATGATCGGAGGCCCGTGGACGTCCCTGGCGTCGGGAAAGTACGACATCGACGAGAAATACTACGACATCGACGAGAAATACAAAGTCGAATGGACGATCGACTTACCCCAAGGCTCGGATCACGACATCTGGATTCGACACCCAGATACGAAAGGCTGGTCGGCCGCGAACCCCGCGACAGGACATCCCTGGGCAAATATAGAAGTGCGGAGTTGGGAGAGCGAAGCAACCATTACGACGTACGGGTACCAGGGGGAGGTCTGCAACATCATTGGGCAATGTGAAGATATGGGTTACCCAGCACAGGCTTCGAACGCCAAGGTTGCATACACAATCGCAACGAAGCCAGGTACTCCTCCACCGCCTCCTTTGGATGTCAGCATCACTTCCGGCCCAACAGTACTGGATGAGGGCGAACAGGGCACCTGGACCGCCTCCGCATCGCGCGATGGCGCGTCTTACACTTGGTTTGCAGACGAAGGAGATGGGTGGTACTATCTCGGAACGGGCTCTACGCTGCTCTGGGGCAAGAACGACATCTCCAGCACTCTCTCCGTCGACATCAAGGTCGAGGCCTCCAAGGACGGTGAGACCGACTCGGCGCAAACGAGCGTGATTATTAACAACAACGACGGTGGGGGCGGATGCAACGCCCCCGGATCGAATCAAATCTGCCTGGCAGTCGACGGAAATTCCTTTCTTGTGCAGAATGTCCAGGCCAAGGTGCAGAAAAATAGTATCGCCTATGTGAGTTGGCAGGCAGAAGGGTCGAGCCTCCCCTCCCAGTTTTTCGTCCAGCACCGCGCCGACTCGACGGCTGCGTGGTCCACCCTCAGCACCGTGCCGGCCAGCGATTCGTCGAGTGTTCAATCGTCGGGGACTGTGACCTACCGCTTCCGCACCGATAAGCTGGAGATTGGCACGCACCAGTTCCGCGTCGGCCCGCCGCAGGACGCCGCCTCTGCCCCTCATGCCGTCGGCACCAGCGAAACCGAAAACGCCCGGCGCTACGCGGGACCGGTGACAGCAGAAATTGCGATGGAGGAGGCCTACCGGCTGTCGACGTATCCGAACCCGGTTCGAGGGCACGCCACCGTCGAGCTGGCGGTCAAGGAGCGACAGGAGGTGAGCGTGGGCCTCTACGACGTGCTCGGGCGGCGGGTGGCGACGCTCCACAATGGTCCCCTTCCCGCGCAGGAGCTCCGGCGCCTCCGATTGGACGTGTCAGCAACGGGCCTCACGAGCGGGACCTACTTCCTGCGGGTAAGAGGCGAGGGCTTTGCCGCCACCGCGCAGATGACCGTCGTGCGGTAAGGTCCGCACCGGCCTTCATTGAACCAACCGTCAGCCCCCGTCCGGGAAGCGCCGGGCGGGGGTTGTGTACTGGGACCCCGTCCAGCCATCACGAGTCGTCTCCCTCCTCACTCACCAACGGCACAAACCGAAACGAGTGGAATTCTTCTCGCTCGTAGTCGTGCGGACCCGTGCCGGTGCGAGTGATGCGCGTCATGGTCTGCCCGCCGCTCCCCCCCACCGGAATGACAAGCGTGCCGCCTGTCTCCCCCTCCTCGGCAGGCTCGCGGAGCTGGCGCAGAAGCGCCTTGGGAATATCGGGGGCCGCGGCGGTCACCACGATGCCATCGTACGGCGCAAACGCAACCCACCCCTTCGCCCCGTCCCCGTGCCGGGTGCGCACGTCGTAGCCCAGTTCGTCGAGCACCGACCGGGCGCGCCCCAGCAGGTCGCCGTGCCGCTCCACCGAAAAGACCCGTGCGCCCATCTCGCAGAGCACCGCGGCCTGGTACCCGCTGCCCGTGCCCACCTCCAGAATTCGATCGTTCGGGGCCACGTCCAGCAGCGAGGTCTGGTACGCCACCGTAAAGGGCTGCGAGATGGTCTGATTGAGCCCGATGGGCAGGGCCTCGTCTTCGTACGCGCGATCGCGCAGGGCGGGATCCACAAACGCGTGGCGATGCACCCGCCCGATGGCTGCAAGCACGCGCTCGTCGTGGATTCCGCGCGCACGGAGCGCCTCCACAAGCTGTTGGCGGCGCCGGTGGTACCGGCGGTCGTCGTTGGGCGAAGCGACCATGAGGACGGGCGCAGGGGCAGGGGGCGCAGGAGCGAAAAGGCGAGCAGGGACGAGAAGAAACCGACACGAACGGCCTAGGCCGCCACGGAAGCACGCGCACTTGTCTGTGAGGTGGGCTGTCCCGTGAGGGCGCTGGTGAGGTACGTGCGCAGTTCTTCGGGGGTGATGTTGGAGATGAGCGCGCCGTCTCGCGAGACGCTAATGTCGCCCGTTTCCTCCGAGACCACCACCACGAACGCATCGGTCTGCTCCGTCAGGCCCACGGCGGCGCGGTGGCGCAGGCCGAGCTGCGGGCTCAGCTTCATACTCGTGGACACCGGCAGGATGCACCGGGCGGCCTCCACGCGGCGGTTGTGGACGATAACGGCGCCGTCGTGGAGCGGGTTTTGGCCGTAGAAGATGGCCAGGAGCAGGTCGCGCGAGACTTCTGCCTGCAGCAGCTTCCCGGTTTCCACGTAGCTGCGGAGGCCTGTGCTGCGCTGAAAGGCAATGAGGGCCCCGGTGTGCTCGTTGCTCATTTCCTCGACGGCCGCAACGGTTTCGTCCACGATTTCATTCTGGTCGGTCGTGGAGACGAAGCGGCGCACGATGGGATTTTTGCCCAGTAGCAGCAGCAGGCGCCGGATTTCGGGTTGGAAGATGATGATGACCGCCAGCACGAACACCTGGTTGAAGTAGCTAAAGACGGTGGTGAGCACCGTCATGTCGGCCAGTTGCACCACGAACTGGATCAGGAACAGCGCCCCTAGTCCGAGCGCAATCTGCACCGCGATGGTGCCCCGCATCAGCCGGTAGAGCTGGTACAAGACGTAGGCGACGACAAGAATTTCGATCGCGTCGCCCACCCCGAAGCCGATGATCTCAAAGACTTTCACGGCATCAGAAGCCAGGTGCGAGGAACGAGACGGAGGCGCTTCGGCCCCTCGGGCAGGCGGCTAGGCGTGGCGCAGGGTGGCCCCGAGGGCAGTGAGCATCTCGATGGTGGGGGCGACGTCGTGGGCACGAACGAGCGTCGCCCCGCGGAGAACCGCCGTTGCCGTAGCCCCCAGTGAGCCGTACAGCCGCTCGTCGACCGGCACAGGCTCGTCGGGCGTGCCGAGCGTCCGTCCGATGGTGCTCTTGCGGGAGACGCCCACGAGCACGGGGCAGTTCAGAGTCAACAGTTCGTCCACCTCGTTGAGCAGGCGCAGGTTCTGCGCGTCCGACTTGCCGAACCCGAACCCAGGATCCACGACTATTTTTTCCACCCCCGCGTCTCGCGCAGTGGACACTGCGCGGGCTAGGGCGTCGCGCACCTCGGCGATCACATCGTCGTACTCTCGCGGCCGCGTTAGGTCGCCCGGTTCTCCGGGCGAGTGCATCAGCACCAGGGGTGCGTCATTCTCGGCGGCCACCGCGGCCATCTCCGGGCGATGGCGGAGGCCCGTTACGTCGTTAACGATGTGCGCCCCGGCGTCGAGGGCGGCCTGGGCCACCTCCGGCTTGTAGGTGTCGATGGAAACGAGCGCCTCGGGAAAGGCCCGTGCAATGGCTTCGATGACGGGCACCACACGGTCGCGCTCCTCCACCGGGCCTACCGGCTCGGCGCCGGGCCGCGTCGACTCGCCCCCCACGTCAATGATCGACGCCCCCTCGCTCAGCATCTCCGCGGCCCGCGACACCGCAGTTTCCACGGTTACGTACTGCCCCCCGTCGGAGAACGAATCGGGGGTGACGTTGAGAATGCCCATGACGTGCGCCGCCGGCCCTTCGGAGCGGCCCGGGCGGCAGTCCAGCGCGTGGGCTCCGGTCCCCAGAACGAACCGATCGGGGGGAAAGTCCTCGGGAGACGGAACGGACGGGCGCGAACCAGACGTACGGGACATGGACGAAAGCAGGTCAGTGCGGAAGCGGGCGGGCGAGAACACTCGATGAGGTAAGGTATACACAGAGCGCTGCTGGAATGAGATCCCTTGCCCGTTTTTGTGAAAAATTTCTGGCAGCCGGAACGCCCCCCTTTGGCGCGCTTCCCTTTCGCGGGCGCCTCACCCCCTGCTTCTTCTCATTTGCTTCCACCTCAATGGACGAGTTGGTACGCTCTGCGCTGCAGTGGTTTGGCCCCCTTCGCCAAGTAAAAGACTTTAAGGCTCGTCCCGTGGCCACGCAGCGCGCCCTTCTCCGTCGCCTGCTTACCCGTGCCGCCGACACGGAGTGGGGCCGCCACTACAACTTTGCCGAGATTGCCGAGGCCTCGGACGTGGTGTCGGCCTACCAGGAGCGCGTTCCGCTGCACAGCTACGACGACATTGCCGAGGACGTAGAACAGGTGCGACAGGGTGCCGCCGACGTGATGTGGCCCGGCACCATCACAAATTTTGCGGTCTCCAGCGGCACTGTCTCCGACGGCAAAGTCATCCCCATCAGCGAGGCAACCATCAACAACAACCGCTCGTTCAGCGTAGGGGCAGGTCTCAACTACCTAAAGGAGAGCCTCGACCCAAGCTTTTTTGCGGGCAGTCACCTTACGCTTCCCGGCCGTGTGGAGGCGGATCCGAATTATCCCGGAACCAAAGCGGGCGAGATCAGCGGCATTCTGGCCGAGAATGCGCCCGACTTTTTTCGGACGCTTCTGCAGGCCGTTCCCAACGAGGTCACCTTCCTGTCCAGTTGGGAGGAGAAGCTCCAGGCCGTGGCCGAGCGCACGGTGGACAAGGACATCCGCCTTCTCGTTATGGTGCCCACCTGGGCGCTCAACCTGTTCGACCTGCTCATCGACCTCTACAACGAGCGTAACAACGACACAGCCACGACCGTAGGCGACGTGTGGCCGAACTTACAGGTGTTCATCTCCGGCGGCGTGGCTCTCCGATCGTACCGCGACCTGATCGAGGAGAAAATTGGACACGACGTCGACTTTGTCGAGACCTACGGCGCTTCGGAGGGCTTCTTTTCGTTTCAGGATGAACTGGACGACCCGTCCATGCTGCTACACCTGGACAACGGGGTGTTTTACGAGTTCGTGCCTCTCGACGAGCGGAGTCGCGATGCTCCCACACGCCATACGATTGCCGACGTGGAGACCGGCGTTCGCTACTCGTTGCACGTCACCTCGTGCAGCGGCCTCTGGAGTTACGAGGTGGGCGACGTCCTCCGGTTTACCCGCACGTTCCCGCACAAGATTACCGTGGCGGGCCGCACCAGCGACATGATCGACGAGTACGGGGAGGCCATCTACGGCGACGAGGTGCGCGCGGCTCTCCGGGAGGCCTGTGAGGCCACTGGCGCCCACGTTGCGGACTACCACGTGGCCCCGCTCCGCTCCACCAACGGCCAGCAGCCCGGGCACGAGTGGCTCATTGAGTTCGAGCACGCCCCGGACAACCTCGACGCGTTCGAGCGCGTCCTGGACGAGTACCTGCAGGACGTAAACCGCCACTACTACATCCGTCGCGAGGGCGATGCCCTGGCCGGCCCGCACGTGTCGTCCCTCCCCGACAATGCCTTCTACGACTGGCTGCAGGCCACCAACGACGACATTAGTGGACAAACCAAAGTGCCGCGCATGAGCGCCACGCGGGACGTGGCCGACGCCGTACTGGCTGCGGCCAACGGGACGGCCCGCTAGCGCTTCCCCGCACAGCGGGCCCACATCGCAATCTGGAACAACGCCTATTGTCGCTCGTGGTGATTCGACGGAACGCAAATCGGATGCATCGCGGGCTCGACACTAGGGGCGCTTAGGGGCCCTCTGTCCCCTGGTTCGAGCACTTCGTCTTGGTGCCCCGGCAGCCGTCGGGGGCCTGTTGCCCTCACTTTCGCCATCGCCCATCACCGACAACCCGACAGGACCATATGCAAGTTTCTCGCGAACAACGGATGCTGGACCAGTACCTCCAGGAAATCGGGAAGATTGATCTCTTGGAGCCCGAGGAGGAGGTTGAACTGGCCCGCCGCATCAAAGACGGGGACGAGGAGGCCCTTCATCAGCTGTGCCGGGCCAACCTGCGCTTCGTCGTGTCAGTAGCGAAGAAGTACCAGGGCCAGGGCCTGTCGCTTGCCGACCTGATCAATGAAGGCAACTACGGCCTCATCAAAGCGGCCAAGCGGTTCGACGAGACCCGCGGCTTCAAGTTCATCTCCTACGCCGTGTGGTGGATCCGGCAGGCCATCCTGCAGGCCCTCGCCGAGCAGAGCCGCGTGGTGCGCCTTCCGCTCAACCGCATCGGCACGATCTCGAAGATTCGCAAGGCCAGCGCCCGCCTTCAGCAGGATCTCGACCGCAAGCCCAACATCGAGGAACTGGCCGAAGAGCTGGAGATCGACGTGAAGAAGGTGCGCGAGGCAATGAAGCACACCAGTCGCCACCTCTCGATGGACGCGCCCTTCAACGAGGAGGACGACAACAGCCTCCTCGATGTGCTGCCGGATGAGGAAAGCGACTCGCCCGATGAGGAGATGCTTTCCGAGTCGGTCAAGATCGACATCGAGCGTGCCCTCAGTGCCCTGCACGACCGCGAGGCCGAAATCACGCGCCTCTACTTCGGCATCGGGCGCGAGCACCCGCTGACGCTCGAGGAGATTGGAAAGCGGTTTGACCTGACGCGGGAGCGTGTCCGTCAGATTAAGGAGAAGGCCCTCCGCAAGCTGCGCCAGCGCCACAGCCGCCAAGACCTCCAGCCGCACACCGACTAAGACTGATACACCCGCCCCCTCCCCATTCTGCAACAAACGCTTCGGGCGCGTCTCGACGGTTGTCGAGATGCGCCCGTTTGCGTTGGGGGGCTGCACGGGGCTTGGCGGCACAGCCCCTGCAAAGATGCCCCGCGAGGGATCGTCGTGCCTTCCAGGACCGCCGCGTGTCGGATCGAACCAACTGCACCAATGTCGCCTTCCTCCCCTTGCATCCTGCGGGCTACGGCCCGGAATCGCGTGGTCGTGGCGTACGCCGTATCGCCGAGCCGGGCGGCTTCCATCCTGCCCAATGGACTGACCCCGACTACGCATGACGGCCAGGCGTGCGCAAGTCTTGTTGGGGTGGAGCTGACGGACGTGCGCGTGTTGGGGCTTTCTGGGCCGGGGCTGCGGCGGGTGCCGATGGTGGAAATGCGCGTGCACGCTCGCCTCTCAGAGCGTCCCTCGGACGCAACGGGAACCTGGACCGTGCAGGCGCACGTGCCGCAGCGTTTCGTGGCGTGGGGGGGGCGCTGGCTGTATGGCGAGCCGGTACGCGTGGCGTCGATGCAGCCGGTGCGTCGCGAACGGGCCGAGCACGTGGAGGTGACCTACCGGTTCGACTCGAAAGGGCGCGAGCAGCGGCTGCGCGTTCGGGCCGAAAAACCGCCCGCAATGCCGTCCGCCGACGCCGCCTCACATGCCGTTCTGCGTCCGGCCTGTCGGTTTGGAATCGACCAGAAGGATCGGCTGCTACAGACGCGGATCGACCGCTCGGCGGCGCCCTTCCATCCCGTCTGCGAGCACCATGTGACGATCGATGCTCCCACGGTGTACGGCGAGGCCGGGCGGCTCATCGAGGGCGCCGCGCCCGCCCACGCCTTCCTGTCGCCCGAGGAACCGGTGGCGCTGCACTGGCGCACGCGGGTGTAGCTCTTTTCTTGGTAGTGGGGCCACGCCTCGTTGGTAGCGTTGCATTTTGCCCGCGCCGTTAATACACTTTTAAGCACCCGACGACCGCTTCCCCTCTTGTGGCGAGCGGATGTACGGTGCCCCGCTCCACGGCCCTTTGTTTCGTCGTGGCGTTCGGGAGCGCTTCCGGGCCGAAACAGACCGGCCGTTCCAGGTTGGGGCGCGCAGGTGCCTTGTGTCGGCCGGTGTCCCCTTCGTGGCTTCCCCTCTCAGCTCTGTTTCCCTATGCCTCCCACTGCTTTTCGCACTCGGCTGTCGAGCTATCTGCGTCTGTCGACCTATCTAGTTGGCGCGGCCCTTGCGCTCGGGGCATTCCTGCCCGGGACTGCACAGGCACAAGGATTCGGGGTCTACGAACAGGGCACCTGCGTGATGGCCCGCGCGGGTGCTGCCGTGGCCAGCGGCTGTGACGACGGGTCGTCCATCTACTTCAATCCGTCCCACCTCGCAGATACGGACGGCCTCACCGTCTCCCTAGGCGCCACAATGATCGATGCCACCGGCGAGTTCACGTACGACTACGCCGCTCAGCCCCCATACCAGGGCGCGGAGGTCGCCCTCGAAAACGACCCGATTCCCGTCCCGCACGCCTACGTCACCTACGGCCTCACCGATCGCATTGGACTGGGACTCGGGACGTACGTGCCATTCGGCCTGGAAACCAACTGGCCCACCCGCCTCTCGGACGGCAGCGTCTTCGACGGGGCGTTCGAGGGCTTCGAGAACCGCATCCAGAACATCTACGTGCAGCCCACCCTCGCATACCAGGTCACCCCTCGGCTGCAGGTTGGAGCAGGACCGGTCCTCGGCATCTCGTCGGTGGAGTTGAACCAGCTGTTGGACCTGTCTCAGCAAGCGGTGCGAAACCCCGCAACAGGCGAGGCCGTCCCCGACCCCACGAGTGAGGACCCCAGCACGCCTCTCCGCTTTTCTCAGCTCGGCATCCCCTTCCACACGGCCTTTGCCCGCTCGTCGCTGGAATCCTCGAACGATCTTGGGATTGGAGCAAACATTGGGCTCTCCTACCGGGCCACCGACCGAATTTCGTTCGGCGCTCGCTTCACGACCCCCATTACCGTCACCTACGACGGGGAGGCTGATTTTACGCAGATCCAAACGGGGCTGCAGGTGCCCACGGACCTGACCCTGAACGGGCAAACGCTCGTCCCGGCTGGCACCCCCATCGACGGACTTCTTCAGGGGCAGTTCTCCGATGGGCAGCTGGTGAGCCAGGACGTTGAGACCGAGATTACCTTCCCCTTCCAGCTCGTCACTGGCCTCAGCGTGCAGGCCACGGAGAGCGTGCTTCTTCTGGCCGACTACCAGCTCACGGGCTGGTCGGCTTTCGATGAGATCCCGCTGGAGTTCGAAAACCTTCCCAAGCAGGTCCGCGAAGAAAACTACGACAACACCCACGCCGTGCGGCTTGGGGCGGAGGTGGACCTCTCTGGCACCTTTACGGCTCGCCTGGGCTACCTCTACAACACGGCCGCCGCCCCGGACGAGGTGGTCACCCCGCTGCTGCCGGAATCGGACCGCAACCAGATTACAATTGGGTTTGGCTGGCAGCCCTCCGATCGCACCGAGGTCAACGTCTCCTACCAGGCCCTCCTGCAAAACGACCGGCGCGGACGGGTGCGGGGCGCCCTCCCCAACGAACCGGTGACGACCGACCTCAACCAGGGCGTCTACGGATTTGGCGCCAACCTCTTCGGCACGACCCTCACATTCTACCTCTAAGCCACAATGACGGCCCCTCGCCTCCCCCTTTCCTTCTCGGCCGCTGCGGCGCTGCTGCTGGCCCTGACTGTGCCTCTGCTCTCGGGGTGCGACGATGAGTCGCTCACGGCCCCGGAGATCCAAGACGACCTCTTCAACAGCTACGTGGCGCTGGGCAACAGCATCACCGCCGGGTTTCAGTCGGGCGGCATCAACGGCCAGACCCAGTCGGCCTCGTTTGCCGTGCGGCTTGCCGAGCAGATGCAGACACCGTTCGGAGTGCCGGAGCTGGCCACGCCCGGCTGCCCGCCGCCGTTCGTACAGTTTTTCAACGAGAGCGGCATCCCCGCCCCTCAGCGTCCGCCCCAGACGGACAGCACCACCTGTGCCCTCCGGAGCGAACAGGTCCCCCCCCGCGTGAACAACGTGGCGGTGCCGAACGCAGAGGTGATTGACATCACGAGCAACGACACGCCCTCTGCCAACCCGCTCACCCAGTTCATTCTTGGCGGGCAGACGCAGGCCCAGGCAGCCCTGGCGGCCAACCCCACGTTTGCCACCGTCTGGATTGGCAACAACAATGTGCTTGGTCCCGCTCTCAACGGCACGGCCAACGTAACCCCCCCCAGTGAGTTTGGGGAGCAGTACACGGGCATGCTGAACCAGCTTACCTCCAGCGGCAGCTTGGAGGGCGGCGTACTGATCGGCGTATCGAACGTCGCCTTCACCCCGTTCTTTTCCCCCGGGCCCGTCTACGCTGCTCTAGAGCAGCAGGGGCAGTTCCCGCAAAACTTCGATGTGGCGTCGAGTTGCGACACCCAGGATCCCAGTACCGGTCTCACTCCTCTCGTTCCCATCGACTACGGGTTTGGCCTGATCGGTCAAGCCCTCCAAAATCCGGGACAACCCGTCACGTTGGACTGCCAGGCCGCTGGCACGCCCGTCCTAACTCTCAACGAGGTTTCCACCCTGGCCGGAACGGTGCAGCAGTACAACGCCATCATCCAGCAGCAGGCGCAGCAGCGGGGCCTCGCCTTCTTTGACCCCAACGACATCTTTTCCGCCCTCTACACCAACGACGACGGCGACCCAGACCCCACGAACGACCTCATTCCAAAGTTTCCGGACCGTGACTCGGATGAGCCGTTCGGGGCGTTCTTCAGCCTCGACGGCATCCATCCCAGCGCCGCCGCACACCGGGTTGTGACGAACCAGCTCATCGGCGCCATCAACGAGCAGTACGGCACGTCGCTACAACCCATTGAGGCACCGGACGTGCCGCAGGCTCCGTAGCCAACGGAGCCGGGCGGGCCTGGGCCGCGACACACTCCGCGCCCGAAAGGAGGGTTTACAGGACCCCTGGCGCACATGACCAGACCTAGAAGATCGTATCGGCCGCGGTCGTGTCGCCCTGAGTCGTATCGGGAACGGCTGTTGTGTCGGAAGCCTTCCGCGTGTCGGAGGTGCTCTCCGCAGTGTCCGGCTGGGGCGCCGCGGCCGTGTCCGCGGTAGGGACGGGCGCCGCGGCGGTGTCTGCAGGAGAAGGACTCACGGCGCGGAGCGTGATGGACCCGTTTTGTGTACGCAGTTCGATGGTAGGACCGCCCTCTGCGGTCTGTGCGTTGTAGCGCGCTCCCGCGTTGGCGGGAACAAACCGCTCGGCGCTGAAGGAGAAGCCCTGCGTGCGGATGGCACCGGCGTTTGTCTGGGCGTCAATCTGGACCGGTGCGCCGGCCGGGAGGCTCAGGTGGATGTCTCCGTTGGAGGTTTCCAGCAGAAAATCGCCCTCCCCCACCAGGCTACGGACGTCGACGCGGATGTCTCCGTTCTTGATTCGAGCCTCCACCGGCGCCGCCGCCCCCCGCACCGTCACGTCACCGTGGTCGTGCTCAATGGTGAGCGCGCCCTGCACACTGTCCACCCGGACCGGTCCGCTCAGACGCTTGATGCGGAGCGCGGCCTGTGCGGGGGCCCCGCCGTGGATGTCGACGGCCGCGTAGGGCTCTTTGTCGGCCTCCAGCGTGTAGGTATACTTCGTGTCGGTTCCGCGCTCCGTAATCGAGATGCCCTCCAGGACCGACCGCCCCTCGGCCCGAGATTCTCCTCGCCCGCGGCGCACAAAAGACAGATCCGCGGTGGCCTGAGGCACCGCTCGCAGATGTACCGATCCGCGCAGGCCCTTCAGCACCAGGGGGCGGTCGCTCGGGGCAACGGCGCGGGCGACCGTATCGACCACCTCCACCTGCCCGAGCCGGATTTCCCCGTCGTCCGTCCGGGCGATGTCCGACTCGTCCGCCTGCTGGCAGGCGGAAAGAAGCACCACGCTACAGAGCATGAAAAGCGCAACACCACTTCGAGAGAGCTGCATGGCAACGGCATTGACGTGTCGAGAGAGGCACGAAGGCCCGCGCGGTCAGTGAAGCTCAATGTTCTGGATGAAGCGTCGCGCGGCGAAGTACGACCCGCTCCATCCCAGGAGCACACCGGCCCCGAGAAGTCCCCCAACAAGCACGAGCTCGGCCTGCAGCGAGAGGGGAGACTGGTCGATTTGCTGCACGAAGACTCGGTAGAGCCCCCACACCACCCCCCCGGCGACAGCGCCTCCGAGAAACCCCTGTACGATGCCCTCCACCAAAAACGGGCGCCGTACGAACCGGTCGGTGGCTCCCACCAACTTCATGGTGCGGATGAGTAGGCGCCGGGCGTAAATGGTAAGCCGGATCGTGTTGGCCACCAAGAAGATGGCGGCAAGCACCACGACGCCCCCAAGGGCAACGCCGACGGCATTGATAAGGCGCCGGTTTTGTGCGACGCGCACGAGCAGGTCTTGGTTGAGGACCACGTCCTCCGTCCCTCGCCACTCCCCAATGATGTCCGCCGCGTGGGCCATGCTGTCGGGGTGCGCGTAGCCCGGAGTCATCTTCACCTTGATGGACGCGGGCAGGAATGTGGGGTCCTCAAATGCGGCCGCTCCCTCCCCAAACTCGCGCCGAAAAACCTTGGCCGCCTCCTCGTGGGAGATAAACTCGGCCCGCGCCACGCCCGGCAGCGTTTGCACCCGGGCGTGCAGTGCCTCTTCCACTCGGTCGCTGGCGTCCTGCTCGATAAACACCTCCATCTGGCTGGCCTGCTCCCGCAACATGTCCGACACGACCGAGGCTTCGTACCCCACAATTCCGAACACCCCCACCAACACCAACGCCACGGCGATGGCGCTCGTCGATGCGAGAGCGGAGAACGTAGCGCGGCGCAGATTGGCAAATCCTTCCCGAACGAAGTACGGCAGCACGGACGGAAGGGCCGGGTGACTGGAACGATGGACCTGGGCCTTTGAACGTACGAAGACCAGACCGGAAAGGGCAACCCAGAGGGAGAGCTCAGGCCCCGAGGCGTGGTCGAAGGGGGATCTCGCCCTCAGGCCAGCACTTGCCTTCTCCTACGAGGCGCCGGGGACCTCGTCCCCTGGAGAATCCGTACCCATCCGGCCTCGTGGGTACGATCCCAGCACTTGCAGTTCCCGGGTAATCTCTCGGAGGTGGTCCAGGGCCCGGGCCACCGGTTCGTCTGCCACGGCGCCGTGCACATCCAAGTAAAACCGGTAGCGCCCCGGGTGGCCAACCAGGGGGCGGCTCTCAATCTTGCCGAGGTTCAGTTCGCGGAGTGCAAAAACAGCGAGGCTTTTGAACAGGGCGCCGGGCACGTTTTCTTGCAGCACGAAGGCCAACGACGTTTTGGGCGGGCCGTGGCCCATCGTGCTCTCGTCCGTGCCTTCGGGGGCCAGAACGAGAAACCGGGTGAAGTTCTGCACATCGTCCTGGAGGCCCTCCGCGAGCACTGCAAGCCCGTAGCGATCGGCAGCTCGGCGCGAGGCGACGGCGGCCACGGTCGGATCGCCGGCATCGGCCACGGCACGGGCTGCCCCTGCGGTGTCGGGCATGGCCTCGGGCGTCACGTGCGGCAGGTGCGTGCGCAGCCAGTCGCGGCACTGCCCCAGTGCCTGCTGATGCGAGCGCACCACCTCCAGCTGCGCCGTCGTTGCGGTCTCCAGCGCCATCAAACAGTGATGGATGCGTAGATGAAGCTCTCCTACGATCGTGACAGCGTGGGTGCGCAGGTGATCGTAGTTGACGCGCACGCTGCCAAACACCGCATTCTCGATAGGCACCACGGCCCGATCTACAGTGCCCCCCTCCACAGCCTCGAATACATCTTCGAAGGTCGGGCAGGCGTGGACGTCGGCCGCTTCAAACAGCTGCTGCACGGCCTCTTCGCTGTACGCGCCGGGTTCACCCTGAAATGCAACTCGGGGGGGCATGGGATATGGAGGGACACGCGGGGAACACGGGAAATTGAACCGAACCTCCCACGTCTGGGGCCGTCCTGCGTTCCACGTAGCGACAACAGCACCGAGGCAGCCGCCGGCAGGGGCTAGACATAAACAAAAAGGCCCGACCGGACCTTTGGTCCGGCCGGGCGGAACAGCCATGCGAGGACGCGGCGCGGCCTACTGAATTTCGATCTGGCGACGTGTGCTCTCCTCCGTCTTGGGGACGTCGATCGTCAACACGCCGTCGGTGTAGGCGGCAGTTACATTCTCCGCGTCCACCGCGTCCGGGAGGGTAAACGTTCGGTGGAAGCTGCCAAAGGCCCGCTCCACGCGGACGTACTCCTCGTCTTCCTCCTTGCGCTCACTGGTGCGCTCCCCGCTTACCGTGAGCGTGTTGTTCTGGAGGTTCACCGTGATGTCCTCTTTCGTCATGCCAGGCACATCAAGACGGATGCGGAAAGCCTCGTCGGTTTCCGACAGGTCCGTCCGCGGGGCCCATACGGCAGATGTCTCTTCGTCGTCGCCGCGTCCAAAGAACCGGTCGAAGATGCTATCGACTTCGCGCTGCAGGTCGCGCAGGGTGTGGTTCGGGGTACGTCGAGTCAGCTGGGTCATGGCAGTCACCTCTTGAGCGTGTTGGTTCGTAAGGTTGCGAGCGATGGAAGGCCCGTGTGCCTGTAGCAACCAGCCTTCCAACAAGCGTTCCGCTCACCATCAGCATCAAGGTGCGTACCAACCCGTCTTTTGTGGGGTTTTATGGGGGCGCGTGCGCAAATCCGGCAACGGAAGACTGTCGTCGTGACAGGCAATTGCCAAAGTGGCGGACCTCGGGCCGTCGTGTGCGGCTCCCGCTGCCATCCACCACGGCCATTCAGCACGCAGCCATTTGCCCCCTGCTACCGCGGCGCTACGTCGATGACGACGGGAAGGTGATCGGAGGCGGTTCGGGTATCGGCAGCCTGTAGGCCATGTGCGGCGCGCACGTCTTGCGGCAACGCCGGGGTGTGGAGCACAAATTCGTGGACCACCTCCAGCACACTGTCGGTCACGAACGCGTAGTCGAGGCGCCCCGGGGGGAATGAGCTCTCCGTGTCGATCCAGGTGGTGTGCAGGGGCGAGGCCACCTGTCGCGGCGTGGTGTCGAGGAGGGGCGAGCCGTCCCAGTCCGGCGCTGCGGGCGGGCCGAAGCGGTCCGTGTTTACAATTTGGCCCGTGCGGAGCGTCTGGGGATGCTGCGCCGCCCCCACGAAGTTCATGTCGCCCATTACCACGATCGGGGTGTTGGGAGCAACCGAGAACGGCCCTTCGCCTTGCTTCAGGGCGCGGAGGAAGGCCAGGACACCGTCCACAACCTGCTGGCGCTGCGCGTTGCGGGACGGCTCTCCGTCGTCGGGACCGTAGTTGCAGCACGGCGGGTGCATGTTTACCACCACGAGCCGGCTCCCCAGCGCGGCCGCTGCGTCGAGCAGAAAGGCCGCACTCCGGTTGGTCTCGTATCCGGGGATGGTGTGGGCCTCAAGAATGGGGTAGCGACTGCCGAGCACAAGGTCGGCGCCCCGCTTGGCCCACGTCCACTCGGTCGACAGCCCGAGCGCTCCTTCGGCGGCCTCTTCCGTCTCGGCCGCCGTTTGATCGTACACCTCCTGGAACGCAATGACGTCCGGCCCCACCGCGTCGAAAATGCGACGGAAGCTAGGCTGGCGCTCCGGGTCGAAAATGGCACTCCGGCCGAGGTCGAAATTGTTGACCGAGTTGTAGGAAAGCAGACGGAGGGCCGCGCCCGGCGGGCCCTCAATCGTGGGCGCGTCCAGCGGGAGATCGGCCTCTGAGAGCACGTACCCGAGTCCTCCCTCTGCGTTCGGAAGGCGATCCCCAGAGCTCGACAGTCCAATCCGGAGGCTGTCTCCCTCGAAAAGAGACGTCCCTCCCGGTGTCGCCGAGCGGTCGAGGGCCACTTCAAACGTGTCGCTCTGCACCGTCGGGAGTGTGGTCAGCCCAATGTCGGCGTGAGACACTTCCCGGGTCGTGCCGCCGCGCACCACCGTCCCCGAACGCTCCCCAAAGGTCCACGAAAGCTCCGCGCCAAGACCGAGGGCCTGCACGCCAGTCGTCGGGTCGTTGTCCGTGTCGAGATACAGAGTGAGGTCGTTGTCCTCCTGCAGATTCATGGCCGGGCGAACCGCAAGCTGGAGGAAGAGATACTCCTCACTGTGCGCCACCGACAGACGCTCGATGTCTGTGCCTTGCCCGTCTGGGTCGACGTGGCGGGGCGAGAGGGACGCCCAATCGTCCTGGGACTCATCCACGTAGATGCGGGCCGGCTGCGTGGAGTAGCCGTCCACCACCGGTTGCGTCTCCGGGGACTCTGGGGGCTCCGGAGGCTCTTCTCCGGTTTCCCCCGCCCCGCTACAGCCCCCGGAAGCAAGGGCAACGACAACGGCAACGAGCGTGAAAAGGCGGGTCGGCATCGGAAACAAGAGGCATGCAGGAAGATCATTGAGAGAGGGTCCCGGTATATTATTCAGGGGGCTGAATGTTCGAGAAACACGGCACCGCCCCGAAAGCTTCGTGGACGGTTCGTCCGATGCAGAAACAACGTCCCTGGACGGCCCGTCCCCCGTCGGGCCCTCACGAATCGCGCCATCGTCACCGCCCCGAGCGGCTTCGCTCCCCCCCACTGTTCCGCACGCTTTATGCAAGCGCTTTGGCTCGCCCGCCACGGCAACCGCCAGGACTTTGTCGACCCGGAATGGGCCGCTACGGCCGACCGTCCCCACGACCCGCGCCTCTCTCCCGATGGCGTGCAGCAAGCCCAACGCCTGGGCGCCCGTGTGTCTTCGCTCGGGGTGGACCGCATTCTCTCATCGCCGTTCCTACGGGCGGTACAGACGGCGCACCCCGTAGCCCGCGCCCTCGATGCGCAGGTGGTGTTGGAGCCGGGCCTCGGGGAGTGGTTCAACGACGACTGGTTTGAGACACGACCGCAAACCTTCTCGCCGTCCACCCTCCAAGAGGAGTTCGGCCGCGTGGTGCCCCCACCTTCAGACGCCCCTTGCCGCGAGCCTTCATTTCCTGAATCCCGCCCCGATGCTCTGCGCCGCCTCGGGGCCACGGGGCAATGTCTCGCCTCGCGCTACCCAGACAAGACGCTGTTTCTTGTAGGCCACGGCATCACGGTGCTCGGGGTTCTTCGGGGCCTGGTGGGCAGCGACGTGCCCGACCCTGGCTGCCCCCTTGCGAGCCTCACGAAGATCGTTTGCACGGAGGACGGGTGGGAGGTGGCCCTCCGAAACGACACGAGCCACCTTGACAGCGGGGCACGTGCTGCCGGTCGGCTGTCGTAACGGCGTTTTGTCGCAGGGGCGCTTTGTCGTAGGGGCGTTTTTTCGCATCGGCTCTCCGCCGAGGCGTGGACGCTGCCGGATGATGTGCCCTTACCGGGAGGCCGGCAGCGTGAGCGTAGTCCAGAGGTTGAGCAGGCGGTCTGGGGATGCGGCGGGGGCACGCTGCCGCCTTCGCTGTCCCTGGCGTCCCGGCGACGAGCGTCGCCCCTGCGCCCCCGTCACCGATGGGATGCCCGAGGTCCTGGAAAATTGAGCGCGCTCGTCGGGGTCCGGGGTCTGCACCCCAACGGCCACCGTCGGGCCTAGCGGTGTGCGCAGGCCGTACCGCCACCGCTTTGAATCGGACTGTGCCTCGGAGGCCCCGAGCGGGATGGCCGCTTCGTAGATGAGCGCCCCGGTGTTAACCGTGGCCTGGACGCGCAGGGGCGGGCCAAGGCGGCTCGGCATTCGGTGCCGAATCGTGTCGTTGCGGATGATGGCGAGGTCCGAGGGCAGCACCTCATCGAGGCGGGATGCACCGGATTCTGGATCCGCCGCCCCGCTGCCTGCTCGCTCGGGCCGCTGTGCCCGAAGGCCCACCGGATACTGCACGCCGTAGGTGTGGGCCTGTGCCCCCGTCGGGTTCACCCAGAGAACAAGCCCGTGTCGCGCCACGGACCGGATGAGGCCCTGCTCGGAAATAACAACGGCCACGTAGAGCAGGCTGTCGGTAGGCGCCGCGCTCATCGACACCCCGTCTTCGACCGCAGATAGACCGCCGCCCCACTCATTCAGGGCCCCGTCGACGGACGGGGACTGGGGCAGCGTCGTTTTTTGAAGCGCGGGCGGGCTGCTACACGCCCCCACGACAAGGAGTCCCAGAAGCAGCGCGAGGCCGAGCAGGTGTTTGTGCATAGCCGTGAGCAGTGCGGACTGGGAGAGCGAGCCCTTCTCTGAAAAAGGCTCTCTGAAGAAGGAACTGCGGGGGAGATGTGCAAAAGGACGTGTGCGAACCTATCCATTGGCGGCCCGAAATGCCAACACGGCCCTGCCGCTGCCCCCCACGCCTTCGGCACACGCCTCGCCCTCCGACTCCGGCCGAACTTCTGACCATCGTGGACGTCGCAATCTCTGGTCCGGTGCATCGCAGCGCGTCGGCCGCGTGCGACGCTTCGTGTCGTGCGACTCCCTGTTCCTGGATTACTCTCCCCTCTGCTTCATGGTTGCTTTGGTTCAGCGCGTCTCGGACGCGGCCGTCGAGGTGGACGGTGCCACCGTGGGCGCCATCGACGACGGCCTGCTTATCCTGCTCGGCGTGCACACGGACGATACGCAGGCCGAGGCCGACTGGTGCGCCCGCAAGTGTGCCCACCTGCGCGTCTTTCCCGACGCGGACGGCAAGATGGACACGTCGCTGCTCGATACGGGGGGCGAGGCGCTGGTGGTGCCGCAGTTCACGCTCTACGGCGATACGAGCCAGGGGCACCGCCCATCCTTCACTGAGGCCGCGCCCCCAGACCAGGCCGACCGGCTGTACCTTCGGTTCGTAGAGACGCTCGAAACTCACCTCGGGCAAGAGGTGCCCACTGGCACGTTTGGGGCCCTGATGGACGTGCGCCTCACCAACGACGGCCCCGTGACGCTGTGGGTGGAGCGGCGGGCCGAGGAGGAGACGGAGGGAGGCGCAGGTGCCTGACCTCCCGCCCTCTTCCCCCCTGCCTACCCCAACGGGGGGTTCGAGGTCTGCAGGCTGGCGGGCAGATCGGAGCGGCCCGTAAGGTAGCGGTCGATCTGGCGGGCCGCATCGCGCCCCTCGCCAATGGCCCACACCACCAGCGACGCGCCGCGCCGCGAGTCTCCGGCCGCAAACACGCCCTCCGCGCCCGTCCGCAGGCACTCGTCCGTCGCAACCGTCCCGTCGTCCGCGCGCGCCACCCCGCAGTCCGCAAACGGATGCGTATCGGGGCCGGTGAAGCCAATCGCCACGAGCACCAGGTCCGCGGGGATGCGGAGGTCCGGGTCGAGCACCGTCTTGTCCGCCCGGCGCCCCTTTTCGTAGGTCCAGTCCACCTGTTCGGCCCGCAGTTCATCGACGTGGCCGTCGCCGTCCAGGTCCACCAGCGCCTGGGTGTTGATGGCAAACTGTTCTTCGCCGCCCTCCTTCTGCGCGTAGGTTTTTTCGTACACCTGCGCCGCCTCCGGCCACGGATTGTCCGGCGCGCGGTCTTTGGAGGGCTTGTTGTTGATGGCGATCTGCACCACCTGCCGGGCGCCCTGGCGGTGGGCCGTGCCCACACAATCGGCCCCCGTATCGCCCCCGCCCAGCACCACTACATTCTTGCCCGCCGCACTCACGCCCCGGCGCAGCGACTGCCCGGCCTGGCGGCGGTTTTCCTCGGTGAGGTAGTCCATGGCCGGGAGCACGCCCGCCAGCTCGGTGCCCGGCACCGGCAGCTCGCGGTGCCGCTGGGCGCCGAGGGCGAGGCACGTTGCGTCGTAGGCCTCCTGCAGGGCGTCGGCCCGCACATCTGTGCCCACCTCCGTCCCCGTCACAAACGAGATGCCCTCCTCCCGGAGCTGTGCCACACGCTGGTCCACGCGGCGCCGGGCAAATTTGAAGTCCGGAATGCCGTACGTCATGAGGCCCCCCGGGGCTTGGTCGCGCTCGTAAACGGTGACGCGGTGCCCGGCGCGGTTCAGCTGCTGGGCCGCGGCCAGCCCGGCGGGCCCGCTGCCCACAACGGCCACGCGGTGCCCAGTGCGCACGGCGGGCGGCTCTGGCTGAATCCAGCCCTCCTCCCACCCCTTGTCCACGATGGCGCGCTCGATGCTTTTGATCGCCACGGCGTCATCGTTCACGGCCAGCACGCAGGCATCCTCGCAGGGCGCGGGGCACGTGTAGCCGGTAAACTCCGGGAAGTTGTTCGTGGCGTGGAGCTGCTCCAGCGCCTCCTTCCAGTCGCTGCGGTGCACCAGGTCGTTCCATTCGGGGATGCGGTTGCCGATGGGACAGCCGCTCATGCAGGTGGGCACGCCGCAGTCCACGCAGCGCTCGCCCTGGTCCTGCAGGGCCTGCGGGCTCCAGTCGGGCTTCCAGATTTCGTCCGAGTCGGCCGTGCGCTCCGTGGGGTTGCGCTTGCCGATGGGTTGGCGGGCGTGCTGCAGGTAGCCGTCGGGGTGATGTTCTCTTGGCATGATGGCGCGGAATCGGTGAGCGGAGGATGGGGTCTTATCGAGCGTGGTGTGCGTCTCGCGCTGAATGTGGGACGGTTAGGCGCTGAGAACCTGCTTGGGGAGCAGATTCGGAGCCGAAACGCAGTGGGCGACGTGACACAGTGGGCGACGTTGCACAATGGCGCTCAAATGCGCCTTGTCGTGGAACTACCAGGCGAATGCAGAAGCCATTTTGCACGAGATCCACGACGTCGCAGGCCGTAGAGGTCTCGCCAAACAGGTTCTGAACGTGTCGCTCGGAATGAGCGCTGGGACCCGACCACGGCCGACGTCTCCGCGAGCGGATCGCATTGCGTACGTTCACCAACGCCCCGGCACGACAATACGCAATCCGAGATGTGCACCCCGTAACGAGACGCGCCCCGTAACGAAACGAGACGCATCCCGAATCAGGCAGCAACGGGAGCGGGCTCCCCAGGCGATGGAGGCACGGAGGGCCGAATGTCCTCGCCCTTCTGCAGGTGCTCCTCCACCTGTTGGGCAAAGGCAATGGGCATGACCTTGCGAAACCGATCGACGACCTGTTCCCAGTCGGCCAGTACGCGTTCGGCCTTGGCACTGCCGGTGTAGTGGTGATGCCGCTCGAGGAGGCGGCGGGCAAGCCGCCGGTCGCGAGCATCCGTGAGGGGCTCCAGGCGCACCATATTGCGGTTTACCGACTGGTCGAGCGTGCCGTCTTCATCCAGCACGTACGCCTCGCCGCCGCTCATGCCCGCGCCAAAGTTGCGACCCGTACTGCCCACCACCACCACACCCCCGGTCATGTATTCGCAGCCGTGGTCGCCCACGCCCTCCACCACGGCCATTACGCCGGAGTTGCGCACGGCAAAGCGCTCGCCCGCCTGTCCGTTGAAGAACGCCTCGCCGCGAGTGGCGCCGTAGAGCGCCACGTTGCCCAGCAGAATGTTTTCGGCGGCCGCGTAGCCCGCCGCCTCGGGCGTGCGCAGCACCAGGCGCCCGCCGGAGAGGCCCTTGCCCACGTAGTCGTTGGCCTCGCCCGTAAGGCGCAGCGTGAGGCCGGACGCCAGAAACGCCCCGAAGCTCTGCCCCGCCACCCCGTCCAGGTCGACCCGAATCGTCTCGTCGGGCAGCCCCTCCGGGCCGTAGCGGTCGGTGACGGCCCCGCTGAGGAGCGCGCCCACCGAGCGGTGGCGATTGGTGATGGGGTGCCGGAGGTGGACCGGCGCCTGGTCGTCGAGGGCGGGCTGCGCCTCGGCAATGAGGGCATGGTCGAGCGCCTCCGCCAGCCCGTGGTCTTGCTCCGTCGTCTTGCGGGGATCGTCGTCGCTATCGGGGCGCTGCAGGAGCGGCTGGAGGTTGAGTCGCCGCGCACGGGGGTGGTCGGTATCGCGGGGACGCAGCAGATCGGTGCGGCCCACCATGGCGTCCACTGTGCGGACGCCGATCCGCGCCATGATGTGCCGCAGCTCTTCCGCGACGAAGTGCATATAGTGCATAACGTGCTCGGGCTGCCCCATAAACTTTTTGCGCAGCTCCGGGTCTTGCGTGGCAATGCCCACCGAGCAGGTATTGCAGTGGCACTTGCGGAGCATGATGCAGCCCAGGCACACCAGCGCGGCGGTGCCAAACCCAAACTCCTCGCCTCCCATCAGTGCCGCCACCGCCACGTCGCGCCCTGTCTTCAGCCCGCCGTCGATGCGGACGCGGATGCGCGAGCGGAGGTCGTTGTCCAGCAGCACGCGCTGCGCCTCCGACACGCCCAGCTCCCAGGGCAGGCCCGCCGACTTGATCGACGTCTTGGGCGAGGCACCCGTGCCCCCCGATTGCCCGCTGATGAGCACTGCGTCGGCCTTGGCCTTGGCCACGCCGGCCGCAATGACGCCGATGCCGGCGGCCGAGACCAGCTTCACGTGCACATCGGCCTCCGGGTTGGCGTTCTTGAGGTCGTGGATGAGCTGCGCGAGGTCCTCGATCGAGTAGATGTCGTGGTGCGGCGGGGGCGAGATGAGAGAAACCCCCGG
>CAZFJR010000037.1:6974-22465 GCA_964519235.1 uncultured Salinivenus sp. | reverse complement strand
GGTCTCCTGAAAGCTGTCGTTGCCGATCAGGTGGGTGGGCACCTGGCCGGTGAAGACGACGATGGGCACTGAGTCGAGGTAGGCGTCCGCAATACCAGTGACGGTGTTCGTGGCGCCGGGGCCGCTGGTGACGAGCACGGTGCCGACCCGGCCGGTGGCCTTGGCGTAGCCCTCGGCGGCGTGGGTGCCGCCCTGTTCGTGGCGCACGAGCACGTGGTCGTACGACGGCTGGATGCGTTCCATCGCGTCGTAGATTTTGATGACGGCCCCGCCCGGATGGCCGAAGACGCGGTCCACCCCCTCTTCTTCGAGGGCGCGGACGAAAATCTCGGAGCCCTTGAGGACGGGCGCGTCGAGGGAGCCGTTCGGGGTTGTGGTCGCCGGGTCGGAGGAGGTCAAGGTGTCGGGAGGCATCAGGAATTATCGAGCCTGGTGTGGGGAGAACGCTTCGAGCGAGGGGCGTGCGGCGAAGGAGCCGGGGACGCCTGGGGGAAGCACCGATGCCATGCAGGTTTCCGAGACACAGATCCGGCACACGGCGGTCCTGCGGAGCGAAAAGAGACCAGAAACGACGACGCTGGATAAGCGCTCAGGCATCGGTGGGTGTGCGAGGAGGCCAATCCCCTCGGCGGTGCACGATACCTGGTGTCATCGTTGGGAAGGGATTGGCCGTCGGCTGTCAGTCCGCGAGAATCGCAATAAGAAGAAGGACGAGCGCCGAGCTCCGAAGCACGGAACGCGCACGTCCCCATACGGCAATCCCTTCAATGGCGATCGAACGACCTTCCGACAGTTGAACCTCCCGAACCGAAGGCCGGGCCACGTCGGATCTCAAAATGGTGGGGAAAACAAAGGACGTCCGCATCGAGGTCAGGTCGTCCGTTGAAGGTTGCCCCCAATTAGGCGGACGCGATTATCCCTGTCAAGTCTGAGACCAAAACCAAGAATCGAATGGCCCAATAAGAGATCCTCTGAGACAAAGCGCTTCCAGGAAAAAGAAAATAAAAGAAATGAGGGGTACTACACGAATATTTAGTGAGGGGGAGCCGGGCTGAACCAATCGTTTTTGAAGAAGAGGTATATCCAGGATTGCAATTCATCTTATCATCACATTACGTGAACCCGAGGGCACGGCGTTGTGGGAGACTGGCCGGCTCAGGGGGAGGCGTCACGGGGCCCCGTCGGGCGATTCGAGGGTGTGGCGCAAGTTCTGGAGAAGCGTGCGGACTTCTCGCTCGTTGTAGCGCCGCACAAGGGATCGGAGCAGGGGACGCAGAAAACGAGGGCCGGGTACCTGATACGTCGCCGCGTAGGTAACCCGGCATCCCACGTCGACCGGCTCAAAGTACCAGCGGATTGTCCCCTGGAGATCGCCCTCCATGCTCCACACAATCCGCTCTTCGGGCGCGTAATCGGTAGCCCGCACCTCTCCGGAGAAGGAAAGCCCCAGGATCCGGTAGACGTATCGGGCCCGGGAGCCTCCATTCGACAGCCGCTCAACGAGAACGGACTCCGTAAGGCTCGGCGTGATGTTCGCTTGGTGGGCGGGCGTGTCCATGTAGTCGAACACACAGCCCGTCGGGGCAGAAATGTCGGTGTGCTCGCGGACGGTTAGCATAGGTGGGGAAGGATTCGTGATTCCCACAAGGGAGTGGCGGAGAGCGGATGCTGATGGGGCCTCAGAGCGGTATTCCGTACTGCATACTGTGGATTCCCCGGCCTGTTACGCAACAGGGGATACGCACTCTACAGTGTCAGGGGGGCAGTATCAGGGAGAGGTCATCGGGGAGAAGTCAGCACGCAGGCGAGCCGAGCAGTAAGGGGAAGGTGCGACACCTACCGCCGGAACCGAATGTCTTGCACGCGGCGGGCAATGGACACGACGAAGCCCACAGAGAGCACGATGATGCCGACCCAGAGGACACTGATGAGGGGCTTTGTGTACGCTTGCACGACGACCCAATTCTCCGGCATCACGTCCACGCCCTCCACCGCAAACGTCGCCTTGCTATTGTTCACGTCCATCTCGGTAAACGCCATGCGCAGGTCCCAGTCCGCAACCCGGTTTTCGATGTACTGCTGCGAATTGTCATCCATGATGACGTAGATGGGCATGAGCGACCGGGTCTCGTCGGTGTCCAGGTTTGTGACCCGCAGGCGCGCGCCCACCGCCATCTGGGCACTGTCGGGCACGCGGTTGCTGGAGGCTGTAGCGTCCATCGGTCCCCCGTCCGGCCCGCGCAGCATCTCAAAGCCCTGGAACGCCACCGCGTACTCCTTCCCCCCAAGCAGCGTCGAGTCGCCCGCGGCAAGCTGAAACTCTCCGCCGGGCGGCCCCTTCTTCTGGCCGATGCCAGTGGCCTCCTTCGGCGTAACCGCCACGAAGAGGTCTTTTTCGAGAAACGCCTTTACGTCCGGGTGCTTGAACCACTGGTCGTTGCTGCCCTGGTACGCCACCGGGCGGGCCGTGAACGAGCGCCCGCGGGGGTCGCGCACATCCAGAATGTACTGCCCGCGGCCGCGGTCGGTCGTGGTTTTGCGCTGGTACGTGACCTGGTACCCATTCACGATGCGCGTTTGGCCCTTGGCCACCACGAAGTTCTCGCGCGGCATCTGCTCGGTGTCCGCCGTGTACGGCGTATTCAGTCGGGGCAGGGCCCGGTCGAAGCCGTTGGAGGCAATCACGCCCAGGATGATGAGCGCAAAGCCCACGTGGGCGAGCGCCCCGCCGGCCATCCGAGGATTGCCGCGGAGGGTGCGCCAGAGCACGGTCCCATTCCCGAACAACGCGAAGAAGGCCACGAACAGCAGCAAGAGCATCTGGATGGCCTGGCCGTACATGGTCCAAAACTCCTGTAGGCTGCCCAGGAGGTTGGCGGAGGCGGTTTGCGGGGCGCCCCCGCTGGTGGCGGGCACGACGAGGGCCTGCTCCGCGAACGGGGTGAGCAGAAGCACCGCAATCGTGCTCGCCGTGGCCAGAGCGATGGGCTTGAAGAGGACCTGATTCACCGTCGCGACGTCCATCTTCTTCCACCAGAAGAGCTGGCCGAGTCCCGCAAGAAAAACGAAGCCGAGGGCCAGCGGGAGCGTCCATTGGTTGTAGAACGACTGCGGGACGGCCGAGGGGTTGTCCCGAAAAATCTGGCCGAAAATGGGCGCGCTCGTGCCCAGGATGATCACCGCCGCCGTGGCCGTGAGAAGCACCGCGCCGCTCAGTACCATAAACTCGCGCGAGAGCATCTTCGGCTCTTTGTCCGGCGTAGGCAGCTCCGTGAAGCGGTACGCAAACAGGCCGAGGCCGACTGCCCCCATGACCGCAATCCAGAGCAGGAGCTGGTTGTACAGGCCCAGGCTCACAAACGAGTGGACGGACACGTCCCCCAGAATGCCGCTGCGCGTGAGGAACGTGGAGTAGACGACGAACAGGTACGCGGCAATGGAGAGAATGAGGGACGCCTTTTGGCTGGATCCGCTCTTCTTCTGCACCAGCATCGTGTGGAAGGCGGCCACACCCAACAGCCAGGGCACGAGCGACGAGTTTTCGACGGGGTCCCACGCCCAGTATCCCCCGAACGAGAGGGTGATGTAGGCCCAGTAGCCGCCCATTGCAATCGCCACGCCCAGCGACAACACGGCGAAGAGCGTCCACGGCAGGGCCGGCCGCACCCACTGCGTGTACCGCTTCTTCCACAGCGCCGCCACGGCAAAGGCAAAGGGCACCACCATTGCCGAGAAGCCGAGAAAGAGCACCGGCGGGTGAATCGTCATCCAGGGATTCTGGAGCAGGTCGTTTAGCCCCTGCCCGTCCGCCGGCACAAAGCCCGGGTTTTGCTGGAAAATGGGCGCGTCGGTAAACTTCTCCGGGAGCGTCATGAACGGAGACGACCCAATCTCAACCGGCCCAAACTGCAGCCCCACGATCATCGAGAGCAGGAAGGCCTGGCAGAGGGCCACGACGGCCATCACCGGCGTTTCGTACTTGCGGTGGACGTAGGCGATGAGCAGGCCGCCCACGCCGCACATCATGAGCCCCCAGAAGAGAAACGAGCCCTCCTGCCCGGCCCAAAAGGTGGAGAAGAGAAAGTGCAGCGGGAGGTCGTTGGACGATTGCTGGTAGACGTAGGCGTACTGGTACTGATGCGTAAGCAGCATGTACCAGAGCACGCCGGAGGCCGCTCCCACGGCTGCGCTCATGCCCCCCCACGCGAGGCGCCCCACGCGTTTCCATGTGCGCGCAAGGGAAGATCCGGGCGTGGCTTGTGCGGACCAAAAAAACGAGAACGCCGACAGGCCGCACACCACGAAGGCGGCAAGAAGAAGAAGGTCTCCAGCGGTGCCAAGCATACGAGACAGGGCAGAAAGCTATATCGTTCGGCGGAAATATTGAAATTGCGGGGCGGGGGGCAGTTCCTCGCTCCCCCTCCGAAAAGGGACCTCACGGAGGGGCACGTAGGCGTTTCAACGAACCTGCGTATTTCTGGGAGCAGCAGGACGTTTTCGGCTTCGGGGAAGGGCCTCGCAGGGCTCCTCAACTCCGGGAAGCAGATCGGAAGTTCGGTTTGGGGCAACCACCGCGCCCGAAACGACGCCGGGAAAGAAGGCTAGCCCGAGGCGACCGTCGGAAAGGAAAGGCCGATGTTGGAACCCCCTCGTGACGACCGCGGTCCGATTGAAGAGTCCCAATCCTTTCTTTCCGCCAATGCACCCGTCCACGCACCCGCCCATGCATCGTCCCTCGGCGCTATGCAGCAATTTTTGGGGGCCGTGTGGCGTTGTGCTCCTTGGCTTCCTCCTGTTGGGGTGTGCGACGGTGCAGCATGCCGGGACGCGAGGGCTTCCTCAGAAGCGAGGCACGGCCAGTTACTATGCCGACAAATACGTCGGGCGGACGACCGCCAACGGAGAAGTGTTTGATCAGTCGGTTCTCACCGCAGCCCATCGCACCCTTCCCTTTGGCACTCGGGTGCGGGCCACACGCATCGACGTGCCCAGCCGCCCGTCCGTAGTGGTGCGCATCAACGACCGAGGCCCTTTCAAAGACAATCGAATCATTGATCTTTCAAAAAGCGCCGCCCGGCAACTCCGCATGCTGCGCGATGGGCTCGCAGAGGTAGAGCTGGACGTGCTCTCCTACCCGTCTGGCGCGGCCGTATCTTCTCCGGAAGCGCCCTCCCCCGACTCGACGCAGACGGAGGAGGCCCAGCGGGTCGCATGGTAGACCTCCCTGTAGTCAGAATCAGGGGCCAGCAGACGGGCCCTGAGACTGCGGCGATAGAAAGGTGGCGGGGGACAGACGCTCCGAAAAAACGCTCCGAAAAAGAGGCTGGCCCGCATCGGCAGGCGCGACCTCCTCGGCGGTGCGGGCAACCGGTGCACGCTGCCCCGGTCACGGCTTCTCCGTTGCCACAAAGTCGGCCCGCTCTCCCGACGGTGTGCTTACGACGTCCGTCACCTCCACCGAAAAGCTCTTTTCACGTTCTCGGCTCCGGTCGTACAAAATGCCTTCGAACGTCGCCTCCGTTTCTTCGTCGGCCAGCAACTCGATCTGCTCTTCGTCCTCGCCAAAGAAGACGCCTTTGTAGGCCTTTCCGTACACCGTCTTTTCAGAGTAGGCGAACCCCTCGCCTTCCATGTCGTTAAGCGTTGCGTCGTGCAGGTCGTACAGACTCATAGTCGTAGCAGAAAGTTAAAGAGGACAGTGCGCTTCGTGCGGGACGTTAGGAGTTTGCCACAGGGTACAGTCTTGGCGTGTCTACGAGGGGAGCACAGCCGAGGGGCGGGAAAACCAGGCGGGGCATGCGTTGTGGGGCGTGCGTCCCAATGACTGGTGTCCCACCCCCAGCGCGTTTCTTCAGAACTCCGCTCTTCGAAACTCCGCTCCGTCAACCGATCCTGTGCATTAAGTAGAACCGTCCTCTATACGAAGTGAACGCTCATCAGTTCGCACTGCCCTTGAGGCTGGTTGGGGGAGGGCACCACCGTTGTCTGTTTGTTGGTCTGTTCCTCGTCCATGCCTGAGCCCGCGTTCGACCCCGACCGTGTTCGAGAAGCGCAGGACGGCAATGAGCAGGCACGGAACGGATTGCTGCGTCGCCTCGAACCCATTCTGCGGGGGTACTTCATCAAGCGCATCGGCGCCGAGACGGACGTGGACGACCTCGTGCAGAACACGCTTGTGCGCATCCACGAGAGCCTCGACGATCTCAAAAAGCCCGGCAGCCTCAAGTCGTTTGCCATGAAGGCGGCCCTGTTCGAGCTGCAGGACTACTACCGAGGGCGGTACGACATGAAAGAGCATCTGCGCGACCCGGACCTTCCTCTCGGCCAGTCCACCGACCCGGAGGATCGGAGCGCGCATGTGGACGTGGAGAAGGCGTTGGAGGCACTCACGCCCAAGGCCCGCCGCATCATGGAGCTTCGCGAATACGGCTACCTCTACCGCGAGATTGCCCAGATGCTTGACACCACCGAGGCAGCCGTGAAGATGCAGGTAAAGCGGGCCTTCGAGACCATGAAGGAAGCGCTCAGCATTGTGCTGCTGCTTGTCTGGTTTCTTGGGGGGTAGGCGGCGGGCACGGCCCGACTGTTACCTTTTCCGGAAAAGGGGCGGCCTCACTGCCACGTGGAGCCTTCGCTCCGGTGAAGCCTCTGGTCAGGACAGAAAGAGCAGAGTCGGTGTTTGCTGACGGACACGGTGTTTCGGGATGATGGACGACAAGTATAATCCGCTACTTTTTGTGGAAGAGCGCTCGGAGGAGCAGGACGCTGCGCTGCGGGAAGTGCTCGAAGAGGATCCAGACCTGGCTCGCCAGTGGACCTGCTGGGTGCAGGTGCGCAAGCGGCTGCGGGAGCGGATTCGCGACCGAATGCCCGACCGGCGCCTCTTGGTCTTGTACGCGCTGGAGCAGGAAGGGGCCGAGGAGGCCTTCACGCCCGCGGAGCGCCGTGCCCTTGCAGCCGCCCGCGACGACATTGCCGAAGCAATCGACGCGCTTCCGGCACTCGGCCACGTCGTTGCGCGCATTCGAGACGAGCGTGGAGCGTTCGAAGAAGCGTGGGGTCAGCACCAGGACGAGCGCCCTACGGCTGGGGCGGCGCCCGAGCGTCCCGCCAGTGCCGACCGAACGGAGCGGGCGCCCCGTCGCCCCCGGTCGCGAAAAGACACCGACCGCCGCTGGGCGTGGCGACTTACGGTGGCCGCCCTGCTGCTGGGCGCTGCGGTCCTGGCCCTCGTCTACGGACCGCAGCGCACCGACCGCGCCACCGTGACGGCACAGGCTGACGAGCGGAAGACCGTTTCGTTCGAAGACGGGTCCACGGCGCGTCTCGTTGGTGTGGCCACTCTCTCGTACACGCCCGGCACCGCCGGCACGGAGCCTCAGCGCGTGCGCCTGGCTCGGGGGCGGGCCTACTTCAACGTGCCACCCAGCCGCGAAGCCCCCTTCGTGGTGCGCACGCCGACGGCCCAGGCCGAAGTGCTGGGCACGCAATTTGGCGTGGCAACGGGGCGCGACACCACCGAGGTTGTGCTCGTAGAGGGAGCGGTACGTGTGGGGGCGGAAGACGACGACACGGGGTCCGTTGTGCTCGGCCCTGGAGAACGTAGCCTGGTGCGTCGCGGTCACGCCCCGTCTGCCCCGTCGCCCGCCAACCTGACGACCGCACTCGCGTGGAGCGGGCTGTTTGTGTTCCGGTCCGCCCCTCTGTCCGCCATCGCCGAGCAGCTCCGCGAGCGCTATGACGTGTCAATTGCGGTCGCCCCGACCCTCGCCGACGAACCGGTCACTGGCACCTTCGACCGCGACCAATCGGTGGCACAGGTGCTCACGACCCTTGCACGCACGCTGGGGGCAGAGGTGCGCACGGACGGGCAGGATGCGTACCGGCTCGTTCCCGCTTCCTAAGGGGCTGGAGGACGTGGCTGCGAACCGCATTGAGCTCGATTTAAAACCGAACGAGGACGCGAGCCGGACGTAGGACGCTGTTCACACTGTTTCTCAGTGTCTGCCAGCGAGATCCGTGCCGCGCCCTGTCTTTCTTCTCCTTTTGGTGCTGGTTGGGCTATGGGGCCTCAGTGCAGGGGGCGCACGGGCACAGCCGGCCATCCAGATCCGGGCGGTCGAGGCGCCGCTTGAGACGGCCCTCGCCCAGGTGCGTGCCGAGGCCGATCTGGACCTCATTTACGCCGATCGGCTCATAGAAGGCCGTACGGCCACCTGCACCTACACGGGCTCCAGCCGCCGAGAGGCGCTCGCGTGCGTACTCGGGGGAGCGGGCCTGGAGGCCAAGCGCGTGCGCCGCCGCCAGTACGTGCTCGTGGCCCCTGCTTCCGAAGAAGCACCCGCCCCTCGCGCTCCGCTCAACGGGTACGTTCTCGACGCCGACACGGACGAGCGCCTCCCCGGTGCCCACGTCTACCTGACCGACTTGAAGGCCGGAGCTACCACCAACCGAGACGGGTATTTCGTTGTCTCGGGCCTGCCGCCCGAGGCCTACGAGGTCCGCATCTCGTATCTCGGCTACCGGTCTGTCGATACGACGCTCACCGCTGGGGGCGACCCGGCCCGCATCGCACTGGCCCCGACCCCCATCGAGTCGGAGGGCGTGGTGGTAGAGGCCGGATCCGCAGGCGGCCCCGAAAACGAGCGGCTTCCGGGCATGATGTCGGTTGCCCTGGACCGGGCCGGGCGGCTCCCGTCCTTCGGAGAACCGGATCTGTTCCGGGCCCTGCAGTGGACGCCTGGCATCCGCAGATCGGGGACCGCCGCCCCCGGTCTCAGCGTGCGCGGGGGCAACCCCGATCAGAACCTATATCTCCTCGACGGCGCGCCCGTCTACCACCCGTGGCACGCCTTCAGCCTTATCTCCACCTTTCAGACTGGCACGCTCCGCTCGACGGACCTCTACCGCGGCAGTTTTCCGGTAGAGCACGGAGGGCGCCTCTCCGCGGTTCTCGACGCGCAGATGAAAGACGGCAGCCGCCAGGCGCCGAAGGCGGTTGCCGCCCTGAGCATGCTGAGCGGACGCTTCCGGGTGGAAACGCCCCTGACGTCCTCCACGTCGTTCATGGTGTCCGGGCGGCGCTCCTACATCGACAAGCTCGTTGGGCGCCGCCACCCCGTCACCGGGCCCAACGGGCGGCGCGACACCCTGCGCACGGGATACTACTTCTTCGACACCAGTGCAAAGCTGAGCCACCGGTTCGGGCCCAATCACCGCCTCTCGCTGAGCTACTACCACGGGCGCGACGACCTGGATCTCCGCCTCCCCTTCGACCTCTCGCTCGACTTCTCGTCGTGGCTCCGCCCGGCCGACCTGCTGTTTGAGGTCACACAAAACTGGGACAACCGCATCGTGAGCGGGCAGCACCGATACCTCGTGGGCGAGGACCTGTTTATGACCAGCACCGCCTACTACTCCGGGTACCGGGCCCAGGAGGCGTCGTTTGTGCAACCAACCACCACCGCGTCCCTGGCGTCCGACTATCGCGTGCGGCTGTCCAACGCAGGGATCAAATTCGATGTTGACTACCACCACTCGGTCAGCCACGAACTCACCGGTGGGATTCAGGCCTCGGTGCTCCGGTTCGAGAGCACGCTCGACAGCGAACTGCAGCGATCCCGCAGCGCGGTGGCCCGTCGGGCGCAGGCGACGGACGTGCGGGCGGTGAAGGTGGCTGGGTACTTGCAGGACACCTGGACCCCTACGCCTAGGTGGACGGTGGAGCCGGGGCTCCGCGCAAGTTACTTTGGCGGTGGGCCCCACATGCACCTCGCGCCCCGGATCAACGCGCAGTACGTTGTAGACCCGCGGTGGCTCGTGCTGGAGGGCAGCGCAGGGGTGCACGTGCAGTACCTGCACCGCCTCCGCGATCGGTATTCGTTGGCGTACGACCTGGTCTCGAGCCGGTGGGTTCCGTCGAGCACCCGCGTGGAGCCCGCCATGAGCGGACAGGTGGGCCTGGGCACGTACACGCAACTCCGGCCCGGCTGGAGCCTGGAGGTGGATGCCTACCTGCGCGGCACGCGCAACACGCTGGTGCCCGCCGATGTTTTTCAGGAAAAAGAAGGCATCGAAGGGCCGGGCATTGAGGTGGGGGCGCTGCTGGGGCAGTACACGGCCGGAGCGGAACGGGCGTTCGGGGTGGAGGTGAGCACGCTGATTGAGCACGGGCCCTGGCGCGCTCGGTTTGCGGTAAGTGGGGGGCGCACCTTCGTGCAGGCCCCAGCCCGCACGTCTACAGGAGAGCGCTGGCGCCCGTCCAGTCTCGATGTACCCGTCTCCGTGCGGAGCATTCTGGGGTGGGACGGCGGCGCGTGGAGTGCCACGGTGGCCGCAGAGATGCGAAGCGGCTATCCGGTTACGGTGCCGGAGGCCCGCTATCGTCTGGGCGACCCGACCGCTGCGGAGCCGACGGCGTACCTCTACCGGCCCGAAATCAACAACGGACGGCTTCCGCCCTACCTCCGCCTGGACCTGACGGTCCGCTACGAGTTTCAGTTTTTGTCGACCGACTGGGCCGCCTCGCTAGATGTGTTTAACCTGACCAACCGGGACAATATTCTCGATCAGACGTACCGCCCCACAGACACAGGGGTGAACGTGAATCGACAGCGCGGCCTCCCCATTGTCCCCCTCCTGGAGGTAAAGATGGAGCTGTAGACCCCTGTGGGGCCCTCTTTAAGAGCCGGCCCCTGCATCTCCCTTCGCCGCTTCTATGCACCCTGCCAACGCGACGCAGATGCGCGACGACACGGCCGCCACGTCCATCCATTTTGCGCGAGCGACTGCTTTTGCGCTTCTGGCAGTGGGGCTGATGAGTGTCCTGAGCGGGTGCGACTTTGCCGATCGGGCAGAACGGCAGCCGCTCGTGGTGGAGGCGTTTCTAAAAACGGGCCAGGCACTTCCGGCCGTCACGCTTCGCCAGGCGCAGCCCCTGGGCGCGCCGGGCACGCCCACAGAGAATGCCGCCCGCGGGGGACGCGTCGATCTGATGCTGAAGGGGCGAACGATTCCGTACGAAGAGTCCCCCCGGCGGCCTGGTCGGTACGTGCCCGACGCGGAAGCCGACCCCGTGCCCGCACGGGCGCCCTGGCGGCTCGTGGTGCGCTGGCAGGGGGAAACGGCCACGGCCCAAGGAAAAACGCCGCCCCCTATTCGCTTGGACAAAGTGTGCGTGGACGTGCCCCCCGCCCCCGTGCGGGCCGTTCGGGTCGACTCGCTGCGCCGCGACTCCCTCGATATTCCCGCTGAGCAGACCTACATCTACCCGGTCGACGTATCGCTGCGGTGGCCAACGGACCCGATCGGCCCAGGGGCAGACACCACGCACTGGGTGCGGCCCCAACTCGACCCTGATACCACCGAGTCGACCTCCCGCGTGGTGAATTTTTTTCTGGAGCCGGTGGACGTGCGGCGGGGGGACCGGTTCCGGCGCGACGGGGGGCAGCACGCGTGGACGGGAGTGTACGCCGTGCCGGTTGATGACAGTGCCTCAACGTTTCCACGCCACAACCTAACCGTTACTCTGACGCGTGGCGACACGGCGTTTGCTGCCTTCGCCCGGAGCCGAGACGACCCGGAGCGCAGAGAACCGGTCTCCAACGTGACCGGGGGGCTTGGCATTGCCACGGCGGTGGCCCTCGACACCCTGGAGGTCGCCGTGCAGGCACAAGGAGAGCAATGCGTCGCGCCTCAGTAGGCCCGCCGAGAATCTACGAAGTGCGGCGGGCATACAACTGCTACCCATGTTACCCACCACATTTCGGAACACGGAGTCACAAACATGTCCGACGCGCCGCCCCAAGGCACCATCACGAGCCTAGAGACACAGGTGCACAACAACGACCGAGTGTCTGTTTTTCTCGACGGGGAGTTCGCGTTTGGGATTCACAAAGACCTGGTGGCCAAGCATCACCTGGCGGTGGGCACAACCCTCGGAGCCGAAGAGGTTCGGAAAATTGAGCAAGACGAACAGTATGTCGAGGCCAAGCAAACGGCCCTCGACTATCTCGCCTACAAGCCGCGCACCGAGGAGGAGGTGCGCCGCAAGTTGCGCGGGGAGGACGCGCCCCCCATGGTGATTGACGACGTGGTGGCCCGCCTCTACGAACTGGAGTACCTTGACGACGAGGCCTACGCGCACGACTACGCCCACAACCGTTTCGCTAGCAAAAAGTACGGCCCGGTCCGCATCCGGCGGGAACTGGAAGAGCGGGGTGTGGACCGGCACTTGGCGGACGCGGCCGTAGACGACCTCTTTGCGGAGGTGAATGCCACGGCGGCAGCCTGGGGCCACGCCGAAAAGCGCTGGCCCCGTCTGGCCGGGGAAGACGATCCGCGCCGGCGCCGGCAAAAGATGTACCGCTACCTGCGTCGCCGCGGGTTTTCGTCCGACACCATCCGCCCAATCCTCGATGAACTGGAGCAAAATGGAGTGCGCAGGGAAGACCAGATGTCGTAACCAGGTCCCCTCCACGTCGCCGCCCGTTCGGCTGTCCCTCGTTCAACCATCTGTCCAACTGCATGCCTGATGGCTCCCCCGCCTCTTCGTCGTCGTCCCGCAAGGCCCTGCGTACGGAGGCCGACGCCGATGAAGGGGACGCGCCGGCAGACGACGGGGCCCTGGCCGAGAACCCCGCGGGCGACCTCGCGCCTCAGCCTGCGCGGCGCGGGCCTGTTGGACGCGGCGGCACGGCCCTTACGCTCGATCGGGTGCTCCGGTTTGTGTTGATGGTGGGCACTGTGGCCGCGGCGGGATGGGGGCTGTGGTATTTTGCGGGCATCGTGCTGTACCTGGCCGTGGGAGGCATCCTGGCCTATCTGCTCCGGCCCCTCGTCGATCGCATCCAGGCCCTGGGGGTCGGCCGCGTTCCCGCCATTCTGCTTTCGTTTGTGGCGCTGCTGGGCGTGGTGGCCGTGGTGGTAACCTCCGTGGTGCCCTTCGTTACGCGTCAGGTGCAGGACCTCTCGCAGCTCATTACCGTGGACACCGCCGCGTACGTGGCCAACCTGCTGCAGTCTCAGGTGCAACCCGTTGTGCCCCTGGAGCCAGGAGTGCTGGAGAAGAATGTCCGACAGCTCGCCGAGTCGCTTCTGCAAGGGGATCTGATTGAGGGGCAGCAGGTGGCCCGAACGGTCAGTTCCGTCGTTACCGTGTTCACGAACATCGTCTACGCGGTCGTCATTGTCCCCTTCGTCGCATTTTTTCTGCTAAAGGACGAACTCAAAATTCGGCGGCGTCTGCTGTCGCTCGTGCCCAATCGCTATTTTGAGGTGACGCTCTCCATTCTTGCCAAGGTGGAGGTGAACATCGGGCGGTACTTCCGGGCGCTGCTGGTGCAGGGAACGGCCGTGGCCGTCATTGCATCGGGGCTCCTGTGGATCGTGGGCCTGCGTGGAGCCATCGCCATCGGCATCTTCACGGGACTGGCCAACACCATCCCGTACTTCGGGCCGTTCCTGGGATTTTTGGCCGGCACGCTCGTGGGCATCGCGCAGACGGGCGATGCCGCGCTGGTGCCCGGCGTGGCCCTCGCCATGGCCCTCACACAACTGGCCGACAACGTGCTGCTTCAGCCCCTCATCTTCTCCCAGGCCGCGCAGACCCACCCACTCGTGATTCTGTTCGTGGTGCTCGTGGGCGCGCAGCTCGGCGGGCTCGTGGGCATGCTGGTGGCCATCCCCGTCACCACAACAATCCGCGTGGTGGCCGAGCAGTTGCTGTGGAGCCTGCGCAACTACCGGATCTTGCGGGCGGGATGAGAATCGAAGAAGGAGGCGAGAAGGATACACCTGAACGAGACTGACGCTGTACTCAAGACTGACGCTGTACCGCTGAACTTCACTTTGCTTCGACTATGCCCGACTCGACGGCCGCTGTCATGCGCTCCGACCCGACCGTGTACGACGACGAAGACCTCGATGCTGCAGCCGCGGCAGTGCGGCGCCGCATCGATACAGCGCCCGAGATGGCGCTCATTTTGGGGTCGGGCCTGGGGCGGTTGGCGGAGGCGGCGAGCGAAACGACGGTCGTGCCGGCCCCCGACATTCCCGGCTATCCCGAGTCGACCGTGGAGGGGCACCACGGGCAGCTCGTTTTTGGCACACTGGAGGGGACCCGTGTCGTCTTCGTGCAGGGGCGCGTGCATCTCTACGAGGGATACCCGGTGCAGCAGATTGCGATGCCGGTGCGGCTCGTGCACGCCCTGGGGGCCGAGCGCATGCTCGTGACCAACTCGGCCGGCGGCATCAACCGCACCTTCGACCCCGGCACGCTCATGTTCATCACCGGCCACCTCAACATGGCGTTTGCCAGCCCGAGTGTGGGGGCGGGTGCGGTGCCGGCCCGAGAGCGCAGCGACGACGGGGTGGCGCCGGAGCCGTTTTACGACCCGGCGTGGACGGCGCGGGCCGAGCAGGTGGCGCTCGACCTGGGGCTGGACGCGCGGCGCGGCACCTACGCCTGGACGCTGGGGCCGAGCTACGAGACGAAAGCGGAGGTGCGGGCGCTGGCGCACCTGGGGGCCGACGCGGTGGGGATGAGCACGGTACCGGAGGTAATCCAGGCGCATCAGCTGGGAATGACGGTGCTCGGCCTGTCCACGATCACAAATCCGGCGGCGGGGCTGGCGGCGGGCGCCCTTGACCACGACGAGGTGCTGGAGGTCAGCGAGCGGGTGCGCGGGGATTTGATGGAGCTCGTGCGCGGAATTGTGCGGGTGGCGGAGGGGTAGGGAGAAGGGCGAGAGGAGAGAGGCGAAATGGGGACGGATCGAGGGGCAACTCTTCCCCACCCGGACGCTTCCGAAGCCTGGCGAGAGGTGCCGCCTCTGCGGTCACTCCTCGTGGTCCAGGACCGCCTCGAACCGATCGAGCTCCGTCTGGAGGCGATTCCGCATCGGCGCGAGGCGCGGGTCGTCGTGCACCCGCGAGGCCTCCAGCACGGCCCGGTGAAACCACCGCTGCGCCTCGGCGTCGCCGCTGAGCGCCGACAGGATGTCTTCGCCTGCTTCCAGGCTCTGGGTGATGGACCACAGGTTGTGGATCTTATCGGCCAGGCTAATGGCCACCGCCTCGGGGTGGCCCGTGCGGATGCTCTCCAGGTAGTCGTCCTTGCGGTCGCGCCAGGGACGCATCTCGCCGTTGTCGTCCAGCTTCTGCTCCGACACCTCCGCCACGAGCCGCGCCACCTCTGCGCCCACGGCGTCTCGGAGTTGCTTGCGCCGCAGGCGTTGGCCGTGCTCGTTCATGTCCTCAATCGCGTCGTGCAGGTACGCCGCGGCCACCACTGTTTCGCCCCACCCCGCCCGGTGCACGATGGACGCGACGGCGGCCAAGTGCGCGATCACTGGGATCTGAATCTCTTCTCCCTCCGGCACCTCGAAGGCTGGGTCGCGCCACACGCTCTTCCGGTAGGTGCCGTCGTGCCACTGCGCCGACAGCTCGATGGCGTGCTCAATGAGCGGGCTGAATAGTGTGTCTGGGGCCGT
>CAZFJR010000037.1:0-6874 GCA_964519235.1 uncultured Salinivenus sp. | reverse complement strand
CATGTCCACCTGCTTCCCCTCTCGCCCTTGCAACGTCACTACACCTCCACCACCTGGTGCGCGGAGGTGTCGGGACGGAGCGCGTGCCGCAGCTTGTTGAGCAGGGTGGGGCTGTACTTGTTCAGGTAGTAGAGGACGGTGATTGTGCGCTCCTGGAGGGTCCCGTGTGGACGGAGGTTGACGTGGGCCTTTTCGAGTTGGGCCCGCACCTCGTCCTGCTGCCGCTTCTCGGCACGCACCACCTTCTGCTTCAACGCCTCCATCTCGTCCACGATTGTGGCGCGGGCCGCTTCTGCCGAGGAGCCGAGCGTCCGGTCCACCGCCTCGACCTCCGGCTTCAGGGCATTGATGGTCTGGTGGAGCTGAGGCAGTGCCTCCGAGAAGAGGGCGTCCACGTCCACCTCCATTGTGTCGACCACCACGTTCTGGAAAAGCGTCTCCAGATTGTCGCTGAAGTCCGCGACGGAGAGGGAGTACTTGTCGAGCACCTTCTGCACCTTGCCCTCGACCAGGGAGACGCTTGCGCGCGGATGGATGAGGGGACGGTCGAGGCCCGCCCAGTCGTACACGTCGCCGTACTGGGCGAAGTAGGAGACCTCGCCGGGACCGGCCACGTACGCCGCTGTGGGGAGGAGGTGGTCCTGCATAAGTGGGCGCAGGACGACGTTGGGGCTGAAGCGCTCCGGCTCATCGTCGAGGCGGTCGAGCAGTTCGGGGGGCGAAAATGTGCGGTCGGTGCCGCGGAGCCGGAAGGTGCCGTCGTCGCCGAGGTCGATCGCCCGCCGGGCGTCGTCCTCCAGCCAGAAGAGGTTGGTGGGGCGGGCCGTCACCTGGGTGTGGTAGCCCCGGTCACGGAGGGCCTGGCTGGTGGCGTCGATCCGGGCGGCGGGCGTCTCGGGGTCCTCCAGCTCGCGGCGGAAGAGGGGACGGCTCAGTGCCTTCAGGCGCGTGTCGTCGGGGTTGATGAAGACGAGGCCGTCGCCCTCAAATAGCGAGCGCATCAGTCGGGTGAAGGCATCCTCGATTCGCGTGCCGGGCTGGTAGGCGGCTCGCACCCGTTCCATCAGGCCGGGCTTGAAGTCCGAGGGCGGCAGGGCCTCGTCCAGCCGGCCCAGCACATCCTCAATCGCGTCGGTGAGGGCGAGCCGCCCGACGGCCCCGGGATTGTCGCCCACGTCGGGGGCGTAGCTGAGGGGAACGACCTCGTTGTGGTGCAAGACGTGCGCCGTCGCAATCTCCTCGAAATCGTGGTCCTCGCCCTCCACCCAGAACACCGGCACCACCGTCCGCCCCGTCTGCTCGGCCCACTCCTCGGCCAGTTGGAGCGTCGTGATCGTTTTGTAGAGGGTGTAGAGCGGACCCGTGAAGAGCCCGACCTGCTGTCCCGTCACGATGGCGATGCTCTCCGGGTCCCGCAGGGCCTCAATGTGAGACCGCGTCGCTGCGTTTAGGCCCCAGCGCTCGTTCTGGTCGAGCAGCACGTCCGCCAGTTCATCGCGGTCCGCAGGACGCCGGGCGGCTGCGTCGGATGCCTCCCGTCGGGCCGCCCGGTCTTGCCAGTCGCCCGCGTAGAAGTCCGACACGGCGTCGAATCGAGTGCAGTAGTCGACGAAAAGGTCCGGAAACGCGCCGAGATCGTCAGGAGGGACGCGGCGGACGGCAGTCTGAACGGGCGATGGCATGCGGGGACGTGTGGGCGTGGGTGCGTGTGGGTGAAAGAGCAGTTTGTGGTGAAGGGCGTTCCGACGGGACGCCTCAACAAAAAAAGCGAAGCCTCGGGGGAGATCCCTCAAGGCTTCGCCAGATTCGTCCGGGGCAAGAGCGGGGCGTTAGTTCTGGTTCTGCTGCTGCTCTTGCTCCAGCCGCTGAATTTCGTCACGCAGCTCGGCGGCGCGCTCGTAATCTTCTTCCTCGACAGCTTTTTCCAGCTTCTTCTGCATTTTCTCGAGCTCGGTGCCGCCCATTTCCTCCTCCTCGGGGCCGGAGGTTTCCTCGGCCTGTTCGGCGAGCGAGGAAATGTCCGACTCGTCCTCGGCGACAATACCGGCCTCATCCAGCACCATGGGGGCCACGAAGATGGGCGCGTCCACCCGCACGGCAAGCGCCACGGCGTCGCTGGGGCGAGAGTCGAGCTGGTGCTCCTCGCCGTTATGGCGGTAGCGGATCTTGGCAAAGAAGGTGCCCTCCCGAAGCTCATCGATGACGACCTCCGTCACCTCCACGTCCACCGCCTCGAAGGTATCGCGAAGCAGGTCGTGGGTCATGGGGCGCGGCGGCTGAATCTTCTCCAGTTCCAACGCGATTGCCTGGGCCTCAAACGCGCCGATGATGATTGGCAGGCGGCGATTACCCTCGACTTCTCCCAGCACCAGGGCGTACGCGCCGCCGCTGGATGGGCTGGTGGAGAGACCGATAATGTCTACCCGAGTTAAATCCATCGCAATCTCAGGATCTCAATGAGTTCGAAGAAAGCGTCCCGGCACCCGAGCGAGAAGGGCCATGCGGCGTTGCCCCAGGGCGCGCGCCGGTTCCCGGGCTATGCGCCAGTGCCCGTGGGGATTTCCGAAAGCGACGTTTCCAACGCAGCCAGAAACGCGTTGTTCTCCGCCTCGGTCCCTGCGCTCACCCGCAGATAACCGTCCAGTGCAGGGTACCCGCCCATGTTGCGCACCAGGACGCCGCGCTCAGCCAGGCGGTCCTGCAGGACGTCGGCCGGGGCTGGGGTCGTGAAGATGACAAAGTTGGCCTGGGACGGCACCACGTCCACGGGGGCCATGGCCTGGAGCGCGTCGGTAAGATCCGCAATCGAGGCTTGCAGGCGCCGCACGCGGTCTTCGATGAGCCCGGGTCGCCGGAGCACCGCCAGGGCGGTCTGCTCGGCAAAGCGGTCGACCATGAACGGCAGGCGCGCCTTCATGAGCTCACGCACCACCTGGGGGTGGGCAATGAGGTATCCCAACCGCACGCCTGCCAGCCCGAAGCCTTTCGAGAGGGTGCGCAGGATAAGCACGTTGGGATGCCGGTCGAGCAACGCCACGGCGGGCCCCTCCGGGTTGAACTCGACGTAGGCCTCGTCCACCACCACGAACCCGGAGCTGGCCGTCACGACCTGCTCGATCTCGTCGAGCGTCATGGCCAGGCCCGTAGGGTTGTTGGGCGTAGTGAGGATCGTGAGGGCGGCGTCGGTGTCCGCCGCGGCGTCCGCAAGGGCGTCCGCGTCGAACCCAAAGTCCTCACGTGGAGGGACAATCGTAAGGTCGGCGTCTTGCAGGCGGGCCACCTTCTCGTAGAGCGAGAACATGGGCCGTGGCAGGACCACCGGATCGCCGGGGTCCAAGAAGGCAAGGCCGAAGGTGTAAGTGATCTCGTTCGATCCGTTGCCCACCAGGATGCAGCCGGGGTCTACACCGTCGTGCTCGGCAAGAGCATGGCGCAGCTGGTCTGGCTGCTCGGTCGGGTACCGGTTCATCTCCACCTGCCGGTACGCATCGAGCAGTTCGTCCTTCAGATCCTCGGGGAGGTCGAACGGGCTCTCGTTCTGGTTGAGTTTTACGTCGATGCCGCTCGGCATGTCCACCACGTACTCGCTCCGTTCCCGCACGGCCGGACGAATGTGCTGAAGCAGGTTGTCGATGGAGGACGAGGTGGCGTTCACGGCCATAAAACCGGCGGGCTCTCTGGGAGAGGAAAGTTTGGAAGGTGATGTATAAAAGTATCGTCTGCGCCCCACAATGTCTCCGGCGTCACGGCTTTTTCGAACCGAAGGGGCGCAGGGATGAGACGTGGTGCCCACACTCAAGCTTTCTGGGATGCGGGGCTGGGGACATCTGCGGGTGGCCGTGCCTAGTCGGTGCCCCGATTCAGGCGGGCACGAATGGCGTCGGCGTGGGCCTGTAGCTCTTCAGCTTCCGCGAGGGTTGCGATGTGCCGGCCCGTTTTGCGGAGACGCCCGTCGGTGTAGGAGAGCACCGACTGTGTGCGCACGAACGTGTCTACCCCCAGTGCAGAAGCGTGACGGGCGGTGCCGCCAGTGGGGAGGACGTGGTTGGGCCCAGCAAAGTAGTCGCCCACCGGCTCCGAAGAGTGTTCGCCCAAGAAAATGGCCCCGGCGTGCCGAATGTGCGTCATCGTCTGCCACGGATCGTCCGTGTGGATCTCCAGGTGCTCCACGGCCAGGTCGTTCATCAGATCGATGGCGGCGCTCATCGTATCGGGGACGATGCACGCGCCGTAGTTGACGAGCGACTGCTCAATAATGTCGGCCCGCGGCAGATCCGGGACGCGGGCTTTTACCTCCCTTTGCACTGCCTCAGCCAGCGGGCGGTGGGGGGTGACGAGAATTGCGGAGGCGCGCTCGTCGTGCTCGGCTTGCGAGAGCAGGTCGGCGGCCACAAACTCGGGGTTGGCGGTGGCGTCGGCTAGGATGCCGATCTCGCTGGGGCCGGCCACCGAATCGATTCCCACGTGCCCGAACACCTTTTTCTTCGCCGCAGCCACATACGCGTTGCCCGGCCCCACGATCGTGTCGACCGCGGGAATCGTGTCGGTGCCGTACGCCAGCGCCCCCACGGCCTGTGCGCCCCCAACCGCGTAAATGTGCTCCAGCCCGAGGAGCGCGGCGGTGGCCAGCACGAGCGGGTGGGGACGGCCGTCCTCCTGCGGGGGGGAGACGAGGTGGATCTCTTCTACCCCCGCCACCTGCGCAGGAATCGCGTTCATGAGCAGGCTGGACGGGTAGAAGGCCGTGCCCCCCGGCACGTAGAGACCAGCCCGGTCCATCGGCACCACGCGCTGCCCCAGCACCACGCCGTCTCCGTCTTCGGTAAACCACGACTCGCGCACCTGCTTCTCGTGGAAGCGACGGATGTTGGCTTCGGCCTCTTCGAGCGCCGCCCGAAGATCGTCGTCGAGGGCCTCGGCTGCTCCGTCCAGGTCCGACGCCGGCACCTTCAGTGGGGTGGGGCGCACGCCGTCGTATTTTTCCGTCAACTCTAGCAGCGCTGTGTCGCCCTCTGCAGACACCCGCGCCAGGATGTCGTCGACCGTGGCGTCGACCTCGTCGCTAAAGGTGCCGCCCCGGCTCATGATGGCGTCGAGGCGGGCAGTGTCGTCGGGCGAGAGAAGCGGGATCATGGAGAGGACAGGCCGAAGGAAAGTGAGTGTGCATAACAGATGGGTCTATTTTCGAGCGGGGGGAATGTTTTCGTCCGTTCGTTGGAAGGTTGGAACGTTGAACGTTGGAAGGTGAAAGGTTCGAAGGTGGAGGGGGCGGATAACAGGCTGGAGACGGCTCTCCATGAGTCACTTCCGAAAGGTCCGGCTCGGGCGCGGCGTTCGCCCTCCGGCTGGTGCTGCGGCAGGCCTGACGGGGGTTGAGGCGCCTCATCACTTTCCATTCCACAGATCGAGCGCCGGTTGATGTCGCAACTCGAATACCTCACGGTGCTGGTCTCGATCATCGTAGGCCTCGGGGTGACCGACCTCGCGAAAAGCGTTCGGGACCTCCTCCACCCCGACCAGCCGGTGCGCTGGCACTGGCTGCCGCTAACATGGGCGCTCGCGGCCATCCTGATGGTCGTGGGGGCGTGGTGGGGACTGTACCGGTTCTTGCAGGCGGACGTATGGACCCAGCCGGTGGCCTTCCTGCTGATTCTCTTTACGTCGCTCTGTCTGTACCTGCTCTGTGCCTTTGCGCTGCCAGAACTGGATGGCCCCCCCGAGACGGATGACCCGGGCCTCGTCGACCTGGAAGACTTCTATTTCTCTCCGGCGCACCGCCGCTCCTTTTTCGGCATTTCCATTCTCTACTGGTTCTCGATGAGTGTCACTTTATTCATCTGGAAGGTCTCGACGGGAATGGGAGACGCGACGCTCCTGGGGGGAGTGGGATACACCTTCATAAATGGGCTCATTCTCGGCATCCCGTTTGGGGTCATGGTTCTGACAGCCCGGAAGTGGGTCCACGTTCTGCTCACGATTGTCGGAAGCCTGCTCGTCGTCTGGATTCTCTTTGAGTTTGCGCCCTTAATGACCGCTGGATAAACGGTGGCGAGACGCGTGCCCTGAAACGAGTTCCGAAGCACCGGCGTTCGTACCTTTGATATGCCTGATGTCAAGACTGCTTCCCATACCGTTGGCACCACCGGAGACCGCGTGGACCTGAAGACCATGGACCGCGCGGCCCTGAAGGAGTTTGTGGCCGCGCACGGGGTGCCCCGCTACCGCGGCGACCAGCTCTTCAACTGGATTTACGGGAAGGGCGTGTCCGACTTCGATCGGATGTCGAACCTGCCGAAGCGGATGCGCCGCGGCCTGCAGCGAGACGCGACGGTGGAGGACATCGAGATCGTCGAGCAGCAGCAGGCGGCGGATCAGACCGTAAAGGCCCTCTTCGAGCTCCCATCGGGGCGCGAGGCGGAGACGGTGCTCATCCCGGACATCGACGAGCGAGGCGAGGCGCGCCGCCTCACGGTGTGCGTGTCGAGCGAGGTCGGGTGCGCCATGGGGTGCGAGTTCTGCGCCACCGGCCTCATGGGCTTCCGCGAGAACCTGACGCCCGGGGCCATCTTCGACCAGGTGTGGCACATGAACGAGGTGGCGCACGAGTGCTTCGGGCGGCCCGTCACGAACGTCGTGTTCATGGGCATGGGCGAGCCCCTGCTCAACTACGACGCGGTCCTCGACAGCATCGACATCCTCACCGACGAGGACAGCCTCAACCTGTCGGCCCAGAAAATCACCGTCTCCACCGTCGGCCTTGCCCGCCGCATCAAGGACCTGGCCGACGACCAGCTCCGCACCAACCTGGCGGTGTCCCTCCACGCGCCGGACAACGAGACGCGCAGCCGCATCATGCCGGTGAACGAGGCGGAGA
>CAZFJR010000036.1:13313-22687 GCA_964519235.1 uncultured Salinivenus sp. | reverse complement strand
AGTCGATGCCGTGCTCCTTCGGCGTGACGGGATAGTCGCCCGACTCCCCGATCCGATCGATGCGATCCACCTGCAACTCGTAGCCCCCCGGCGCTCGCTCGTCGGCGCTTACAGTGCCGGTGATTTCGAGGGCGGACTCCTGCCGCACGTCGTCGGCCACGGCCCAGCTCTCTTCGTCGACCGCGTCCTGCGGGACGACGCACTGCACAAAGCCGGAGCCATCGCGCAGGATGAGGAACTTGATCCCTCCGGAGCCGCGCTGGTTGTGGAGCCACCCCTTCAGGGTCACCGTCTCGTCGACGTGCGCTGAGAGGTCTTCGATGCGGGTAAAATCTTCGATGGTGCCCCCCTCCCGTTCGGGACGAAGCGAGGGATGCGAAGAATCAGCGTCGGACATGCGCGGGCGAGAAGCTGGTGGAAAGCGTACGGAGAAGAGCGCGGCTGTGAGACCCAGGCGCCGCGCCGTGCACCTCATACACCGGCGCGGGCTGAGGTTCCAGTCGGCGAGCGCCTTCGTCAGACGATCATCCAGGCGCCCAGGGCCGGCACCACGGGCCAGGCCACCACGAGGTCCGCCAGCAGGGCACTTCGCGGATGCGGGGCAGGACGCCGCCACACCACCGCCAGCATCAGAAGCAGCCCCCAGGCGTCCATGGACAGCAGCACCGGATGGGGGGTGCGGGCGCCCCACACGGCCGCCAGCAGAGCCGCCCCGAGGAGCAGCCCCGTGGCCAGGCGCCGCACCTGCCCGGCGGTCCACCCTGTCGTCCACGGCGCGAGGCCGGCGGCGGCATCGCCCGCTCGGTCGGCCCAGTCGGCCAGCAGCAGGTTGGGAAGAATGAAGAGAAACCGATACCCGCCGAACAGTGCTGCGTCGAGCCCAAGGGGCCGCCCCGCCTCCACCAGCGGCAGGAGGCCGCCGCCCACCGCCCAGGTGGCTGCAATGACGAGGGGCTTCGGCAATCCTGTGAGGCCTGCGCGGCCGGAGCGTCCGGGCGCTACCTGAAGCATCGCGACCGCTCCAAGCGCGCCCGCCCCAACGAGCGTCCGCGGCTCCAGCGCGGGCACCATCGCCCCCCCGAGTGCAACCAGAAGGCCCGCCTCCCCCCTAAGCCAGCCCTTGTGCCCCTCCACCCAGGCCACCCGCCGGGGCCGGTTCGTCCGGTCTTCGGCGGGCACCCTCCAGCCCCGGTCCACAGCGTAGACGAGTGTGGTGGCGCAGAACCCGGCCACGACGAGCGGAAGATCCACCGCCATTCCGAAAAGGCCGTAGGTCCCCAGCAGAAGCGCCACCGCCACGCCGCCCACCACAGCCGGGTCGTGGTACAACAGCCCTCGGACGGCCGCAGTCCAAGACGAAGACGGAAGGGAAAGCATGGTGCGCCGCGGTACGCGAACAAGACGGATCGGTGCAGATTCTCAACGAACTCGTGAAATATACGGCCACACCCAGCGGGGCCTTCCGGGTTTCGGCCCGCACCACGCATTGTTCATGGCAATTCCGTGCCGGAACTCTTAGGATGAAAGCGTTCACTTGAAAGCGCTTCCACGCCTGGCCGCCGCGAAAAGGATCTTCGGCGGTTTCTCTTCTCGCACGACCTGCTGACCCACGCTGCCTCGACGACATGTCCGCCCCTCCCCGCATCCACGCGCACCTCCAACGTCTCGACCTCTCCCCCGACACGGTTCACTACAACCTGAAGCCGCCGCGGCTCTACGAGGAGGCGCTCGACCGAGACGAGGGCGTCCTCGCGGCGAATGGGCCCCTGGTCACCCGAACGGATCCCTACACCGGCCGCAGCCCAAACGATCGGTTCATCGTGCGGGACGAGGCGGTGGCAGACGCCATCAACTGGGGCGCGGTCAACCAGCCTACGGACCGCGACACCTTCACGCACCTCCACCAGCGCATGGCCACACACGCCGAGGGCCGCGACCTCTTCGTGCAGGATCTCTACGCCGGATGGGACGAGGAGTACCGACTCCCCGTCCGCATCGTCACGGAGAAGGCCTGGCACAGCCTGTTCGCCCGCAACATGTTCGTGCGGCCCGAAGGGCCCGTGCCCGATTCGTTCGCACCCGGTTTTACGGTTGTCGACCTCTGCGAGTTTGAGGCCGACCCGGAGCGCGACGGTACGAATTCGGAGGCCGCCATCTTCGTCGACATCGGGCAGAGCCTGATCTTGATCGGCGGGACCCACTACGGCGGAGAGATCAAGAAATCAATTTTCTCGGTGCTCAATTACCTCCTTACGGACGAGGGGGTGCTCCCCATGCACTGCTCGGCCAACGAGGGCGAGGACGGACGCACGGCGGTCTTCTTTGGGCTCAGCGGGACGGGCAAGACGACCCTCTCCGCCGACGCGAGCCGCACCCTCATTGGCGACGACGAGCACGGCTGGAGCGACCGGGGCATCTACAACTTCGAGGGCGGCTGCTACGCGAAGATGATCGACATCACCCCCGAGAGCGAGCCCGAAATCCACGCCACGACCAAGGAATTCGGGACGATCCTGGAGAACGTGATCCTGGACGACGACACCCGCGAGCCGGACTTCACGGACGACGCGATCACGCAGAACACGCGCGGCTCGTATCCTCTCTCCACCCTCCCCCACACCGCCGAGGACGGGCAGGGCGCCCACCCCGAGCACGTCCTCTTCCTCACGTACGATGCGTTCGGCGTACTGCCGCCCGTCTCCGAGCTCACCCCGGCGCAGGCCATGTATCATTTCCTGAGCGGCTACACCGCCAAGGTGGCCGGAACGGAGGCCGGCGTGAGCGAACCGAAGGCCACGTTCAGCACTTGCTTCGGCGAGCCGTTCATGGTGCGCGACCCGTCGGTCTACGCCGACCTCCTGGGCCAAAAGATCCGGCGCCACGACACGGACTGCTGGCTCGTGAACACGGGCATGACGGGCGGCCCGTACGGCGTGGGCCAGCGGATGGAGCTCGACCACACACGGGCCATGGTGGACGCCATCCTGGACGGGACGCTCGCGGACGTGCCCCGCACTCGGGATTCCGTTTTCGGCCTCTCCATCCCAGACCGGGTCCCCAGCGTGCCCGACGCCGTCCTCACCCCGCGGCAGACGTGGGACGACCCGCAGGCCTACGACCGGCAGGCCCGGGAGCTCGCGAGGGATTTTGCCGACAACTTTGAGGCGTATGCCGACCAGGTGAGCGACACGGTGCGCGCCGCCGGCCCGTCGCTGGAGACGGTGCACGGCTGACGGAAATGTGGAATGGATCCTGGGTGCTTTCTTTCGCATCGGTCCTTTGACGCTACGACCGTGCAGGCTGTTGAGGGGAAACCGCCCACCAGGCAGAGCGTGCGAATACAGGCAAGTAGTTCCACCGGCCGAGACGTTCTTCGCAGTGTCTATAACCGAGAGGAGGTGTACCCATGCCGACCACAACCACCGAAGCGAGGAAGCAGCAGGAGCGGTGGCAGAAGATCACGAGCGATCCGCTCCTTAGCGAGCTTCCCCACAAAGTCGAGACCAACCAGAGAGGCCAAATCGTTTTGAGCCCCCATTCGCTGTCTCACTCCGACCTGCAGGGTGCCGTCCTCGACCTCCTTCGAGAGCATACGGAACGCGGACGCGGCCTCCCCGAGCTTCCCCTCTGTACGAGCGCGGGGACCAAACAGGTCGATGCCGCTTGGGCCTCCACCGATCGGTTTTCCGAGATGACGGAGACAGGCGACCCGCCGACGCTCGCTCCTGAGATCTGCGTCGAGGTGATGAGCGACGCCAACACAATGGACGAGATGCACGAGAAGCGTGCACTCTACCGGGAGGCCGGCGCCGACGAGCTCTGGATCGTCGACCAAGACGGAGAGGTCCGGTTCTTCTGCGAGGAGGAGAAGGAGCGCTCGGACCTCGTGCCTGATTTCCCCGGCCACGTGTAGTTCGTCCTCTAGCTAGAGCACCTTCATCGGTGCTCGCGCTCGATTGAGTCAGAACCCCAGTCCTTCTTCACATAACCGCGCTCTCTGGGGCTGCCTCTTTCGATCAGAAGCGGTTGACCCGTCATCGTTAGAAAGGACTTTCTATCCTACTTCGCCCCCATGAGTGGATGCCCCGTTCATTCCAGTGACGCCGCCGCCGCGGATCGGTCCGGCGGTGCTGCAATCACGGTTCGGTGGGATCTCATTTTTCTGACGCTGGCGGTGGGGATGCTGGCGCTGGTTCTGGCAGTAGGCTTCCAATTACCTTAGCCTATTTCATTCTCTCTGCTCAGAACCGCATTCAATGATGCCCCGGTGTACCGGAGATATTTCTCTTCGACTGAGAAGACCGTATTTTCTAGTTTGAAGTCTGCTCCTTGATGATACGCCTGATCATCTTGCGAGCTTGCTGTCTAGTAATCCCCGATGAGTTCTTTGCTGTCTCTTCGATTATTTCTTCGCGGTACTCTCGCTGCTCTTCCGTTCCTTCCTGATGTTGTCTGCGGTCTTGCTCTAACGATTCTCGCTCATAGTACCAATGGCAGGCAAACCGAAAAAGCGTGAGTAAGACCAGAAGAATGGTACCACGCTCCTCAACTCCATCAGGAATCTAGTCTGTCACCCCTGAAAAGGTTGGAGCTGACGCCTCAATTGCCGTCCTTATCTCATCGGCAGACCAGCTCTCTTCATGAGCCTGACGAAGAATAGTCAACAGATCATTTACCTCCTCGACATCGGCCTCAGAGCTATGCAGCATGGTCGCTGCATCGTCCATCATCTCGTAGGCCCCATCGATTACGCTCATATCACCGCCGTACTTAGGGCAGGCGTTACCCATAGTAACATTCTCTATGTGAATTTGGGCCCCGCCTCCCCCTCCGATCAGACGATCTGTAACGGCAAGAGTCCCGCAATCCTGACAGACTATGGGGACGTACGCCATCGTATTTAGCAGATTTAACGGGAGGGAGTTACTGTTTGATTTTTCAAAAATAAAAATTGATGCATCGCTTTAGCAAGGATCGACACAACTTGCGATTATCCAGAATTAGGTGCACGTCCGAAGGCCTGTAATAGCAAAGCCCCGCCTTCTCGACGAAAGCGGGGCTTCAAAGCGCCTAACAGTAAGTGGAGCGGGTGATGGGATTCGAACCCACGACCTTCTGCATGGCAAGCAGATGCTCTAGCCGCTGAGCTACACCCGCGTCGTAATGCCACTTGCTGTGACGGAAAGGTCACGCGCGCGTTCCGTCAAAACCCAATCTTTTTGGATCCTTCGTCGTTTTCGCCGCTCTCCGCCGCTTGCTGCTCGATGGTGAGCGTCATGGTGAGAGGCTCGGCGTCTTGCTGTGCCCAAAAGGCACGGCCGGCTTTGTTGTGAGCCAGCACGCTCAACCGCACGCGGCGCGCGCCCAGGCGGTCCGTCCAGTCGCGCACCGCCGCCACGAGCTGCGTCCCCAGTCCCTGGCGCCGGTCGTCGGGGCGCACGTACAACTCATCCAGGTAGACCTCCGAGCTTTCGGCGTAGATGGGCGGCGGTCCCCATCGGTGCGCCGCCGCAAAGCCCGCGATGTCGCCGTCCACCTCGGCCACATACACCCGATACGTCTCGTCGTCGAGCCACATCGGAAAGTCGTTGTTCCAGCGGTCGCGGGCATCTTCGGCGGCCTCGAAACGCTCTTCTTCTTCGCCCTGCTCGTCCAGAAGCTGTGCCCATAGATCCCCTACGGGATCTTGGTCGGCGGGCTGGGCGCGGCGGACGTTGGGGTAAGACATGGGGAGGGAAAGCGTAGGAGTGGAGAGCGCGGGTGGAATCTGGCAGGCGACGGATTAAGTTGCGGCGGGCTCCGTCGTGGTGTCGGCCCGCGCCTCGGCCAAGTAGCCCTCCGACGCCAGCAGTTCGGCGTTGAGGATAGCCCCGCCCGCGGCACCGCGCACTGTGTTGTGCGAGAGGAGAACGAACTTCACGTCGTTCACGGGGCAGTTCTGCACACGCCCCACGGAGACGGTCATGCCGCCCCCTGCCTTCACGTGCCGCTGAGGCTGAGGGGCATCAGGGGCGTCGAGTACCTGCACGAACGGGTCGGGCCGGCTCGGCAGCGGTTCGGTGACGGCCGGCGCTTCGTAGTGGCGAAGCGCCTCGGCCACGGCCTCGGCCTCTACCTCGCCGCGGAAGCGCACCGAGGCGCACGCCAGGTGGCCGTTACGGACCGGCACGCGCGTACACTGGGCACTCAGGGTCAGGTTTGCCGGGGCAATTTGGTCACCGTCCAGCGTCCCGAGAATCTTGCGCGGCTCCGTCGCCAGCTTGTCTTCTTCCCCGCCGATGTGCGGGATTACGTTGCCCACCGCGTCGAGCGACGGCACGCCCGGGTAGCCGGCCCCGGAGAGGGCCTGCAGCATCGTCACCTGCACCGCCTCTACCTCGAATGCCTGCATAAGCGGGTGAAGGCCGCAAATGAGACCCGTGGTGGAGCAGTTGGGGTTGGTGACGATGAAGCCGCTCCCGTCCCAGGATTGCGCGTCGATCAGGGCCAGGTGCTCGGGGTTTACCTCCGGAATGAGAAGCGGCACCTGCTTGTGCAGCCGATGGTTTTTGGCGTTCGACACCACCGGCACGCCCGCTTCCGCAAAGGTTTGCTCGATGCCCCCCGCCACCGAGGAGTCGAGCGCGGAGAACACGAAGTCGCAGTCCAGCGCGTCGGGCTCGGTACGCTGCACCTCCAGGGACGCGACGGGGGCCGGGATCGGCGCGCCGCTGAGCCAGTTGGCGGCTTCTCGGTAGGGCTTTCCGGCCGAGCGCTCCGAAGCCGCCACGGCGGTCACCGTGAACCACGGGTGATCGCTCAGCAGCCGAATAAATGTTTGGCCGACAGCGCCGGTGGCGCCAAGGATGCCGACCCGATACTCATGTCCGTTCATGATGGCTTCTCAGAAGGTTTAACCCGTCAGCGAACGGCGGTTGCATCGGTGTGTACCGCCGGAAAGCGCAGCCTGCAACCGCACGGTTTTCCGTTGTGTTCCCCCCGCAACTTCGAGATGCAAATTGTCCCAGAGTCTTCGTCCGTGGGCGTTTGAGCGAGGGCAGATCCTTTGTAGATTGTGACCGTTTCGATGCGCCACACGGATGCGGTCGCTGCTTTTCACTCCAACAGGATTGGCGTTCGGCCGTCGGGTTGGAGATCCGACGAGCTACACTGCGTGGAAGACTCGGCGCCTTGAAGGAAACGACACCTCGGACAGGGCAGAGGACGAAACGACCGAACTCACCGGTGTTCGAACGAGAACGCGAGTGAGTTTCGATGATTTCGGCGCCCCGAGCAGAGAGTAGTCTTCAGGCTGTGGAGTCCAGGGGCCCGTCAGCCGTTTTCTTCACAGCCTTGACCTTTTCGCCCATTTTGGGCCACGCCAGCCCCCCCAACGCAAGACAGAGAAAGTTTTCTCAGTCCTTCAGCGAACCGAATGGGTTGAGAGAGCAAACGGCAATAGCCCCGGAATAACCTTCACACCGTTTCCCTTCCCCCTACTATGACTGCCGCTTCCGATCCCGACATCATCGACGGCCGCGAGCTGGCCCAGGCCATCCGCGACGAGGTGCGCTCCGATATTCAGGCATGGACCGACGAGGGCCACCGCGCCCCCTTCCTCTCCGCGGTGCTCGTGGGCGACAACCCTGCCTCCGAGGCGTACGTCCGCGGCAAGGAAAAAGACGCCGCGGAAGTAGGCATCGGGACCGACACGCACCACCTCGACGCCGATACGTCACAGGACGCCCTCCTGGAGTTGGTGCACGACCTAAATGCCGCTCCGTCGGTGGACGGCATTCTGGTGCAGTTGCCCCTCCCCGACCACATGGACGCACACGCGGCGATCGACGCCGTTGACCCGTCCAAAGACGTAGACGGCTTTCACCCGGAGAACCTGGGCCGACTGCTCCGCGGGACCCCTCGCTTTGTGCCCGCTACGCCCTACGGCATCATGGAAATGCTATCGCGCTCCGGCATCGACCCTGAGGGCATGGACGCCGTCATTGTGGGGCGCTCCAACATCGTCGGCAAGCCGCTCGCCACCCTCCTGCTGCGCCGCACCGCCAACGCCACGGTCACCGTTTGCCACAGCCGCACGCGCGACCTGGCCGCACACACCCGCCGCGCCGACCTGCTCGTGGCCGCCGCGGGGCAGGCCGCTTTTATCGATGGCACGATGGTGAAAGAGGACGCGGTTGTGATCGACGTGGGCATCAACCGCGTGGACGACCCTTCGGCCGATCGCGGCTACCGACTGGTGGGGGACGTTGACTTTGAGGACGTACGGCCCAAGGCTTCCCGGATCACGCCGGTCCCGGGCGGCGTGGGACTCATGACTCGGGCCATGCTCTTGAAAAACACCTTGGAAGCGGCCCGCCTGCACGCTCAGTAGCCGCAACGCCGTTCCCGCACACCCTTTCTGTCTGGCGTAATGGCATCCACTCAGTCTGTCGCTCAGGGGGTTCAGCCTCCGCAGGACACCACCGCGAGCGACACAAACTCGGTCGATCAGGCCGTCGACCGATTCAGCAATGCGTTCAGTGAAGCAATCCGCCTGTTCTTTGAAGGAAACTGGGACGGGCTCTATACCCATCTCGCAGACGGGGCTTTTTACCTCTTCGGTCTCTTTACCGAGCGAGGACTGCAGGCACTGGCCGCGTTCCTGCTGCTCTACGTCATCTACCGGCTCCTCTCGATCACCCTCGAACAAACCCTGGACCGCGCCGAAAGCATCGAGCCGGGCCTCCAGAGCCTGCTCCTCAAGACGTTCCGGGTGGTGGCCTTCTTCTTTATCGGCACCGTGGTCCTCGACCAGTTCGGCGTGGACGTGACGGTGCTCCTCGGCGGCCTCGGCATCGCGGGCATTGTGGCCGGTTTTGCCGCGCGGGACTCGCTGGAGAACTTCATCGCGGGCGTTACGGTGCTCGTGGACAAGCCCTTCCGGGTGGGCGACTACATCGAGATCGACGACCAGTACGGCCAGGTGGACGAGATTACGCTCCGCTCCACACGCCTCCGCACCGTGCGCAACCGGATCATGGTGTTGCCGAACACGGAAATGATTACGCAGCGCGTCATGAACCACACGAAGCGCAACGTGATACGCCTCGACATTCCGTTCGGCATTGCCTACAAGGAGCGCCCAGAAGAGGCGCGCAAGGTGCTGCTCCCCATTGTGGAGGGCGACGACCGCATCCTCGCGGAGCCCTCGCCGACAGTGGTGGTCACGGAGATGGGCGACTCGAGCGTCGACATGTCGTTGCGGTTCTACATCCGCGACCCGGGCCAGGAAGTGCCCATGCGCTGGGAGTACACCGAGAAAGTACGCGAGACGCTCCGCGAGGCCGACATCGAGATTCCCTTCCCGCACCGCCAGCTTTTTCTCGACGAGGCCA